>JAZOQZ010000071.1:0-4200 GCA_045656345.1 Clostridia bacterium
ACCTCAAAATAGCTGCCCGGACCATACTGCGCGCGGCTGTCCAGCACGCTGTTGTACGCCGCCGTACCGTCTCCGCAGACGCTGCTGTTGACCTGACGGCTCCAGCCTAAGTTTTTGTATTTCTCAATTTCTGTGGACATCAGCTTGAGAATTTCACGGGTGGTTCCGAAATGAATAAATTTAGCAGGTGCAAACCGAAGAAGCTTCATCCGATAGGGACGAAGAACCCTCCACACCGCTTCTCTTGCCAGCAGTAGCTCATCTGAAAATTCTCCTTCCGGCTTTTCTTTGTAAAAAGCCTCTAAGGTGGAAGTTTCGGCAAGAGGATATAAGAAATCGCCATATAAGGAAAGGCGGACTTTATCATTGACAAATTGGTTGAATTTTTCTTCATCCAACTGATTATCTGTGCAAACTAGGCTATATAAGGAAGAAAGCATTTTCGTAGAAAACACCACGGCGCCGGTGTCGATATCCACATAGCCTTTGTCATTCACAGCATTCTTTTTCGTTAAATCTTGTACACTTTGTTTATGCAAAAAGGCAGAAACATTACCGTCCTCTCCCTGCACAAACACTCCATGATTCTTCCCTGTTTCCACGGGTTCTTTGAAAGAAATGGCAGCTGCGCCAACACCGGAATAGTCTATCTGCAAGGGATTAAATAACAATAAAACATCTCCCGATGCTAAAAGCATACCCTCCCGGATTCTGCCGGGAACAGAAGACATCACCATCATAAATTCATCAAACAAAGTGGATGCCATCTGATTGGGGAGCCTGTTGGGAACAGGCGAAAACAGTTTTCCCAAAGCAGAATACTGGGGTACACGTTTACTGTCGCCACCTGAATGAATTACCAGAATACGAAGTCCCGAAAAATCCGAGGTTCCTCTATGCTCTGCGATATAACGAATCACACTTAAGGTAGCGCCGCCACTGCCCACACGCTTGCCATCGGGATCAGGAATCACGGCAAAATGAGTATGTCTGGGCAAAAATCCGTTTTCTTCCCGTGCTTTTAATTGTGCACGGTAACCCTCTGCCTGAAGCTCATTAGAAGCAGTTAAAATCACGTAATCCCAATAAACAAGATTGGATTCCTTTAAACTTCTTTTGTAGGTATCCCAGGCGTCACTATAAGATTGTGCAAGAAAAAGAGAGGTTAAATGCTCCATCACTTGACTCCTTAGTTTTCTAACGGTACTGTTCCGATTTTTTTTGCAGGATTGCCGCCCCAGATTTCCCCTTGGGGAATATCTTTGGTTACCACAGAGCCTGCACCAACAATGCTGTATTTGCCAACACTAACGCCTTTTAGGATATAACTTCCTGCACCCAAAAAGGCATAATCTTCTATCACAATGGGTTTGGTTACCACATTGGGGATTTCCGGTTTTGCAGTTCGTTCAAAAGGATTTAAAGAATGAAAATCAGTATCATAAATTTTCACTCCTGCACCAATCCGCACAAAGTTCCCGATGGTAACGCTCTCGGCTGCGGTGATGGCACAGTTGGACATTCCAACATCATTTCCAATGGTAAGCTTTGCACCTTTTAACACCTGAAAATATGTTTTTTCTCCGCCACCAATCGGATTGGCACTTCCTTTGGAATTGATACGAACACGATCACCAATGGTGATGGTGCCTTTATTTTTAATACATAATCTGCCTTTGGTTTCGTGGCTTTTCCCCACACGAACACCCTGCAAGCCATAGCGGATGCGGTTGGTTAAGTTGGAAGGCAAATAATAAAAGAACCGAAGAATTCGTTTTATCATACATTTCATTTGAGATTCTCCATAAATTGGTCAAGCTTTTGAGCCCATTTTTTATAATCAAATTTTTCACATACTGTGTTTCTGGCATTTTGACACATTTGTTTACGTTCTTCTTTGGTCGTCGCCAGAACCCGTTTGATTGCTGTGGCACAATCCTGTGGGGTATTACAATCAAACAGTACAGAATCCTCGCCGTCGGTTAAGTATTCGTAATAATCCCCAACCCGATTGCCGATAGGAACCACCCCATACGCCATTAATTCGGGCAGCTTACTGGGGAAGTTGGCACGGGTTACCAGATTATCCGGACGGGACATATATAAAAAGTCCACAGATTGATATAATGCGATCAACTCGTCATATTCCATCCAGCCGTGAAAACAAATGGTGTCACTCAGGCGGTCAAACACTGTTTGCTGATCCCCCAAGTATGTCCGGAGTTTTTCCTCCTTCACACCGGTGAAATGCATCGTGATTTTTTGTTGCTCTTCTTTGGATAAGCCGGCAATGCCCTCAAGCATCACAACAATATCATCCTTATACATCGGGTTTCCGGGATAAATCAGATGAATTTTATCACTTGTTCCCTTCTTTTCGATATCACAGGGAATGCTTTCGGCATCAATAATCACAGGAAACACATCGGTGTAACACCCTTTATCCGTATAATAATCACAAATGCAAGCAGAAATGGATATAATTCCGTTGGTTTTAGGAGCTAATTTGGTAAAGGTTTTATCGGAAGATTTGTAACGGATATCCTTCTCACCTTTTGGATATTGGAAGGGCTGATGCCATTCCACCACATCAATCACGGTTTTGATATGACGGCGTTGGCAAAACTTTAAAACCGGTGACACAAACAAGCTGTTGGAGCCATAAATATAAACAATGTCATCTTTTGTGACACCGCATTTTTTTAAAAGAGATGCCATCATATAACCACTCAGAAGTTTTTCTTTTTTGGGGTTGGAAAGCTCTAAATTCCGATAACGAAATCCCAGATAATTCACATAACCGTCAGTCACGGTGGCGTTGTTAGGTGTTGTTCCGCAAGATAATACTATCACGTCATAAGAAGCTAAGCTGAGAGCCTGCGCAATATATTCAATTCGGTTTGCACCCGCATCCCCATGAGGAAAATGTGCACTGGCACAGATATAAATCTTTTTCTTTATCATATGATAGCTCCTTATTGGTTGGATTTTGTTGTTTTCAAATAAACATAACTATACATATTTATTATAACACCTATTAAAGAATTTGTCAACATCTCGTACAGCATTGCCCATTCATAAAAAAATGCTTGCTGAATATCAGCAAGCATTTTTTTGATTTTATTTGTATCGGAAAATTAACCTGCGGGCCAGGTCAGTTCTCTGCCGCCAAGCAAATGAAAATGAATGTGAAATACGGTCTGTCCTGCCGCTGCATTGCAGTTGGTCACCACACGGTAGCCGTCTTCGGCAATGCCGTTTTCTTTGGCAATTTTCGGAATTGCTTCATAGATTTTCGCAATCACTTCAGCATTTTCAGCATTCACATCATTTAAGGTTGCGATATGCTTTTTGGGAATTACCAAGATGTGCACGGGTGCAGTGGGAGCAATATCCCAGAATGCATACACATTGTCATCTTCATACGCTTTTTTAGAAGGGATTTCCCCTTTGATAATTTTACAGAATAAACAATCTTCCATAATTAAAGCTGTCCTTTCAGAACTTCTTCTGCTAAAGCGATAGCATCTGCAATTTTAGAAGCGTCTTTACCGCCGCCCTGCGCCATATCGGGTTTACCGCCACCGGAACCGCCTGCCGCTTTGGTTACTTCACGGATGATGTTACCTGCGTGTGCACCTTTGGCAACTGCCGCTTTGTTGGCACTTGCTAAGAAAGTGATTTTATCGTCTGCTAAGTTGGACAGCACGATAACAACAGGATTTTCGCCGTATTTATTCTTAATTTCATCGCACAGGTTACGGAGCATATCCACAGTTGCACCTTCTTTTTGTGCAGTGATTAAAGCTACGCCGGAAACGTCTTTTTGAGAATTTAAAATTTCGTCTGCTTCCCCTTTGGAAAGTTTGGCACGAAGCTCGTCCATCTGCTGTTTCTGTGCTTTCATTTCGTCAACAAACTGATTTGCACGAACGGCTAAATCGGAAAGGTTATTTACTTTTAACACTTTCGCGGTTTCTTTTAAGAGTTCTTCTCTTTTTGCCATATATTCCAGATAATTGGTACCGGTTACGGCTTCAATTCTTCTTACCCCTGCAGCAACACCGCTTTCGGAAACAATTTTAAACAGACCAGCCTGAGCAGTGTTGGTTAAGTGAGTACCGCCACAGAATTCCATAGAGTAGTCACCCATAGTTACCACACGAACATTGTCGCCGTATTTTTCGCCGAACAATGCCA
>JAZOQZ010000072.1:0-3616 GCA_045656345.1 Clostridia bacterium
TCATCAAAGCCAACCATACACGGCAGAACGTCGGACATATTTGTGGTGGGAATTACCACCATCTGTCCTTCATATAATTCTGCTGCCTGCTGGGCCGCCAGGATAATATTTTTGTTGTTGGGGAACACATAAACCACATCTGCGTTAGTGCGGTTTGCCGCATTTAAAATATCATCGGAAGAGGGATTCATAGACTGACCGCCGGAAACGATATGTTCAATGCCAAGTTCTTTATAGATATTGGCAAAGCCTTCCCCTGCTGCAACTGCAACAAAGGCATACGGCTGACGTTCCTTGGGAATTGCATTCTGAATATTTTCGTTCTGATATTTCATATTATCGATTTTAATATCGATTAAGCTACCGATTTTTAACGCTTCGGAAATCACGATACCGGGGTCATTGGTGTGGATATGCACCTTGATGATATCTTCCATTGCAACCACAACGATAGAATCCCCCAGCCCTTCGTAACGCTGAGTCAACTGATTTTTCTTGCGTTCAGGATTCTGAATGATAAATTCAGTACAGTACTGGAAGTTCACGTTTTCGTGATTATCAGAGAACACCTCTGCAGTTTTGGCAACTTCAGCAACTGTTTCTTCGGGCATAACACCGGTTTTATAATAATTTGCCATACCTTCAATGATATAGCAGATACCTTTTCCTCCGGAATCCACAACCCCTGCCTGCTTCAGTTTGGGAAGCATTTCAGGAGTCTGCGCCAGTGCATCGTAAGAAGCACGAACTGCTTCGGTGAATAACATATCCAGGTCGGTGATTTCGTCCTGAATTTCTTCTAAGTGCTCTGCAGTCATACGGATAACGGTTAAGATAGTGCCTTCGGTGGGTTTCATAATTGCTTCGTAAGCAGTTTTAGACCCCAAACGGAAAGCATTCACCATATCAGCAACATCCAACTCAGTTTTGCCTTTTGCCGCTTTGGACATCCCTCTTAAAATCTGAGAAAGGATAACCCCGGAGTTCCCTCTTGCACCACGGAGTGCAGACATAGAAACACCGTCTAAAACACTTCCTGCAGTTTCGGTACGGCTATGTGCCGCAGACGCTGCTGAGGTGAAGGTCATGGACATATTGGTTCCGGTATCGCCGTCCGGCACCGGAAACACATTTAAAGCGTTCAGCTCTTCTTTATTGTTACATAAATGGATTTTCGCCGCTTCCAGCATATTGGCCAACAGCACACCATTGATTGTTTTATTCATGTATTGTTTTCTCCCTTTTTCAAAGTTGATGTTGCGGTTATTTATTCACCACAATATCGTCTACACAAACGGTAACATCTTTAATTTTAGCGCCTGTCATTTTTTCCACAGCATACGTAATATCCTGTTTCACATTTTCTGCCAACGCCTTAATGTTCACACCGTAAGTCACCTTGATATGAATTTCAATACTAACAGTGTTATCACGGCAGATAACCTTGATGCCCTTTCGTAAACTTTCTCCGCCAAACATACGTTTTAACACTTCTGCTTTGCTTTTTTCGCACATGCCAACCACTCCGTAACAATGGGTTGCAACGTGGCCTGCAATTTCTTCAATAGCTTTCTCGGTTACGGTAATTTCGCCTACATCGCTTAATTTCTTTAACGGCATAATCGTACCATCCTTTCGTTATTATTCTATCAAACAAACCGTGTTCGGTTTTCTTGTTTTCAAATTTATAACACCTTATTCAAAAAGGCTTTTGTTCTTTCGTGAACGGGATGATTGAAAATATCGTCGGGAGTTCCTTCTTCTAAGATAACTCCTTCATCCATAAAGATAACTCGGTCGGCAACTTCACGGGCAAAACCCATTTCGTGAGTTACCACAAGCATGGTCATTCCCTCTTTTGCCAGGTTTTTCATAACATCCAGCACTTCGCCGACCATTTCAGGGTCCAAAGCGGAGGTGGGTTCGTCAAACAACATTACATCAGGCTCCATACAAAGAGCACGAACAATCGCAACACGCTGTTTCTGTCCACCCGATAACTGAGAGGGATATGCATTGACTCTGTCTTCCAAGCCAACCACACGAAGCAAATCCATTGCTTTTGCCTCTGCCTGTGCCTTCGTTGCTTTTTTCAGCTGAATGGGAGCTAAAGTCATATTTTTTAAAATTGTCATATTGGGAAACAGATTAAAATGCTGGAATACCATACCAACCTTTCTTCTGTGCAGGTTGATATTGGTTTTTTTATCGGTAATATCCACACCGTCTAAGAAAATCTGTCCTTCAGTGGGAACTTCCAATAAATTTAAGGAACGAAGAAAGGTAGATTTACCGCACCCGGAAGGTCCGATAATTACAATTACTTCCCCTTTTTTTACGTCTAAATCGACGCCGTTTAAAGCTTTGATTGCACCGCGGTTATAGTGTTTTTTCAATCCGCGGACACTAATAATGGAATTAGCGCTCATTCTTTCTCAGTCTCCTTTCCAGAATGCCTACCAGCCAGGTAAAGAACATTACCAATGCAAGATAAATCACCGCAGCACCGATTAAAGGCATAAAGTCCTGATAAGTTACGCCACGGATGATGTTGGCTCCACGGGTTAAGTCGGTCACACCAACATAACCTGCGATGGAAGTTTCTTTCAAAAGAACGATAAATTCATTTGCCAGAGAGGGCAAAATATTTTTGAATGCCTGAGGAAGAATGATAAACCACATAGTTTGCAGATAATTAAGACCTAAAGAACGTCCTGCTTCATTCTGCCCTGCATCAATACTCATAATACCACCGCGCACAATTTCTGCAACGTATGCACCGGAATTGATCCCGAATGCAATCACACCGCAAAGCATTTTGTCACGGGAGTTTGCCATAATGATAAAAAAGATAATCAGAATCTGAACCATAACGGGAGTTCCGCGAATCACAGTCAGATAAATTTTAGAAATCGCATTTCCAAGCCAAAGAAAAATTTTAGCAATGGGGTTTTTGATTTCCTGATACTGCTTATCATAGGTGGTTCTGATAGCTGCCACAATCACACCCAGCACAACCCCTAAAAGCAATGCCCAAAAGGTTAAAACCAGGGTGTTCTGCACACCTTCCCAAATATATTTCCAACGGTTATCCACAATAAAGGCTGTTGTGAATTCCTTTTGGATGTCGTTAAACCATTGCGCCATTTGTTCAAATTCCTTTCCAATGAAACAGTAATTGTCAATCGGAGAAACCAGGTTCTCCGATTGACAGATTGACTACTGTATGTATCCTGTTGCCCAAAGTTGGGTTACAGTGTGCCGAATCTCTTATTCAGCAGGGATATATTTTTCGATGATTTTTGCAACGGTGCCGTCTGCGATTAATTCTGCTAAAGCGTCGTCAATCTGAGCGGTCAGTTCTGCATTGTCTTTGGAAACTGCTGCTGCATATTCTTCAGTGATATATTCGGTGTCTAAGATTTTTAAGCCGGGGTTGTTAGCAACGAATACTTTTGCGGGTTCGTTATCAATAACAACACAGTCAACTTTGCCGGTGGTTAAAGCCATAACAGCATCTGCACCTTTGTTGAAACGTTCTACTTTACCTAAGCCTGCATCTTCGATATCCCAGGTACAGTACAGGTCACCGGTGGTAGCCAGCTGAACACCGATG
>JAZOQZ010000073.1:0-4631 GCA_045656345.1 Clostridia bacterium
TCACGGCGGTAACGAGAGTTCGATTCTCTCACGGGTCACCAAGAATCCCTCATACGAAAGTGTGGGGGATTTTTACTTTTTGGATAAAAGGGATATTCATTTTATCCAAAAATGAAAAACAAATCCTTTTCCTCATGATAACATGTAAAAAGCACGATGCGAAATCGGAAAAGTCGCATCGTGCTTTTGTGTTTCTTATTATTCTTATAAAGTCTTTAAAAAATCCTTTAACACGGTATAAATGATTTCATGTCCTGCATCGTTGGGGTGCAGACCGTCTGGCACATAGTTTTCCTTGTGGCTTGCAAGGTTGGGATTGATGGGGCAGAGATTGTATAAATCCAAAACGGAAAGGTTATGATGTTCTGCCACTTCTTTGATAATGTTGACATAGGTTTCTAAACAGCCTGCAGTACGAACGTGGAAGCCGTTATAGACCATATGTTCGTTATCACGATGTAGAGGAGTCATTACCACAATGGTTGCGTTGGGATATTTTTCACGGATTGTTGTGCATAAATCGTGATATGCTCCGTAGAAGGTGTCCACGGTACGGTCTTCCATACAGCCCAACGCTGCATCGCCGTGACCATAATCGTTGGTGCCCCCAAAGATTACCACAACATCTGCATCTGCTTCCATTTTTGGAACACGGGTGGCAAAATAGTCATCATCAATTCTCGGATCAATTCTTAAAGTGGCTTGAGGCGCGATTCTGGTGCCGCTGACACCGTAGCCATACACCTTGCAGCCGTCCTGCTCCAAGCGTCTCCAATAGATATTTTTTTGGTTTGCCACACCGATTCCCTCGGTGATACTGTCTCCTAAAAAAACAATTTTTTTATGATTCAGTTCCATCTTGGTTCTCCTCCTGGATATATTTTGAATTTCTATTTGCTATTATAAAACAAGCAAACGGAAATGTCAAGAATATCTGGGGAGATTCTGTTTGTCTTAAAATATTGCTTGCAAATTATTTGCAGCTATGTTATAATGTAACCGACATTTTAATGAGACAAGTATTTTATTTTAAATTTATGATAAGGAGATGAAGGCGATGTCCAGAATTCCTGTGAATCGTGTCAGCTTTACATTTACTGCGGAAAACCCAACCGCTGTTCGTAACGGAGGCACCCGTGGTGGTGACTGCGAAAAATTAAATCCCTGCTTTCAGCTTCAACCGGGGGAAACAATGTCTATTGTGGATACAGACGGTCCCGGTATGATTAACCACATCTGGCTGGGCGGACTCCTTGGGCATGAATCGATTATTCGTATGTACTGGGATAATGCAGAGTACCCCTCGGTAGAGGTGCCTGCATCTGCTTTTTTCGGATATCCTTACGACGAAGCTTATGTGAGAGTGGACAGAGATCATAAAATTATTACGTTGAATTCTTCTAAGGTGCTGTTGGCACCCACTCGGGGATATAACTGCTATTGGGAAATGCCCTTTCGGAAACATTGTAAAATTACCATTGAAAACCGTGGCACCAAGGAAGTGAATCTGTTCTATGAGGTGTCGGGATATTACGGAGAAATCCCTGAAGATTGCGGCTATTTCCACGCTGTATACCGTCAGGAGCATCCTGTGCAGAAAGGACGCGCCTATACCGTTTTGGACAAGGTGGAGGGAAAGGGTTATTTTGCTGGAATGTTTTTTGCAGTTGGCGTAAACGGAACCAGCTGGTGCTGGTGCGAAGGGGAACCGAAAATGTATATTGACGGAGAAACTTATCCTTCTGTGAATTATACCGGAACAGAAGACTATTTTTGTGGTTCCTACGCATTTGGTAACGACACCATTCCCGAATGGTACCAGACCTATAGCGGACTGTATGCAGGATTATACGCCATTTTGGGGGACAACCGTGAAAAATATAACGTGCAGCAGCGGTTTCTTTTGTATCGCTGGCACGATAAGGACCCTGTTTATTTTGATAAATCCTTCCGTATGACAATTGATGACGGTATTTATGAACCGCCGGTTCATTCTCCCAGATACGACGACTTCACTTCGGTGGCGTTTTATTATCTGACCGAGCCGAAGGCATTGCCCTTTGAATTGCCTTCTCATTTTGAATTATTTATGAGATAAGAGAGGCTTATGCAATGAATCATCAAAAAATCGCGGTAGGTCTGGATATCGGAACCACCACTGTCAGCGCCATTGTGCTGGATGTGAGTAACGGGTTGGCAATCAAGGTCTATAACGTGTCAAATGACTCGAAAATTGCTTCTGAGAACCCTTACGAGTTTATTCAGTCACCCCATCGTATCTGGGAAATTGTGAAAAAACTTCTGGATGATATTTTAAAACATCATTCGGTTACCTCCATTGGAGTAACGGGCCAGATGCACGGAATTTTATTGATTTCGCCTGCCGGGGAAGCGTTATCTCCCTTATATACCTGGCAGGATCTCAGTGCAAGTGCAGGAGAACATTCTTCTTGTGAACAACTTGAAAAACTGACAAAAACCCGTGTGCCAGCAGGATACGGACTTGCCACATTATATCATTTGATTCGTGTGAACAAGGTGCCTGAATTGCCTTATGTAACCGGAACGATAATGGATTTTATTACCATGAAGCTATGCGGATTATCCCGTCCCGTGATGCATATCACCAATGCGGCATCCTGGGGATTTTTTAATCCTTCTTGTAACAATTTTGATTCCCGATTGTTGAAAAAAGCCGGGATTCCCGGCGAGGCTTTGCCCACTGTAACAGCGAAAAAAGCAGTGGTGGGGAAATATCAAAATATTCCCGTTTCGGTTGCTATTGGGGACAATCAGGCGGCGTTTATGGGAGCTGTTGCCGAACCGAAGGGTACCGTTTTGGTGAATATCGGAACGGGAAGTCAGATTTCCTTACTATCCGACCAACGCCCCGAATCAGAAGGCTTATCGGTGGAGGCACGTCCCTTTGACGGAAAAGTTTTGTTGTATAGCGGCTCTTGTTTATGCGGAGGACGCTCTTATGCTTTATTGGAAAGACTGTTCCGCAGGTTTGCAATTTCTTGCGGAATGGAAGATAAACCTTGTTTTGATGTGCTCAACGCTTTGGCAAAGGACGGGATAGAAGCAGGCAGAATTTTAGATGTTTCCACCACCTTTGCAGGCACCCGTGAAAATCCTGATATAAGAGGTGCCATTACTCAAATCGGAGAAGAAAACTTCACTCCCGAAGCATTGTCGGCAGGAATCCTGTATGGTATGGCAAAGGAACTGTTTGACCTGTATCAGAAGATGCCTCACAAGGGGATAACCAAGCTGGTGGCATCAGGAAACGGTGTGCGGAAAAATCCTGTGCTGCAGGCAATTTTGGAAAAAGTGTTCAGCATGACGCTAACCATTCCCGACCACACCGAAGAAGCGGCGTTTGGTGCTGCAATGTTTGGCGCAGAGGCGATTTAATCAATATTCATCAAAAGACGGACGGTAATGTGCCAGAAAGGCGTTTGCCGTCTTTTTTTGATTGACAGCAATATCAATCTGTGCTATAATATAACAAATCTGAGAGCATTTCGTTTTCATGATATGTGATGACAAGGAGAGTTTTATGAAACGACTGTTATTATTACTGTTGACGCTGATTTTATGTCTGACCGGTTGCGGAGTACAGAAGCCTTCTGACGAAGAAAAAGAGCCGGAGCTGACACAGGAAGAAATTGTGAACTATATGGCGTTGACCTATGTGAACGCAAACGAGGAAGCTGCCAACTATTCCGTGGAATACGATGTTGTGCTTCCGGGCAGACATTTTGTGTGTGAATCTCCGGTATCCAATCCTGCGGAACTATTAGTGTATGAATATTTTTATGCCATTGGAACAGGTGATTACGAATATCTTGTCAACCACCTTGCCGGCTCTGATATCAAGCGGAATATGAAGGCGGTTGTGGAATCCGATGCCAACGGAATTTTTTATGATAAGGTGACCCTGCACGAAATGGAAATTGTTCCCATTGACGAATTTTTTAATTTTCAGTATGCATTTTGTGAAGAGGTGGCAACCTTGGCAGGCACCGCAAAGCTGACGGAATACACCGTGGTGAAAGCCAGAGCCAGCTACGAATTTAATGATTTATCCCTGGAGGTAAATCCTGATTTGACCGATGGTGAAATCACGCTGTATATTTTTGTGGGGCGTACCGACGGAGAATACTTCCTCTTTGAAGCCTATGCACCGGATTTTGTGGAATAATGCAGGAGCTTTCTTATGAAACAAAAATTTCTGATATTGCTTTTGATTGGGGTGTTGCTTTGTTGCAGCACTGTTTTGGCACAGGAAATCAATTGCAGCAAGTGGGCAGAATCAGAACTTCTTTTTGCCCAAAAATGCGGCATTTTAGATGAGCAGAATACTTGGAATTACCGGGAGGCGATGAAGCGGGGAGAGCTTGCGCCCATTCTGCTTTTTGCCTATGAAAACGTGTCCGGATTAGAAGCACCAAAAGCGGATACATCGTACTTTTCCGATGCATCCTATGAAGCAGATGCTTTGTATCTTCTGGGCGTTATGAATGGAGTGGGAGAAGGAAAATTCTCTCCCGAAACTTTGGTAACCAGAGAACAGATTGCCAAAATGATTCTGAGTTTGCAGGCAGTTTGTGAGGATGAAGAATTGA
>JAZOQZ010000074.1:0-13373 GCA_045656345.1 Clostridia bacterium
TACAGACGCATTTTTAGGTGTTGCACCATCAAAGACATATAAGTTTATTATTATTCTTTCTCCAAGTGGTGCTTACTACGCAAGCGGACTTAAGCCGGTTGGTATCTGGATTGAAGACGAATATGTGCGTGCGGTAAAAGGCGGTATCGGCTTTGCAAAAACCGGTGGTAACTACGCAGCTTCCTTAGCAGCACAGGTGAAAGCACACGATGACGGCTATTCTCAGGTGCTCTGGTTAGACGGTGTGGAAAGAAAATACATTGAAGAAGTGGGCGCTATGAACATCTTCTTCAAAATTGACGGCAAAATTGTGACTCCCGAATTAAACGGTTCTATCTTACCCGGCGTTACCCGTGACAGTGTTATCCAGCTTTGTAAAAAAATGGGTCTGCCCGTGGAAGAAAGAAAAATCAGCGCAGAAGAACTGATTGCTGCTCAGAAAGCAGGAAAACTGGAAGAATGTTTCGGTTCCGGTACTGCGGCAGTTATTTCTCCTGTTGGCAAACTGCGTTACAAAGATGATGTAATGCTGATTAACAACAACGAAATCGGTCCCGTATCCCAGAAATTATACGACACCATCACCGGTATCCAGTGGGGTAAAATCGAAGACGATATGGGCTGGACCGTAGAAGTGAAATAAGTTCGGGCGGTTCCCTTAAGATACGGCAAAGCACGGGAAATAAAAAATCCTGTGTTTCCCGATACCAAAAGAATCAGGAGTGTAGAGATATGCAGGTAAACGGCTTTAAAAAATCCATGTTCGGCGGTCTCAAAAAAGAAGAAGTGTTAAACTATCTGGATCAGATGTCCCGTGATGTGGAAGCAAAAATCCGCAATAAGGATGACGATATCAGAGAGCTCAAAAAAGAAGTTTCCGAAAAGAAAGACACAATTTTAGAATTAAAACAGCAGCTGGAAGATCAGAAAGCTGCATTTGAGGAAAAACTGGCTGCAAATGAAAAAGAAGCTTCCGAAAAAATGGACAGAATGAGAGAAGAGTTCCGCAAAGAAAAGGAAGAAATGCAAGAAAAATTAAGCGACCTGAAAGCGCAGTTTACCGTGGAAAAGGAAAAAATCGGTAAAGCGTTGGTCACCGCAGAAGAAGCCGCAAACAAAATCCTTGCCGACGCAGGAAAAGAAGCGGAAAAAATGCTGGAAGAAGCAAAACGCAAAGTGGACGTGGAAAAAGAACGCTACAAAAAGCAGAAAGCAGATGTGACCGATTTTACCTACGATATCAAGAAATTGATGGAGAAGCTGACGGCCGACTTAAAAGACAGATTAGAGTAGGCTTGGAAAAGAACATAGAACGCAAAAGGCATGAGATTTTTCTCATGTCTTTTTGTTTTATAAGGTGAAAATTTGTTAGCACAAATTTTAAAGGATATATTCTTTTTCTTTGATGCCAAAGAAAAGAATCAAAAAGAAAGCACCGCCTGTATTTTTGCAATCCAGCACTTCCGTCTTCCTGCCACGTTTCTCGATTGCGAAAATAAGGGCGGATTTTTTTAGTTTCGTCGTTCAATTAAGAAAAAGGTTAGCTGTAACTTAACAGAGAAGGTAGCTTTTTGATTTAGAATAGCATTGGATAGAACAGCCGTGCGGCGTATGAGCACTCGTTTGAAGGGGGTAAGGGGATTTTAAAAGGGGTCTAGGGGAAAATCGAAAGTTCCCCCTGATCCCTTTTTCATAAAAATGGATGTTCTTTTTATTTTTTTGAAAAAAGCGGTTGCAAAATCAGTTTTCTTATGTTATACTGATAGTTGGAAAGGTGTTGATTGTTGTGAGTCGTATCGCAATTCTAGGCTCCGGCAGTTGGGGCTGTGCCCTGGCACACACGTTATCCGGGCGAAATGAAGTGACTATCTGGTCTTTCTTTTTGGAGGAAACCGAAGAACTCATCCGCCATCGGGAAAACAAGAAGTTCCTGCCCGGCGTCGTTTTAAAAGAAACCGTACAATTTACCAATGATATCAAAGAAGCGGTTGCAAATGCTGATTTCATCGTGTTTGCGGTACCGTCCTTTGCCATTCGTTCCACGGCAAAAACCGTGGCACCTTTATTTGATGCCGAAAAACAGATTGCCATTTGTGTGGCAAAAGGGTTAGAAGAGGAAACGCTTTTCACCTTAACCGAAGTGATTGCAGACGAACTTCCTGAGGGAAGCCACGTTTGTGCATTATCAGGTCCCACTCACGCAGAAGAAGTGGGTCGGGATTTACCCACCACCATTGTGGCTGCCTGCGAAGATGAAGAAGTGTCTTTGGCAGTGCAATACACCTTTATGAATGAAAATTTCCGTGTCTATACCTCCACCGACAGTAAGGGTGTGGAATTAGGCGGCACGGTGAAAAACATTATCGCTCTTTGTGCCGGCATTTCCGACGGTTGCGGCTTTGGAGACAATGCCAAAGCAGCTTTAATGACCCGCGGTATGCACGAAATCGCCAAACTGGGCGTTGCCATGGGCGGAAAAATTGAAACCTTTTACGGTCTGTCCGGTATGGGTGATTTAATCGTGACCTGCACAAGTATGCATTCTCGTAACCGTCGTTGCGGCGTATTGATCGGAGGGGGAATGAGTCCCGAAGATGCAATGCGTGAAGTCAATATGGTTGTGGAAGGCATCAAATGCTTAAAGGCCGTGAAAAAAGCGTCTGAAAAATATGGCGTGAGTATGCCGATTATTGAAGAAGCATACCAAATTGTGTATGAAGGGAAAAATCCCAAAGAATCTGCCATCGGGCTGATGTGCCGTGATAAAAAGGCAGAAAAATTCTAGAGAAAGAACGGTGTAACCGTAACGGGGTGATAAAAATGTATAGCATTTATAAATCCTATGACGGAAAAATTCAGCAAGTTTCAGCTATTGAAAAGGATTGCTGGATCAATTTCGTGGATCCTGACGATAAAGACACCCGTTTCTTGACCGAAAAGCTGGGCATCGACCCGGACTTCATCCGTTCCTCTTTGGACGAAGAAGAAATGTCCCGTGTTGAAACCGATGATAACGGCACCACTTTAATCATCGTGGATATCCCTGCTCCCGAAAAAGAGGAGCACGTGGGAAATACCATTTTGTTTGAAACTCTGCCCCTATCCATCATTTTGCATAAGGATTATATCATCACCATCTGTAATGATGAAACCGCCATTTTAAAGGCATTTGCCGACGGCGTGGTGAAGCAGGTGCATACCCATATGAAAACCCGTTTCATCCTGCAGATTTTATATCGTGTGGCAAGTAAATACCTGTTTTATTTAAAACAGATTGATAAAATTTCAAGTTATGTGGAACGTCAGCTCCACCGTTCTATGAAAAACAAAGAGTTAATTCAGCTGCTGGATCTGGAAAAATCTCTGGTGTTCTTCTCCACCTCATTGAAGGCAAACGAAATCACCATGCAGAAAATCCGTCGCGGTAAATTTATCCGTCTGTATGAAGAAGACGAAGACCTGTTGGAAGACGTGTTAATCGAAACCAACCAGGCAATCGAAATGTCCAATATTTATTCCAACATTTTATCAGGCACCATGGACGCTTTTGCTTCGGTGATTTCCAACAACTTAAACATCGTAATGAAGGTGTTGGCATCGGTTACCATCTTAATGGCGATTCCCAACATCGTGACCTCCTTCTACGGAATGAATATTGTTGGTGGAATTCCTATGGATCAGTTCTGGTGGTTCCCATTGGCAATTTCCGTGGTTGCAATCTGTGTGGCTGCGTGGATTTTAATCAAGAAGGATATGCTCTAGGTTGCAATAAAAAACTCTATCAGCTCCATCCGCACGAAAAAACCATAAAAAATCAACTAAAACCCTTGATTTTCAAGGGTTTTTGCATAACCGGAAAAAACAGGAAAAAAGAGGCATAAAAAGAAAAAAATGAAAACATTTCGCATTCTGACCTTGGGTTGCAAGGTGAATCAGTATGAATCGGAAGCAATGGCACAGCAATTTCTTCGGGCAGGGTATCGTCCTGCAAAAGAGGGTGAGACTGTGTCTGTTTCAGTTGTGAACACCTGTTCCGTCACCAACATGAGTGACAGAAAATCCCGAAAAATGATTCGCCAGTGTGCTAAGGACAGCACAGTGGTTGCCGTGTGCGGATGTTATGCCCAGGCAAAACCCGAAGAAGCCGCAGCCATTGACGGAGTGGATGTTGTCATCGGAAACGGCGATAAGCACAAGCTCTTCTCCCTGATTGAAACACGTCTTCAAACGAAAGAAATGGAAATATTTTCCAAAATAGAATTGTCTGAGTTAACTGCAGAAACCTCTTTTGATTCTGTTCCCATCACCCAATATCGGGAGAAAACCAGAGCTATTTTAAAAATTCAGGACGGTTGCAATTCCTTCTGTTCCTATTGTATTATTCCTTATGTAAGAGGAAGATTAAGAAGCCGAAATCCCTTGGAAATTCTGGAAGAAGCACGTATTCTGGCACAAAACGGATACAAGGAAATTGTGTTGGCAGGGATTCATGTTTGTAAATATGGAATCGATTTTCAAGAGGGGTCCGAAATCTCTGATTTAACCGATTTACTGCAAAAAATGGAAGAAATTGACGGAATTTTCCGAATCCGTTTAAGCTCCATTGAACCCTTTGCTTTTCACGACAAATTTTTCGAATACTACAAAACCTCCCAAAAGCTGTGTCCGTCTTTCCATATCTCCTTGCAAAGCGGCTCAGATACCGTACTAAAACGGATGAATCGTCACTACACTGCCGAATATTATCTGAAAACCGTTGAGAAACTGCGGGAAATCAAGCCTGAAACCACCGTCACCACCGATGTGATCGTTGGGTTCCCGGGGGAAACTGAGGAAGAATTTCAACAAACTGTTGCTTTGGTAAAGCAGGTAAACTTCCTCAAAATTCACACATTTCCGTATTCCAGACGTTCCGGTACCGTGGCAGACGGTATGCCAAATCAGATTCCCACATCCATAAAAGACCAACGCAGCAAGGTGATGCTCCGGATTTCGGAAGAATCGGAAAGAGATGTGCTGCAAAGCTATCTGGGAAAATCCCTTTCGGTGTTGGCAGAGGAACCTAAAGCAGGTGGAATCTACGGATTAAGCGAAAATCATCTGCCTGTTATCCTGGAAGGAGAAGGCTTTACAGAAAACCAAATTTATCAGATAACTGCCTATCGCACCGACGGTGTTTATCTCTACGCTAAATAAGTTTTAATAAAAATAGCACGAAATCAATTGATTCCGTGCTATTTTTTTGGGAATCTTCTGAAAAAACAATCCAAAAGCACCGCACCCCAAAGTCCCTGGCAAACCAAAATCACCGAGAGCAACAACCAATACCGGGCATCCCGGATGTTGGTTTCCTCCTGAGCCACCCAGATGCCTATGAGTGATGCCACAATTGCCAACCGAAGAAACCATTGAAACAATAACACACTCCGTTTTTCCACGGTTTTTAAGTGCTCTTTCATCTTCATAGCAGTGCTCACCTCCTTGTTGATTGCGGCTGTCTTTTCCGGCTCTGTTTTCTCCGGCGAAAAATGTTCCACGGGGAACATTTCCCACCAAAGCAGAACCCCCACAAAAAATTAATTTTTTTGCGAAAAACTATGGACTTTTTTGCCGCATTGTGGTACAATCAAAGTTACCATCTAATTTATTAGATGGAATTTTTGCAAATTTTGTTCCACGGGGAACAATTCTGGCAGAAATTGCACACAACCAAAACAACTAATCAAATGTTCCACGGGGAACATTCCGTATTATTTTTGAACAATACAAACGTGAAGAAAGGGCAAAAATATGGGAAAAATTATTGCAGTTGCCAATCAGAAAGGCGGCGTTGGAAAAACCACCTCCGCCATCAATATAGCAGCTTGTCTGGGGCATTACGGCAAAAAGGTGTTGCTCATTGATGCAGACCCTCAGGGAAATGCCACCAGCGGCGTGGGTGTGGATAAGGAAAGTGTGGAAACTTCCTTCTACGATGTGTTAATCGGAAACGAACCGATTGAAAAATCCGTGATTGAAACCAATTTCAAAAACCTATGGGTTTGCCCCTGTAACATTGAGCTGGCAGGAGCTGAGGTGGAGTTGGTTGGAATTTCAGACCGTGAATTTCAGTTTTCAAAATCCTTAGAACCCATCCGTGATGTGTATGACTTTGTGATTGTGGATTGTCCGCCTTCACTGGGCCTCATCACCATCAACATTTTATCCGGTTCCGATTCCATTGTAATTCCGCTGCAATGCGAATACTTTGCATTGGAAGGACTCAGTCAGCTGATGAACACCCTGCGAAAGATCAAATCCCGCTACAATGAACACCTGGAAGTGGAGGGAGTTGTGCTCACCATGTATGACGGCAGAACCAACCTGACTCTTCAGGTGGCAGGAGAAATCAAAAAGTATTTTGGAGAAAAGGTGTTTAAATCACCTGTTCCCAGAAGCGTTCGCTTAGGGGAAGCCCCCAGTTACGGAGAACCTATTTTATATTATGATAAACGTTCTCACTGCACCGAAGCATACTTACGGATTGCACAGGATATTATCGACCACAACAAATAAGAGAGGAGAATGAAAAATGAATAAAAAAGGCGGACTTGGCCGTGGACTTTCTTCTCTGTTGGAAGAAAAGATTGATACCGCTTCCGGAAAAGTCAATGAAATTGCCGTGATAGATATCGAGCCGAATCCCGACCAACCCAGAAAAGACTTTTCAGAAGAAGCATTAAGAGCATTGGCGGATTCCATTGCGGAGGTTGGAGTATTATCTCCCATTTTAGTAAGACAAAAAGACAATGGATTATATGAAATCATTGCAGGAGAACGCCGTTGGCGTGCTTCCAAAATGGCAGGAAAGAAGAAAATCCCCGCCATTGTGAAAGATTATGAAACCAAAGAAGTGATGGAAATCGCTTTGATTGAGAACCTGCAAAGAGAAGACTTAAATCCCTTGGAAGAAGCCATGGGCTATCAGACATTAAAAGAGCAGTTTGGATTAACTCAGGAAGAAATTGCCAAACGGGTATCCAAAAGCCGTTCCACCGTTGCCAATATTTTGAGAATTTTAAACTTACCTGATTTCGTATTGAAAGAGGTGAAGGCAGGGAAAGTGTCTTTAGGACATGCAAAAGCCCTTTCTTCCTTAGAATCGGATGAAGCAAAGAAACTTCTGCTTTATGAAATTGTGAAAAACGAGATTTCCGTAAGGGATGCAGAAGAGCTTGCCAAAAAGCTTTCCGAAAAGAAGAGAACCACTCTGATTAAGAAAACCTTGAAAAAAGATCCCAATCTGATTGAGGTGGAATCTCAGCTGACTCAGAAATTCGGCACCAAGGTGCAGATTAAGAGCGGTAAGATTAAAAGTAAAATCGAAATTGAGTATTACACCCAGGACGATTTAAAACGAATCATTGATTTGTTTTAGTTTTTTTAGAATAGCTCTTTGCAACAAACTGTTTGATAAAATCAAAAGAATCTTTTTATTACTTTTGAATCTGCACTATTTCTAAAGAAATAATCATAAAAAAACGTACCAAAACTTGAGCTGGACAGCTCAGATGATCTATCATATAATAGAAAGTGTTGTAAAAACCAAAAAGGAGAATCATTATGCTGGACTTAAAACGTATCCGTGACGAAAAAGACGAAGTAAAAAGACTGTTAACCATTAAAAAAGCAGATATCACTCTGCTGGAAAAAGTGAGCGAATTAGATGAAAAAAGAAGAGCGCTGACCTTCCAGGCAGAAAACTTGAAAAATAAACAGAATACTGTTTCCAAGGAAATTCCCAAACTGAAAAAAGAAGGCAAAGATGTGGCTCCCATTTTCCAGGAAATGAAGGAATTATCCGACCAGATTAAAGGAATGGACAAAGAGCTTTCCGAAATTCAGGAAGAACTCGGGGCAACCTTATTAAAAATCCCCAACACCCCTGCAGACTGTGTGCCGGACGGTAATTCTGATGAAGATAACAAAGAAATCAGAAAATGGGGAACTCCCAGAGAATTTGATTTTGAGTTCAAACCTCATTGGGATATCGGAGAAGGACTTGGCATCCTGGATTTTGAAAGAGGGGCAAAGATTACCGGTTCCCGTTTCACCGTGTATAAAGGTTTGGGTGCAAGATTGGAAAGAGCTGTGATCAGCTTCTTCTTAGACACTCACACCCAGAACGGTTACACTGAAATTTTACCTCCCTATATGGTAAACCGTGCATCTATGACCGGTACCGGTCAGCTTCCCAAATTTGAGGAAGATGCATTCTCTTTAAAGAACTGTGACTACTTTATGATTCCCACTGCAGAAGTGCCTGTTACCAATCTGCACAGAGACGAAATCTTAAAGAAAGAAGATCTGCCCATCAAATACTGTGCATACTCCGCTTGTTTCAGAGCAGAAGCAGGCAGCGCAGGACGTGATACCAGAGGGTTAATCCGTCAGCATCAGTTCAATAAAGTGGAACTGGTAAAATTCGCAAATCCCGAAAATTCTTTCGAAGAACTGGAATCCTTAACCAACGATGCAGAAAGACTGCTTCAGTTATTGGGCTTACCTTACAGAGTGGTGCTCTTATGCTCCGGTGACTTAGGTTTCTCCTCTGCAATGACTTATGACTTAGAAGTTTATCTTCCCAGCTACGGCAGATATGTGGGAATTTCTTCCTGCTCCAACTTTGTGGATTATCAGGCAAGAAGCGCCAGTATCAAATTCAAAGAAGATATCAATTCCAAACCTCAGCTGGTGCACACCTTAAACGGTTCCGGTCTGGCAGTGGGCAGAACTGTGGCAGCGATTTTAGAAAACTATCAGAACGAAGACGGTTCTGTTACCGTTCCCGAAGTGCTCCGTCCGTACATGGGCACTGATGTGATTAAATAATAATGAAAAATGAAGAATTGCGGTGGTTCTAAACTGCCAAACATCATATTGACGCAGGTATCACCTGCCACCATAATGATTCATGATTCGTTATTCATTCCTACAAATTGCCATATCACAAAATATACAAACACGATTATTTCAAGTATGGAATACAGTTATTTTGTGCTATCCCAAAAAAACGGCGAGGCACTATGTAAGAAGTTTGTTTATGCTCTGAAAGTGCCTTGCGAAAACCTTGTCAAGATATCATATAACAAAAAGTAAAAAACATTTTTTGAATTATTATGTAAACTAAATTGTGAGCAAAACCTTGAGATTTTGGGAAAGGTTTTCCACACAAAACAAAAAAATATTCCACAGAAAATGTGGATAAATCATAAAAATGAGGTGAAATCACTTGTTTTCCACAGATGAACTCTACGAAAAGGTAGTTGACATAATAAAAAGTGAAATTTCCCCGGTGGCATACAGTACCTGGTTTACCTCGGTCACACCGGAGAAGATTGAAAATAACATTTTTTATTTCCGCGTACCCATTGAATATACCCGTGATATGATCACAAAAAAATACAGTGAATTGGTAAAAACTGCAGTGGTAACTGCATCCGAAGGCAGAATCTCTGATTTTATGTTTTTGGTGGATGACAGAAAAAATGCTCCTTCTGTGTTAGACCGTTTTTCCGATACTCAGGAAGAATTGTCCACCTTAAATAAAAAATACACTTTCCAGAATTTCGTTATCGGTGAATCCAACCGTTTTGCTCATGCAGCAGCAATTGCCGTGGCAGAGAGTCCGGCAGAAAACTATAACCCCTTATTTATCTATGGCGGTGTTGGTTTGGGAAAAACCCATCTGTTGCACGCAATCGGAAACCGTATCAAAGAAAACGATCCTTCCAAAAAAGTGTTGTACTTAACCTCGGAATCCTTTACCAATGAATTTATTGATTCTATTAAATCCGGGAAGAACACTTCCTTCCGTGATAAATTAAGAAACATTGACGTGTTAATGGTAGACGATATTCAGTTTATCGGCGGAAAAGAAGGTACTCAGGAAGAATTCTTCCATACCTTTAACCATTTATATCATAACGATAAACAGATTGTGTTATCATCTGACCGTCCTCCCAAAGATATCAGAACCCTGGAAGAAAGACTCAGAACCCGTTTTGAAGCAGGATTAATGTGTGACATTAATGCTCCTGATTTAGAAACCAGAATCGCAATTTTAAAGAAAAAAACAGAGGAAGAAAACTTCCCCATTGACGATGAAATCATCGGTTTTATTGCAAGTAAGATTAAATCCAATGTGCGTGAATTGGAAGGCATTTTCACCCGTCTGGTGGCTTTAACCAAGCTTTCTAAAAAAGAAATCACCAAAGAACTGGCAGAAGATGTAATCAAAGTTATCATTGCAGATTCCAAAAAAGCAAAACCAGGCATCGAAACCGTGATGGTGGAAACTGCAGGATATTTTAACATCGATCCGCAATTGTTAAAATCTTCTTCCAAAAAGAAAGAAATTGTAAAAGCACGTCAGGTAGCAATGTTCTTAGCAAGAGAAGTGCTGGAAATGAGCTTACCTAAAATTGGTGAAGAATTTGGCGGAAGAGACCATTCCACCGTTATGTATTCCATCAAAGAAATCAAAAAAATTCGTGAAACTGACGCTTATATTGACACCGTAATTGAAGAAATTACCGCCTTATTGGAAGATTAATTTTGGTATAACACTATTGTTACACAAGTGTAAATTGATAAGATATTCGCCCATTTAACTTGTCCTCACTTATTGCTTATCTGATAAAAATATCTTTCAGAAATTGATGTTATTATATATAATAGTATAAATTTTCTCTGTCTGAAAGAGATGAGGATTAAAAAAACAAAAAAAAATTAAACAGGAGTTGGGGATAAGTTCTGTGGAATCCAACAAAATTCCTGTGTAATTTGGAAGAGTTCTCCACAACAGTTTTTTAAGAAGAATTTCTCTATCCAAAAAATCCACAGATTACTACACAATTTCACAGGGAAAACCTGTGAAAAACCTGTGGAAGAAAATCCCCCTTATGATACTATGTGGAATGCTAACAAATTATGCACAATTTATTAAAAAAGTTATAAACAGGAAAACTCCTTTTATTTCTAAGGAAAAAACCATTTTTCAACATTTCCACAGCTCCTATAACAATATACTGTTTATACCTTAATTATTTCCCTATATATATCCTGATTGATTTTTTGAAAACGGATTTTTTCAATTCCCCATAAACAAAAAAGTTCGTTTCAAAAATCACATCTGTTCACCATGATGGTAAATCCACACTATCTTCGGATAGAGCTATGCTAAAAAAATAACATCCTAAAAAGAATGTAAAAACCAAAAACTATCTGCAAGACAATACTTACAAAGTTTGCACTATCATTGAACAGTGCTATTCCAAAAAAAAGGAGAATCAAAAAATGAAGTTTAGTTTTTTAAAAGAAGTGTTTTTAGAAAATTTATCCACCGTGTTAAAAGCAGTGTCTCCCAAAGCAACTGTTCCTCAGCTGGAAGGGGTATATGTGATGGCAAGAAACAATATGATTACCTTAATCGGTAACAACACCGAAATTGCTATCAAAGCCCGTTTTGAAGCAGATGTGGAAGAAGAAGGCGTTGGTGTAATCAATGCTAAAAATTTATTTGATATGGTACGTCTGATGCCGGAAGGAATGGTAAGCATTTCTGTGGACGAAAAATTGACCACCGTCATCAAATCCGGTGCCACCAAATATGAAATTGTGGCTATGGATGCGGAAGTATTCCCGGTGGTGGAAGAATTAAACTGCGAATTCTCCATGAAGATTACCGAACAGAAATTAAAGGAGCTCATTAAGAAAACCTTATTTTCTATCGGCACCGCAGATACCAAAATCACCTTTACCGGTGCTTTGTTTGAAGTGAAAGACAATGAACTGACCGTGGTTACCTTAGACGGTTATCGTATGGCAGTGAGAAAAGAAGAAATTTATCCCACCGGAGAAAACCGTTCTTACATTATCCCCGGCAAGAGCTTAAATGAACTGTTAAAAATTTTAGCAGATACCAAAGATGAAGCAGTGATTGAATTTGGTGACAGAAAAGCTCTGGTGAAACTGGATAACTATGAATTCTATACCCGCTTAATTGACGGTGAATTCTTTAACTACGAACAGATTATCCCCAAAAATGCAGAAATTAAAGTGAAAGCTTCCACCAAGGAACTGATTGAAGCCTTAGAGAGAGCATCCTTATTAATCACTGCAGATAACAAAGCTCCCATCCGCATGCACTTAGAAGGAGAGAACATGCATTTAAACACCATCTCCAGAATCGGTCATGCTCAGGATATGATTCGTATCGAAAAAACAGGCGACGACCTGGAAATCGGTTTCAACCACAAATTCTTGCTGGATGCCTTAAAAGCATCTGAAACCGAAGAAATATTCTTAGATTTCAGCAATAATTTAAGTCCCTGTATTTTGCGTGGAGAAACCGACGAATTTTTATATATGGTGTTACCTGTAAGATTATAGACGGTTTGTAAAATCGTCTATAATCGGTGAAGTTCACCGCTCGGCGTACACAAAGTACAGCTTCGGGTTCAATTTCCAAATTCTGCATCCATTTTCCTGCACGTTCTGAAATAGTAACCCAAAATTCATATTTTCCCGCACCTTAGTAAAATTTTTTTAGAGAGTGAATTTTCCTCAGCGAAAATTCTAAAAGACCAAAAAAAGGAGAACCCCTGCACTATGAAAAAAACGGCATTAACCTTAGAAGGTACCAACGATATTTTATTTTCGGAGTGTGAGTTTAAGCATCAGATTGAAGAAAACATTATGAAATGTTTCAAAAGTTACGGTTATTTCCCGCTGGAAACTCCCTTAATGGAGTACGACAGCGTGTTTTCTGATGCAGAAGGTCTGTACCGACTGGTAGACAGAAACGGTGCAGTGGTATCTTTGCGTCCTGATATGACGATGCCTATTGCAAGAGTTTGTGCAACCAAATTATTTGATCAATTGCCTGTGAGAGCGTCTTACTTAGGAAACGTTTACCGTTTTTCCGATCTCACCAAAGGTGGCAGACAGAATGAATTCACTCAGGCAGGCATTGAGTTGCTGGGTGAAAAAGGGACTTTCTATGATGCGGAAGTAATCGCTCTGACTGTGAATGCCTTGTTGGATGCAGGTGCCACCGACTTTATGGTGGAACTTGGAAACGTGAACTTTGTAAGAGGACTTTTGTCTGAAAGTCATTTATCTGAAGAATTGCAGGAAGAAATCAATAATCTGATGGTGAAAAAAGACATTTTGTCTATGGAGGAAGTGCTCCAAACCGTTACCCTTGATGAGTCCATCAAAGATATCATTTTAAAACTGCCCACCTTATTCGGCGGAAAAGAAGTTATCACTGAAATGCTCACCAAAAAACTGCCTGAACAGTCTGAACAAGCATTGAAAGAACTGCTGGA
>JAZOQZ010000075.1:0-3945 GCA_045656345.1 Clostridia bacterium
CTTAAAATTCTTGGAAAAAATGTGAAAAGTGTTTGGAAAAACAGGAAGCTCATGGCGAAAAAACAAAGCCACAGTACCTCTGAGGACACTGTGGCTTTAAAAGTTTTTGAGATTACACTGTGAAGGGTTCCAGTTCTTTTACCAGAGCTTCGCAGTTATCAGAGTGAATTTCCACTTTGATGGGTTTTGCCAGATCTAAGCTGAAAATGCCCATAATGGATTTTGCGTCAACAATGTATCTTCCGGAGATTAAGTCAATGTCAAAACTGTATTTGTTTACGGTGTTTACGAAGATTTTTACATCGTTGATGGAATTGAGCTGAATGTCAAAAGTTTTCATATAAAATTCCTCCTTGTGTGTCTTAATTGTCAAGACTGATTCTTTTGATGTTATTATACAACAGTTTTTTGAAAAAATCAAGGTTTTCCTCCAAAAAATGTAAGAAGAGGATAAAAAAGTCAGAATTTCAAGAAAAAATGATTTTTCATTCGGAAAAAAGTGCTTATTTTTTTATTTTTTTGCGTTTTTTTCTTTACAAGATTGCACAGTTATGATACAATATAATTGATAAAATATGAAGACTGAGGTTTATTCTATGGAGCAGATTTATTTTGACGAGATTCATAAGCGCAGAGCTGATGGAAAAACAGTGTTTTTTAAAACGCTGATTGTATGCGGTTGCGTTGTGATTTGTCCGATTTTGTTTATTCTGGGCGGTATGTTTGGAATCGCATTGGTGGCAGGAGCTATTTACGGCGCCTATTACCTGTTTCAGCGTATGAACCGTGAGTATGAATATATTTACACCGGCGGTGAAGTGGATATTGACGTGATATACGGCAGAGCAAAACGCCAGAGAATGATTACCTTAAAACCCCGTCAGGTGGAATTTATGGGAAAAGCCGATCGGTATTATGAGCAATACAGCAAGAAGGCAGACGTTCAAAAGATTCTGGATTTTTCCGACGGCGTGAAAGAATGTCAGTATCTTGCTATTGTAAACAGTAATAACCTGAAAAAATTGGTTTTATTTTCTCCCAGTGACCGTTTGGTAGAGCAGATGAAACCTTATCTGCGGGAACGCTTTGGAAATTAAGAGTGAAAAAGAGGGATTACGATGTCACAACGTTCAGAACGTGCGAAAGCTTTGTTTTTAGAAGGATATAACTGTGCGCAAGCTGTGGTTGGTGCTTTTCGGGAAGAACTTTCCGTGGATTTTGTCACCCTGATGAAAACCGTTTCTTCTTTTGGAGGCGGTATGGGACGTCTTCGTGAGGTTTGCGGTGCAGTCAGCGGAATGTTTTTTGTGGCAGGTGCACTCTACGGATACGATGATCCCAAAGCCAAGGAAGAAAAAGCAGAGCATTATCGTTTGATTCAAACTCTTGCAGCGAAATTCCGTGAGAAAAATGGTTCTATCATCTGTCGGGAACTTTTGGGAGAAGATGATAAAAGCGTAACTCACGTTCCGGCAGAACGGACGCAAGCCTATTATCAGAAGCGTCCCTGTCAGGAATTGGTGGCAGATGCAGTGTTGGTTTTGGAAGAAATTTGCGATTTGTAAGTTTTTTGTTTTTTCCAAAAAATTCGGCTTGACAATCCGGATTACCCGTGATATAATACAACAAGTGTTTTTTTCACGGAACCAAGCCGAGTACGAAAATTTATTTGGTGGTCGGGTAAGGCCCGGCAGTAATCCGGTATTTTTATGACTTGTGTTTGACCCACGATTTTTCTTTTGTGAACCTCGTCAGGACGGAAACGGAGCAGCGATAAGCAATAAGAAATCTGTGTGGTGTTCAAATACAGGTCATAAAAGTATCGGATTTTTTTATCAGATTTCAGAGCAAAGAGAGGGGGAGAAGGTTTGTATCAGGCATTATACCGTAAATGGAGACCCACCGTGTTTGAAGACGTGTTGGGGCAGAGCCATATTACAGACACGTTAAAGAGTCAGTTGATGCAGAATAAACTATCTCATGCTTATCTGTTTTCCGGTTCCCGGGGAACAGGGAAAACCTCCACAGCCAAAATTCTCTCCCGCGCTATGAACTGCGAAAACCCGCAAAACGGCAATCCCTGTAATGAGTGTCATGCCTGCAAAACAGCATTAAACGGCAGTGCAGTGGATATTGTGGAAATTGACGCAGCATCCAATAACCGTGTGGACGATGCGAGAATCATTCGGGAAGAAGTGGTTTATGCACCGGCAGATTTGCGTTATAAGGTGTATATCATCGACGAAGCACACATGCTGACTGATGCGGCCTTCAATGCTTTGTTAAAAACCCTGGAGGAACCTCCGGCACACGTGGTGTTTATTTTTGCCACCACGGAGCCTCATAAGTTCCCTGCAACCATTCTGTCCCGTTGTCAACGATTTGATTTTAAGAGAATCACCCCTTATGATACAGAAAAACGAATTCGTCAGATTATTGCAGGAGACGGCTATACCATCACCGATGAAGCCATCGGAATGCTTGCCCGTCTGGCAGACGGTTCCATGCGTGACGCACTTTCCATTCTGGACCAATGTATGTCTGCAGGATTCACCCAGATTGACTGCAAACATCTTGCAACCATTACGGGAGCATCCGATCCGGAATTTATTATCAACTTCGCCCGTCACATCATTGATGGTAACTTGCCCGAATGTTTTGGCTATATTAAAACTGCCTATGAAAACGGTCGGGATATGGAACGGATTTTAGAAGATCTGATTGCTCATTTTCGCAGCGTGCTGGTGGTGAAAACGCTAAACGCTTCAGAGAGTGCGATGGATTTGTTATCCGTGACCAAAGAAGCATTCCGAAAATATGCGGAGCAATCACAGATGCTTTCGGAAGAGCGTCTGATTCGGTACCTGGACACCTTAAGTGAAGGCATTTCGTCCAGACGGTATCTTGGTCAGCCCAGACTCTGTCTGGAAGTGGCTGTTACTGCTATGGTGAAACGTCCTGATCTTGGCGATCTCCGAGGGATTACCGAACGGTTGCAGGAATTGGAACAGAAAATTATTCGTCTGAGTTTTTCCCAACCGGTTTCTGTTACTATCCCTGCGGCAGAGACAACTGAAATTATCAAATCGGAACCTGATGAAATCATTTGGAATATTGCGCCTGAAGATCCGATTCTGCAAGAAGAACCTGTGATGGAAGCACCCGTTTTGGAAGTGATTTCCGAATCTGATGGTTCCGAACAAGTGTTGGAATCTGTTCCCGAAGAGATTCCTGCAGAGAAACCTGCTGTTGCTGAAATTCCTGTTGAAGAGCCGGTTTATGAAGAACAGTCGGAAGAAAAACCGAAAGCAGAAGGGAAGCTTTCCTCTGTTTGGGAAACGATTCTGGATGTGGCTTCCAAAAAGGCAGATTTCGGGTTCAAGCGGATTATGGGCGGTGCCACCTGGGAAGAAGGAGCCGGTGTAATTGATCTGATGATCGGAAGCGATGCTTTTTTAAATATTGCAAAAATGAATCAGTATGACAAAGTGTTAAAACAAGCGATTCTGGATGTAACAGGGATGGAGTATTCTGTGAAACTGCGTTCCAAAGAAACTTCCGGCGAAAATGGAGATTCCTTTCAGCAGCTGATGAATCAGCTGAACGGATTTTCCGATCAAATCACTTTTAAATAGAATACGAAAGGAAAGAAAAGAACAATGGCAAAAGGAAGATTTAATATGGGCGGTGGCATGCCCGGTAATATGGCAAACTTAATGAAACAAGCTCAGAAAATGCAGCAGAATCTGGAGCAGGCTCAGGAAGATTTAGCAAACAAAACCTATCAGGCAACCTCCGGTGGCGGTGCGGTGAGCGTAACTGTCAGCGGCAATGGTAAACTGACAGATTTAGTGATTGATGAAGCAGTTTTAGACGATGCAGAAATGGTAGCGGATTTAGTAATCGCTGCTGTGAATCAGGCGATTGATGAAAAAGATAAAGACA
>JAZOQZ010000076.1:0-1728 GCA_045656345.1 Clostridia bacterium
ATGAAGAATTGATTCTTCCCCCTGCCTTTTATAATCCGTTGACAGATTTTATGGCAGTGTCCCCCTGGGCAAAGCCCTATGTGGAATTAGCCTACAATAAGGGCATTATCACAGGGTATGAAGACGGAACCTTCCGAGGGGAAAACACGGTTTCCCGTGAGGAAGCGGTGGTTCTTGTGGTGCGTTCGTTAAAGCTTTGCGAATTGCCGCAAAAACCTGACGAAATTCCTTCAGAGGAAGAGGAATTTCCGGAATCCAAAGTGCTGTCCTGGAATGTGGAAGCGGATTGGGAAGCGGGAGAGCATACAATTCTCTGGAGCAGATTGGCAAAAGGAACTGAATATACCCTCACTGTGATTGAACAGCGAAATTCCCGTTATGAAGGGGATATCGAACCAAATGGTCCGCTGGAATACCGCTATACCGACGGTTGTTCGCATACCTTGTATCTGTATCCAAACCGAACCTATCAGTTCACCTTGTCGGCAAACGGACAAACCCTGGAAGCCCAACTGTATATTCCGAAGCGAAACACCGAGCAAATGAATCTGATTCGTGAAAATCTGCCCGAGACCAAGGAAGAAGCGGATATTTTGATGCAAACCGTTACCGTTCCCATTTGGAAAATGAAATCGGACGGTACGAAATACGAAAGCTCTGCAGAGCTGACAGTGCATTCGGTAATTGCTGAAAAAGTGGTTGCCGTGTTTACTGAAATTTTTAACGGGGAAGAGCAGTTTCCGATAAAAGACCTGGGCGGATATGCCTTCCGAGGCGGCACAACCGAGCATAACTGGGGCACCGCCATTGACTTAAATGCCAATGAAAATTACTGCTTATACAAAGACGGAACCACGGTGGGAGAATGCTGGTTACCTTATGAAAATCCCTATTCGGTAACCCCCTACGGCGATGTGGTGAATGCCTTTGAAAAATATGGTTTTACCTGGGGTGGTGACGCCTGGTCCAACCCCAAGGATTATATGCATTTTTCTTATTTGGGCACCTGATTGGTGAGGAGATTTGTTATGAAACAAAAGGAGAACCCTCAAAAGAGAAAATCGAAAAAGTGGATTTGGATTTGTTTGGTTATATTTGTGCTGCTTGCTGTGGGAATCGCTGTTTTGGCGAAATGGCAATGGAATAATATTATGGCAGTTCATTATGCCATCAGCTATTCCGGGAAAGACCTTCAAAAAATGCAGACAGAAAATGATAAAATTATTGAAGATCTCAGTAGTCAGCTTTCCAATGTGGATTTTTCGGCATTGCCCGAAGAAGCCAGAGAGCTTTTGCGAAAGGGAGAACTGCCTGAGGAGGTGGCAGTTGCAGTATTAACCGGGCAGGTCAGCTGGGAGGAATACAAAGTCAGTCAATCGGTTCCTGCTGATGTTACTACCTATTCTCCCGGATATACCGATGACATTATTGCACAGATTTATGTGCTTCGCTCCTCCTATGTGGGAAAACTGGATTCTTTGGTATCTCAGGCGTGGGGAGAATACCGCAGTGGCAGTATTTCAAAAACGGATCTGATTTCCAAATATGTGGGAATCGGTTATGGTCTGGAAGCCGAGTGTGACGGGAAGTTGGAAGCATTGCTTTCCCAACTTTCAGATGCACTTTCGTATCAGGGAGAGGATTTGTCTGTTGTAGAAACCATTCGCCGTACCTACCAATCAGAAAAAAGCATCAAGAAAGCGGAAATGATAGCAAAATATCAAAGAT
>JAZOQZ010000077.1:0-1841 GCA_045656345.1 Clostridia bacterium
TTCAGTGCGGATTTTGTTGGTGTTGTAGCCCTTCTCTTTCAATACTGCCAGAACATCAACCTTATACTGCAACGGCATAAAAAATCGCCTCCTTCTCCATTGTCCTTATTATAGTCTATATATTGCACGAAATCAAGTGCAAAAATATATAAAATATCGCACGATATTTCGTGCAAAACGCCAATTGAATTGCACGATAGTTCGTGCTATAATAAAGACAGTTAAGAGAGATGAGCACTCGACGATAAAATCCGGCAACTTGCGACACCGATATGTGCGGGGGATAAAGGCACGAACAGCAAGCACCCCAATTCAATCCAAAAGGAGATAAGAACTATGAGTAAGAACGAACTGATTGCCCGCATTGAGGCACTGAACGAATGGGAAGCCATCATTGAGGAAGCACAAGCACAGGCTGATGCTATCCGGAACAGCATCAAAGAGGAACTTGCCGACCGTGGCGTGGAAGAACTGATTGCCGGGAACTACATCGTCCGTTATACTTCGGTTCTCTCCAATCGCTTTGACAGCACTTCCTTCAAAAAGCACTACGGCGACCTCTACAAAGCCTTTTTGAAGCAGTCCAGCAGCAGACGGTTTACCATCACCTGCTGATAACATAAACGCTCCACGGGCAATCAAAAGCCCGTGGAGCAGAGAAGGGGAACAGATATGTTTGTATTGAAAGACCTATGGTATGGAAATGTTGCTCCCAGTGAAAGAGCGGTTCGGCGTGGCAGTCATTATCAAGCGTTAGCCCATCGCCAGTTGGAGTATGCGGAACAGTTTGAAAAGGAACTGACCCCAGATGGCAAAAAGGCATTTCGGGCGTATGAGGAAACGCAGAACGAATTACAGGAAATCTCCGATTTTGATGCCTTTTACAAAGGCGTGTGTTTCGGGGTGCGGTTTATGCTCGATGTGATAGGAAACCACCAGACCGACTTGCCACAAATCGGGGAGTGCGTATAATACAACAAATACGAACACCAAAAGCGTGTGTTTATGCGGAACAGAGGCGGGAACCGCAATTATACGAACTCGGTTCCCTGCCTTTTACGAACTTTCTACTTTTGGAGGGCATTATGAATAAGCGGACAAAGGCACTTACCACCGAACAATACAAAGAGATTGTGGCGACGATGAAGCAGGGATTTTGCGGCTGTCGGCCTAATGAACGGATTGCGACTGCCCTTGTGTTGGAGGGGAACCTGGGCTTACGTATCAGCGATATTGTCAAACTGCGACCTTGTGATATTGTTCGGGACGGCGACCGTTATCGTCTGGAAATCGTAGAGCAGAAGACCGGAAAGCACCGTGTTTTTACTGTGCCGTTGGTGATAGCCCAGTATATTGAAAACTATTGCTTGCGAAAAAAGATCCGGAGCACTGACCGCATTTTCCCTATCACCGAAAGAGCCGTCCAAAAGCAACTGGCAATCGTGTGCGATTATCTGGGGTTTGAAGGTATCAGCACACACAGTTTCCGCAAGTGGTATGCCACCGAGATTTACAAGGCCAATGGTTATGATATTGCGTTGGTTCAGAGGCTTTTACAGCACAGCTCCGCCTCCACCACGCAAAGATATATCGGCATTGAACCGCAGAGGATTGAAGAGGCCATACAGGGACACGCACAACTATTATGATGAAAGATAATTGGCTTGTTTAATTTGCGGGCTGATGATATACTGAAAACAGATAAATAAGAATTTATCTAACTGTCAGAGGATGTTAATTGGGAATATTTAATAGAACATATTAAGCAAAATATAAATTTAGAGGTTTTTATGGTAATAAGGTTAGCAACGAAAAATGATATTGAGATAATCGTAAAACTC
>JAZOQZ010000078.1:0-27303 GCA_045656345.1 Clostridia bacterium
AGGGTAAATGATATAATAATTATTGTTTTGGAAATATGAATAAAATGTGTATTTTAGTATGATAAAATATAAAAAGGAGATTCGTTATGGGTAGACCGTATATTATTTGTCATATGGTAACTTCCATTGACGGGAAGGTAACTGGAGACTTTTTGTTTCGTCCTGAGTGTGAGAGTGCGACGGAGATTTATTATGAGTTGAATCGTGAATATCATCAAAACGGTGCCAATGGGTTTATTTGCGGTCGTGTGACGATGGAGGATAGCTTTACGGGTGACTGGTATCCTGATTTGGAAAAATATCAGCCTGTTGAGAATTTTGGTGATTTTGTTCCTGGAAATCTGTCCGGGTTTTATGCGGTAGCTTTTGATCCCAAAGGAAAGTTGTGTTGGAAAAGCAGTCACATCATTGATGAAGATCCCGGTTATGGTGATGCTCAAGTGATTGAAGTTTTAACAACGAAGGCAGACCCTCGTTATCTTGGGTATTTGCAAGAAATGGGAATTCCGTACATCTTTGCAGGAGAGGATGAAATAAACGTCGAAAAAGCCCTCTCAAAGCTCACAGAATTGTTGGGGATACACACACTGCTACTCGAGGGTGGAAGTGTCGTGAACGGCTATTTTGAGTGTTCTGATGTGGTTGACGAGTTGAGTCTGGTGATGGCTCCCGTGATAGCGGATTCTGACAGTAAACCTCTATTTACAGATAGCGGAATTTGCGATTTCAATCTAAGGGAAGTCAAACAATATGAGAACGGTGTTCTTTGGTTAAATTATAAAAAATAATAAGCATAAACGAGAAAAGCTCGCTTCGGACGGAAGCGGGCTTTTTGTTATTTCAAGTCAGAATTTTTGATTTATGATACCCTGAAAAGGACTGATATTTCGGGCTTTTTCGAAAGTATGCAAATTTTTAAGTTTGTGTATACAAACGCATTTATCGGTTGCTGAAATTTTATCAAAAAACAACTTTATTAAGCTATTCTATGAGCAGACATCTTCGAACAACTCTTTTAGTACACGCGGTTCGTATGATTGTTGTCCGTTGGCAATATTTGAAGCTGTTTTTTCTCACGCGCGCGAGGGCTCAAAAATTCTCACCGAATTTTTTTGCTAAGAGCTTATTTTTCAGAAAAAAACTTGTGTAAACTGCGTAAAAACAGGGGATATCCCCGAAAAACAAAGACGAAAAGTTGAAATCGGGAGTTACAGAACAACGGGAAATACGGTTCTTTTTGCAGGGCGTTATTACAGTTGACTGGCCAAATTTAAAAAAGTCCGAAGATTCCCACACTTCCCGAAACAAAAAAATATCAATCAATACGAAAGGAAACAAAACATGTTAGAAAGTTACGGCGATGTTTTAAGCATCAATGATTTATGTGAAATCCTCAGAATCGGAAAGAATTCGGCTTACAATTTAGTGAAGTCGGGACAGATAGAAGCCATGCTGATAGCAGGTAAACACAGGATTTTAAAAAGATCCGTCATCAAACTGATAGAATCCTGTATGATTTAACAACAAGAAAAACAAGAAAAATATCAAAAAAAATAAAAAACTATTGTATATCCTGCATGCATGCTATATAATGGATGTATAGCGTGTATGTAGGCGAACAGAAAGGAGCTCACCATGACAGGTAGCCTACAAGAAAAAACAACAAAAAACGGTAACTCGTATTATTACATCGTATTAAACACCAGACCACAGAAGACGTGGATTGCCACGGGACTTGAGGTAAAAGGAAACAGACGACAGGCACATGATATGCTGATAAATGCCATTGTGGAATACCAGAAGCTGGAAAACTTTGAGGTAATTCCCACAGATGTTTCCTTCCATCGGTATTTGGAAGAATGGGTGGCAACCACCGAAGTTCGTGAAACTACCCGTAAGAATTACAGAAGTTATCTCAACCAGCATATTTTACCGTATTTTAAGAAATTAAATATCAAATTGCAAAATGTGAGACCGTCCACCCTTCGTACATATTACGACTACTGTAAGAATACGAAGAAGCTGTCTGCAAAGACCATCCGCAATCAGCAGGGCGTGTTGTCCAAAGCGTTACATGATGCCTTCTACGACGATTTAATACCCACCAACCCTCACACCAAGGTCAAATTTATCCGAGTGGAAGCACCGATGATAGAAACGCTGACGGAAGAGGAGTATAAGATATTTCTTGACGAAGCAAAGTCCCATCACTTGTATCTTGCGATTATGCTTCTGTGTGAGACGGCAATTCGTCGCAGTGAGTTGTTGGGGATAGAATGGAAGAACGTGGACTTAGAGAGCGGAGAGATCAAAATATGCGCCACCAGGACGTCTGTATCGAAAGAAAACGTGGAGTATAGTACCAAGACTCATAGTTCCAACAGAACGATGTATATCGACGAAAATCTGATTGCATTGTTAAAGCAGGAAAAGGCGAAGCAGGAAGAACACCGCAACATGTTTGGAGCCGATTACATCAAAAACGATTTAGTAATTAAGTATCCTGACGGCCGTCCCTATAGTGACACCCAGGTGACCAGACAAATCGGAAATCTGACTGAAAAATTATTCGGCAAACGAATTACGCCTCATCGGTTACGGCATACCGTTGCCAGCATTATGGTAGACAACAATATTCCCATTTATAATGTGTCCAAATTCTTAGGACACAGCGGGACACAGATTACCGAGAAGACATACGTTCACGCACGGCGAGATTTAAATCGCGGAACTTTAGACCTCTTCAAAACCCGCTTACGCCAAGGGTAATCGGAGAAAAAGTTAGAACAAAAGTTAGAACAGCGCACAAAAAAAGCCCGTAACCCTTGCGGTTACAGGCTTTTCGGTGGCAGGGGCAGTAGGATTTGAACCCTCGACTTACAGTTTTGGAGACTGTCGCTCTACCAGCTGAACTATACCCCTAAATATTTAACACTATGATATTATACACGAACTTTTTGAATTTGTCAATATCTAAAACGGAAATTTTTTGGATAAATTTCGGATAAATATTTCTACGTGATTGACAGAAAGCTAAATTCAAGCTATAATATGAATATTGAAAAGAATGTCAGAAATGATCGAAATCCTGAAGATTAAAAGGAGGGGATACAATGCAGAATAACTTTTGCAAATGGATGATTGGAATTGTTGCATTCCTCCTTTGTTTTAGTTTGGCAATTAATATTCACTGTGTGATGCTGTTGATGGAGTATCGGCAGATTTATCAGGCGCCCCCTGTGTGGGTGACAGAAAGCGGAGAATATATTGGGACATCGTCCGAAACGGTATCGTCTGTGACAGAGACTAATGAAGTTGAAAATGTGACGGAGTCTGTTTCGGAATCTACCATAGGGGAAGAAACAGACGTTTCAGAAGAAAGTGAATCCCAACAGACTTCTGCTACAGTGGGAACCACCGTTTATATCACAAAATCCGGTACCAAGTTTCATCGGGACGGTTGCAGTTCGCTTTCCAAATCAAGGATTGCGATTTCTTATGAGGATGCTGTATCACGAGGATTTGAACCTTGCGGAAGATGTGCTCCATAGAGAAGAAATGATTGACAAATTGGTAAATTTAGTATAAAATAGAAACACGAAAACATTCACAATGTATTGGCAGAAGAAGGAGACTATCATGGCAAACAAAGAACAATTGATTATGGCAATTAAGCTGGCAGATGACCGTCTTAGTGAACTGTACGGAAAAGAAAATGTTTCCGCACAGAAAGAACGTTACATAAAAGCGGTTGAGAAATTTTGCGAACGATACGGTGACCGTGACAATTTGATGATTTTCTCTGCTCCCGGCAGAACGGAAATTGGTGGCAATCATACCGACCATAATCTGGGGAAAGTGTTGGCGGGTAGTGTGAATCTGGATGTGATTGCTGTTACCTCTCAAAATACAGATGGTTGGATTCGGGTGAAATCCGAAGGACATAAGGAAGCGGTTGTTTCCACAGATGATTTGGCAATCCGTGACGAGGAAGCAGGAGAGTCTGTTTCTTTGGTTCGTGGGATGGCTTCCAGATTCCAGCAGTTGGGATATGATATCGGCGGATTCGATGTGTATTCTACCTCCAATGTGTTAAGAGGGTCCGGCCTTTCTTCTTCCGCCGCTTTTGAAGTGCTAATCGGCACCATTTTAAACGGTTTGTTTAACGACAGTAAAGTATCTGCTGTGGAAATTGCAAAAATGTCTCAGTATGCTGAAAATGAATATTTTAGAAAACCTTGCGGATTGATGGACCAGATGGCATCTTCCGTAGGTGGTATTATTACGATTGATTTTAAAGAAAAAGAAAGTCCTGTTATCGAAAAAGTCAACTTTGATTTTTCGAAAAGCGGATATGCACTTTGTATTGTGGATACCGGCGGGAATCACGCAGATTTAACCAATGAGTATGCAAGTATCCCCGGTGAAATGAAAGCAGTTGCAGGGTATTTTGGAAAATCTGTGTTAAGAGAAGTTACAAAAGAAGAAATTCTTACCAATATTTCTGCTTTGCGGAAACAGTTTGGTGATAGAGCAGTGCTTCGTTCCTTGCATTACTTAGACGATAATGCTCGTGTGGAACAAGAAGTGGCAGCGTTAAACAACGGTGATTTTGAAACCTTCAAACAGGCAATTATCGAATCAGGGAATTCTTCCTTCAGATTTCTGCAGAATGTGTATGCAACCGTCAATCCCAAAGAACAGGGCTTGTCTTTGGCGATTTATATTGCAGAAGGTATCCTGAAAGGAAAAGGAGCATATCGTGTGCATGGTGGCGGCTTCGGCGGTACCACTCAGAATTTTGTGCCTGTTGAAATGGTGGAAGAATTTAAAACTGCTATTGAAAGTGTATTCGGCAAAGGAAAATGTCATATTCTCTTTATCAGAAATTATGGAGGCATCAAAGTATTATGATCAATAAATCTTTATCTGAATTGCTGGATTACGGCATCCAAAAGGGAATGATTACCTGTGAGGATGAATGCTATGTGGTAAACCGTATTTTAAATTTGGTGGGTGCAACATCTTTTGAACGGGTGGAATATACTGCTCATAACAGTTTGGAAGAACTGCTGGCTTCTCTTTGCGATATTGCAGCTGAAAACGGCATGTTGGAGCAAAACACCATTACATACCGTGATATTTTATCTGCAGAAATCATGGACTATTTTACTCCTACTCCGGGAAATCTTTCCCGTGATTTCTGGGCGGCATACGAAGAAGAGCCTGAAAAAGCAACCGATTTGTTTTATGATTTATCCAAAAATTCCAACTATATTATGACCGACCGTGTGAAACGGGATGTCAAATGGAAAACCAACACTTCTTATGGAGAGCTGGATATCACCATTAATTTATCCAAACCTGAAAAAGATCCCAAAGAAATTGCGGCGGCAAAAACACAGAAACAGACCGGCTATCCCAAATGTTTGCTGTGTCCTGAGAACGTTGGTTTTAAAGGTCATGCTAACCACCCTCCCAGAGCAAACCACAGAATTATTCCCATGGAACTTTGCGGGGAAAAATGGGCGCTCCAGTATTCGCCCTATGTGTATTACAATGAGCATTGCATTTTGTTAAACTGTGAGCACACTCCTATGAAAATCAACCGTTCCACTTTCTCAAAATTATTGCATTTTGTGGAAAAATTCCCGCATTATTTTGTGGGTTCCAATGCGGACTTACCTATCGTGGGCGGTTCTATTTTAACTCATGACCATTTTCAGGGCGGTCATTACGAATTTCCCATGGCGAAATGTAAAAGCCGTTTTGATGTGGTATTTGAAGGCTATGAAAACGTGAAAGCGTATGTGGTGGATTGGGCGCTTTCTACCATTCGTTTAATTGGTAATTCCATCGAAGAACTGTGTGATTTAGGAGATAAAATCCTGACCATCTGGCGTGGTTACTCTGATGAATCCTGTGAAATTCTGGCACACACTGATGCACCTCATAACACCATCACTCCCATTGCACGCTTCCGTGATGGTCATTTTGAACTGGATTTAATTTTACGAAACAACCGCACCACCGAGGAACATCCTCTTGGTATTTTCCATCCTCACAGCGAATACCATCACATCAAAAAGGAAAATATCGGTCTCATTGAAGCAATGGGGTTGGCGGTATTGCCTGCTCGTTTAAAAACTGAACTGGGCGAGTTAACCGATGCAAAAAAAGAAGAAGTTGGTCAGATTTTTGCAAACATCTTAGAAAACTGTGGTGTATTTAAAAATACCGAAGAAGGAAATGCCGGTATGAAACGATTTGTTGCGGCAGTGAACGGATAAATGCACACCAAAGTATTTTTATTATCACTGACTCCATTTCGTGAAAAATACCCCGATGCTACCAAACGTGAAATTGAAAAAATAGCCGGCGATTATGCGGTCAGAAAAGTGTTTTCCGATTTATTCGGCTTGCAGGAAATCAAAATAAACCGTGACGGAAAACCTTATATTGAAAACTGTCTTTATCATTTCAATCTTTCTCACAGTGGTGATTTTCTGCTTTTGGCAGTAGGGGAGAGTCCTGTTGGTGCAGATATTGAAAAAATCACCAAAATCCGCCCGAAAACCATAGAAAAGTATTTTAGCCAATCGGAACAGGAACGAGTGGAAAAAGAAGGAACAAACGCATTTTTTGAAATCTGGACACAAAAAGAAAGCTATGGGAAATACACAGGCGAGGGAATCAAAGCCTTATCCAAAGATTTGATTTATCCCGATGATGTTGCTTTCTTTACCGAACAGTTTGAAGATTATCAAATCTCGGTTTGCTCTGTGAAAGAACATTTACCAAAACAAATAGAAATATTAAAATGAATAAAAAAGCTTCTGCATTGCAGAAGCTTTTTTTATTTGTTATAACAACAGCATACAGTCGCCAAAGGAGAAAAATCTGTATTCTTTTTCTTTGGCACGTTCATAAGCATTTAGGATTTTTTCACGGTCGGATAATGCAGAAACCAGCATCAGAAGTGTGGATTTTGGCAGGTGGAAGTTGGTTAAAAGTCCGTCAATCACTTTGAATTCGTAGCCGGGATAAATAAAAATTTCGGTTTCGCCAGAGCAGGGGACGATTCCGCCCTGGTCCTGTGCCATTGCTTCCAGGGTGCGAAGACTGGTTGTCCCCACCGAAATAATTCGTCTGCCTTCTTTTTTAGCAAGATTTAAAATATCAGCGGTTTCTTTAGGCACCTGATACCATTCTTTGTGCATTTTGTGGTTGTTCACATCATCCACGCTGACAGGACGGAAAGTGCCCAGTCCTACGTGAAGGGTTACATAACAGGTGATAACTCCTTTTTCTTCCAGACGCTTGATGTATTCTTCGGTAAAATGCAGACCTGCTGTGGGAGCAGCTGCAGAGCCGTCAAATTTGGCATACACGGTCTGGTAACGGTTTTTGTCTTCCAGCTTTTCTTTGATATAGGGAGGAAGAGGCATATTGCCAAGCTTTTCTAAGATGGTTTCAAATACGCCGTCGTAGAAAAATTTCACAATTCGGCCACCGTCGTCCAATTCTTCAATCACTTCAGCAACCAATTCACCATTACCGAAAATGATTCTTCCGTTTAATTTAATCCGTTTGGCAGGTTTCATTAAAACTTCCCATTCGTCTAAATTCCGACGTTTTAATAAAAGCACTTCAATATGAGCAGTGCCGCCTTCTTTCACGCCGTACAGACGGGCAGGGAGCACACGGGTGTTATTGAATACCAACACATCACCGGGTTTTACATATTCAATTAAGTGATAAAACCGACTGTGAATTATTTCACCGGTTTCTTTATCCAGCACCATCATTTTGGAGGCGGTGCGATCTTGTAGGGGTGTTTGTGCTATCAGTTCTTCGGGGAGCACATAGTTAAAATCGTCGGTTCTCATAGGTTCTCCTTGTATTCTTTGGGAACAATTTCCAAAAGGGATAGTTCGAGGGAAGTTAATTCGCGGTATTCGCCTAATTTTAATGCATCATCTAGCACAAGACTTCCGATTTGTACCCGTTTTAAGTAGGTCACGGTAGTTCCTAATGCTTCAAACATTCTCTTAACCTGATGGAATTTTCCTTCAAAAATGGTCAGATGAGCAGTGGTTTCAGACAATATTTCCAAAAAGGCAGGTTTGCACTGGTAACCGTCATCAATAACAATTCCTTGCCGGAAAGAATTGCCCCATTCCGGTTGTATCGGTTTATCCACTTTCACAAAATATTTTTTGTTCACGTGATTTTTAGGACCTGTTACCCGATGGGCAAGTTTGCCGTCGGTGGTTAAAAACACAAACCCTTCTGTATCCTTATCCAGCCTTCCCGCAGGGAAGATTTTATTTTTTGGAAATTTATCCTCGGGGAGTAAATCCAGCACGGTTTTTTCCCGCAAATCTTCAGTGGCACAGATGTAGCCATCAGGTTTATTCATCATCAGATGATAATGCTCACGGTAACAAACTAAAATGCCGTTTACCATAATATCCGAGTCATCAGGATTCACTTTGGTAGCAGGGTCGGTGACTGTTTTTTCATTCACACTAACGGCTCCTGAACGAATGAGTTTTACCACTTCTTTTCGGGAACCTATCATGGCATTTGCCAGAATTTTATCCAGTCGTTCCATCGTTTTTCCTCTATTTCATTTGGAATTTATCGTTGTTCTCTTGGGTTTCTTCCTGTTCGTTATGGAAGTATTCTGCAATCACATCTCTTGCGGCAGGGGCAATGGAGTTCCCGTGGGCACCGTGTTCCACCACAACAGAAACGGCAATTTGAGGATTGTCATAGGGGGCGAAGGCAACAAACAGACCGTTGTTGGTGCCAGGTACCTCTGCGGTACCGGTTTTACCGCCGACTGCAATGGGGAAATCTTTAAATACTTCACTTGCAGTACCGTCTTCGGTAACAGAACGCATTCCTTCCATAATTGCTTTGTAATTTTCGGGGCGGATAGAAAGGGTTTCCACAGCGGTGGGGTGCACTTCTTTCATTTCGCCGGAGGAATAATCTTTGATTTTATAAAGCAGGTGTGCTTCATAACGGGTACCGCCGTTTACCACGGTGGCAATATAGTTGGCAAGTTGAAGCGGTGTGAACAGATTGTCCGACTGCCCGATAGACGCTTGCAAAACATCTCCGGGATACCAGGGCGCATCAATTTTCTGACGGTACTGGGGACCTGCCAGAATCCCTTTTTCTTCTCCCGGAATTTCGATGCCGGTGTATTCGCCTAATCCCACTTTTTTTGCATATTCATTGAGTTTTTCAATGCCGAGTTTTCTTCCTGTTTCATAGAAATAATAGTTGCAGGAAACTTTGATAGCATCCGCAACGTTCACATAGCCGTGATTACCCGGATACACGTGACAGGTAGGTTGATAGTCATCGTAGTACATATATTTGCCCTGATCGTAAATGTAGTCGTCAGGGGTGGCGATGTTTTCTTCCAAAACAGCCACAGAGGTTAAAATCTTAAAGGTGGAGCCCGGAGCATATGTTCCGGAGATTGCACGGTTCCAGAAGGGTTTTAAGGGGTTGTTGTAGTTTTTGGAGTAATCCTTTTGGAATGTTTCAATATCGTAATCGGGATAGGATGCCATAGCCAGGATTTCTCCGGTATGCACATCCACCACGGTGATGGCTCCGCCTCCCACATCGGGAATGGTTAAACGCAGTTCACTAATTACATTTTCTAAAGCTTCTTCCGCTTTTTTCTGAAGATCTAAGTCGATAGTTAAAATTACGTCATTTCCGGGAACTGCATTTTTTAAAACCTCAGTGTCGGTAATTTTTCCGAATTCATTCTGCTGGATTTTTAAAACGCCGTCGGTCCCCTTTAATTCCAGATCGTAGACCTTTTCAATCCCTTCTTTTCCGATAATATCGGTAAAACCGTATCCCAGTTCCTGAAGTTGTTCGTATTCTTCTTTGTAAATCATACCAACCCGCCCTAAAAGATGGGGACTCACCTTTTCGGGATACATTCTGTCATAAGAGGTCATAATGTTGACGCCGGGATAGGTCTGGTCGTTTTCTTTAATAATGGTTACCACATTCATATTCACGTTTTTGGCAAATACAAAGGGGTTGTTCTGAGAAAATTCACGCAGTTCCATTTCAGCACGCACAGCAATTACCTTTCTGTGGTAAGCTTCCGGAATCTGGTCGGAAATGTTGTATCGTTCTGCTAAAGTCTGGATGCATTCTTCCGCCGACAAATCTTCTGAAAGATTCATCCTTTTCAGGTATGCTGTAACTTCTTCTTCCGGCAGGGTATAACTGTAGGGAAGCTCAGAAACAGGAAGATTTTCCATAAATTCCTGATTTTCTTTTTCCATCAGGAGAATCAGGTTGTAAACGGCATCGTTGACCCATTTCTTATCCTTTTTATACTGCGAGATTTCTAAATTATAGGTAATCTGATTGGATACAATTACCCGTCCGTAGCGGTCTAAAATTTCTCCTCGGGGAGCTTTTAGGGGAACTGTTTTAACGGTACGCTTAATAGAAGCCTGGGCATATTCATTCCCATTGACAATTTGCAGGGAAAACAAGCGGAAAATCATAGCCAGCAGGAAAATTACGGCAATCACAATAATAATTGCCAGGCGTGAAAACATATCTTTTCTCATAAGTGAAACACGCTCCTATGCTTTTTCAGATTTCTTTTTTGAATGAGGAGCATCAAAAGAAAGATGATAAAATTATATAAAAATTCAATCAGGGCAGTGCGAGTGAATAAAATCAGAAAATCTCCTTCGAACAGAGATGTGAAAAAAGCGTAGCACAAAGAATACAAGAAGCAGGAAACAAGGCCGTAAATTGCTTCAATCACAAAGTTTTCTGAAAAGGCACTATGATAAAGCTCACGGATTCCAAAGGCAGTTATTGCAAAAAGAGCGGTATATGCGCCAAAGAATCTGCCCGACATACTGTCCATAAAAAATCCTAAGATAAATGCAGAGTAGAAGGAGTAGTGGGGCTTTCGCAGGAACGAAAGCGCCAGCACAAAACAAAACACAAAATTGGGAGCCACGCCGAAGATACGCCATCTGTCAGCAAAAATAAGCTGTAATAAAAAAATTACAGCTGCTAAGACGCATTGCTTGGTTATTTGAATCCATTTCGGTTGCGACATAGCTTGAATCCTTTCTTTTGAATTTTAACTGCGCTAAAAAACTACTTTGCTGTGACAACCAGCACTTCCTGAATATTGGTGAAATCCACCATAGGAACAATGGTTGCATACTGAGAGTTTTCGTTTTCGGAAATTTTAATTTCTTTAATTTTGCCGATGGGAATTCCTCTGGGGTAAATTTCGCCCAATCCGGAGGTTTCCACAATATCTCCTTCTAAAATGGTGAATTGCTTGGAGATATAGAGCATTTTCAACATTCCGTCGTTGATTAATGCATTATCACCTTCGGCAACAGACACGTCACCGGTACGGGTGATGCGGCATCCCACTGAGGTGGAAGGATCCAAAATCGTTTGAATTTTTGCCCAGCCGTGACCGGATTCAAACACCAGACCAACCAATCCGTTTTGAGAGATTACTGCCTGGTTTACTTCGATACCGCTTTCTGTTCCTTTGTCGATGGTAATAAATCTGCCGTAGTTGGCACCGTCCTTGGCGATTACAGAAGCTGCAGTCGTTTGAAATTCAGGATATTTTTCCTGAAGCTCCAGCAAATTTCTGAGTCGTTCGTTTTCAGTTTCCAAGGAGGCGAGGGAAGCGTTTTTTTGCTCCAGAAGATTGTTTTTATAGGTCAGCTCGTTGACGGTTTCCACCAATTCCTGTTTGTTTTCAAAGTAATTAAAAAAATCGTTCACGGAATTGGCAATGTTTGTGAAAAATTGCGCAACGGGTTTTACGGTCACATTGGCAATGCTGTCTAAAAATGTTACGTTACCGCGGTTCACTGCTGAGGTGATGAGTAAGGTGGTGATAATCACCACAAACACAAAGATAATGATAATCGGTTTTTTTCGGCTGCTTCTTCTCATAAACATTCACCTCCCATAATCTTTGAATGAGAAAAAAGGAGTATGCCCCGGATGCGGGGCATACTTTCCCGAGAAATATCACAAAAGAATATTATCTGCGATAGTGCTTCATCTGACGTCTGTCGTTATTGAGCATTTTTAACACGTCGATTTCTTCCAGTAAGAGACCTGCGCCCAATGCTACACAGTCCAGTGCATTTTCTGCTGCTTTTACGGGAAGCATGGTTTCTTTGGTCAAAAGAGAATCCAATCCGCGTAAGAGGGCACCGCCACCGGTTAAGGTAATCCCTTTTTCCACGATGTCAGCTGCCAGTTCCGGAGGAGTGGTTTCTAAGGTTTCTTTCACCGCATCCACAATGTTTCTGATGGGCTCATCCAATGCCTCTCTCACTTCTAATGCAGTGATTTCAATATTTCTGGGGAGACCGGAAATCAAATCACGGCCTCTTACGTCAATTGCGTCTTCTAAACCTGCACATTCATACACGGAACCGATGCGGATTTTAACTGCTTCAGCAGTTCTGTCACCGATGTGCAGATTGTGGTTCTTTTTAATGTAGTTTGCAATGGCAGCATCAAATGCATCCCCTGCAACACGAACACTTTTCGCAGTAACAATTGCACCTAAGGAAATTACTGCAACTTCACTGGTACCGCCACCGATATCCAAAACCATATTGCCGAAAGGATCAATAATGGGAAGCCCTGCACCAACAGCGGATGCCATAGATTCTTCCACAATATACACTTCTTTTGCACCGGACTGAATCACAGCATCTTCCACAGCACGTTTTTCCACTTCGGTAACTCCTGCAGGCACACATGCAACCACACGGGGTTTTGCAAAAATTCCGCCTTTTAACACTTTCTTTAAGAAAAATTTAATCATTTTATAGGTCATGGCAAAGTCGGAAATAACCCCTTCGCTTAACGGACGAACCGCAATAATGCTGTCAGGAGTTCTACCTACCATTTCTTTCGCTTCGTTACCAACTGCCAAAACTTCTTTGGTATAGCGATTGATAGCAACCACGGAAGGCTCTCTTAACACGATTCCTTTTCCTTTTACATAAATTAAGGTGTTGGCGGTACCTAAGTCGATACCGATATCTCTTGCAAACATAGACATTGTTACATTTCTCCAATCCTATTAGAATTCTTTATATATGAGATGATTAAAATACAAACCGATAAAACAGTGAGGCAATCAAGATTCCCAAAAGCACTGCAATATTGATGTGAAGGGCGAACCCCAACGTCAGCGATATCACGGATAAATCCAGCACCAGAGGGGACTGCAGACCAAATGTGTAGCCGACATTCATCCAGTTTAATGCGGCAATATCTTTGGTCAGATATGTAATGATTTCACCAAACACCACTCCGATGACAATAATCAACAGGATTGCTATCAGAGAAAAATGTTTTTTAGCACTTTTTGTCATAATGTGATTCCTCCTTCAGAACTTTTAGTCTATCTGAGTTTAGAAAGCTGTTTTGTGAGCAAGTCTGCTAAGCATCCGATGATGACCGAGGTTAACAGAGTGACTGCGGCTGCCATAGGATACAATCCCAACACAGCAGTGGTCTTCAGCACAAATGTTGACATCAGATATTGTAAGGAAATGTGGAAGAAACCTCCCACCGCACTGACACCCGCCATAGAAACTTTCTCTTTTCGGTACAGGGGCATTATCATTGCCATACTGATACAGGATGCAATGCTTCCTGCCATTGTAAAAAGGAAGGATGAAAACCCCTGAAATAAAAAGGCAGATAAGATGATTTTAAGACCCGTCATCAGCAGTGCTTCCCAAAAGCCGAACAGGGATAAAAAAACTAAAATCACCAGGTTGGAAAACCCGAACTTCACGCCCGGTACCCCCAAAGGTACCATCCATTCCAACCAGGAAAGCACAAACAGTGCGGCAAGACAAAGTGCTCGCACGGTAAGCTTGGAAACTTTTTTATCAGTAGGAGACGGCATCAACCGAATCGCCTCCTTCCAACACAACAGTCAGTTTATGAGGCAAACAAATCAGAATATCGCCGGCCTGAGATATTGTGCCCATCCGGATGCAATCGTGATTGGCGCAGTCACTTTCGGTGATTTGCACTGTTTTGGATTGCAGTTTGATTTGATTATAGCCAAAATCTGTTTGCACGGTAACCGTTTGTTCGATTCCCTCTGAAACAACATAGCTGGCATATTCCTGGGAATCCACATAAATGGTAACGGTGTGAGCCAAAAGGGGAGCACGGTAAAATCCGATTGCTGAAAAAAACACTGTCGTTGCAATCAGAAAAAATATCAAAAAGTCTCCTTTTTTAAGGATTGTTCCCCAAAAACGCTTCGTTTTCATAATGTCCTCGACTTCTTTTTTGGAAGAAGCGTTTTTTCGGCACTCTTCCTCATTCTATTCTATAACTATTTTACTATATCATAAAAAAGAATAATAGTCAAGAAGACAAACTGGATTTTTTTAGAAAAAAACATCTTTTTTCGTCTTCTAATCTCTTTGGGAAAAACTTCCGACAAAAAATACGAAAATGGAAAATTTTTTACATTGATTTCGGGTATATTCTGTGCTAAGATTGTTTTGTAACAAAAATCTCCCCAATGCTTACATAACCCGGATTTTCCTCTTCTTTTGCTTACATATTAAGAGTTTTGGCTCATTTGCCCGGATTCTTGGTATGTAAGCATTTTTTCATTTTATAAAAAACGGAGGAGAAAAGTATGACAAAACAGTCACAGTTTATGAAAAAAACTATGGCAATGCTCTTAGGCGTTATTATGCTCATCGGCATGAGCGTTTCAGCTTTTGCGTACAATGTTTCTGCGGATTTGGAAGGCACCAAATACGAAGATGCAGGCGCAGTGCTGGGTGCTTTAGGCATTATGGTGGGGGACCCCGACGGCAACTTCCGCCCCGATGACGGCATCAAACGTTCTGAGTTTGCCAAAATTGCCGTCCACGTGATGGGATTGCAGGCATCTGCCGAAGCATCCCAGAGCACAACAAAATTTTTGGATGTGACTTCCGATCACTGGGCAAGTGGCTATATTAATGTGGCAGCTAACCAACAGTTAATCGTGGGAGACCCCGATGGAAATTTCCGTCCTGAAGACAGAATTTCCTATCAGGAAGCCGTGACCATTTTAACCCGTATGTTGGGTTATGAACTGGCGGCGGAAGCAAAAGGCGGTTATCCTCACGGGTATCTGCAGGTAGCAAATCAGTATGGCTTCACCAAAAATGCGGCAGGTAGCGGTCCTGAAGTGACCAAACGTGGAATAGCAGCAATCTTAACCTACAACGCATTAACCATCGGTATGATGGAACAGACCGGTTTCGGTTCAAACTCCAACTTTGAAATTACTGATAAAACCGTATTAAAAGAATATCTGTCCACCGAACGTTTTTTAGGTCAGGTGACAGGGAACTATTACACCAAACTGACCTCTGCAAATGGCTTGGACGAACATCAGATTGAAATTGATTCCGTTGTGTATGAAACTGCAGATACCAATGCTTCAAATTATCTTGGCTACCGTGTAAACTACTATGTAAAAACCGAAGACAATGGCGATAAGACCGTAATTTTAGTGCGTCCCGAGTCCGGCAGAAATAAAACCCTGACCATCGACGGCGCCAACATTGAAACCGTGGAGGCAGACCGTATCAATTACTGGCAGAACAAAGATACCGATAAATCCACCAAATTTGCGAAAATTTCCGCTTCTGCCAAAATGATTTATAACGGCACCTTTGTGTCTTTTGATGAATCAAAAATGAAAGAAAACGGTACCTTAGCAGGGAATGTTAAGCTTCTGGATGCAGATTCTGATGACACCTACGACGTGGTATTCGTGAATGAATACCAGAATTTAGTTGTTGACGGTATCAGTAATTTATCCTATACCGTTACCGACAAATACGGCAATCCTTCCTTATCCTTTGACCCTGAAGAAACCGGTGTGAAATTCTCTTTAACCGACAAAAACGGTAACCCTTTCAAATTCGAAGATTTAAAAGAATGGATGGTTATTTCCTATCTGGCAAACGAATCCCAGGATGTGTTAAAAGCAACAGTTATCACCGATAAAGTTGAGGGAACTGTTGTGGAAATGGAAGGCGACAAATATAAAATCAACGACAAATTCTATCAGAAAGCAGATAACTACACCAATGATATCAAATTAGATGATGAAGGAACTTTCTTCTTGGATATCCGTGGCCGAATTGCAGCGGTAAACACCAATTCCGCTCTGTCTGACCAATACGCTTATCTGTTGGATGCCGCTGAGGCAGACGGTATGGATGACCATATCGATTTAAAACTGTACGGTATGAAGGGAGAAGTTATCATTGTTTCTTCCCACGATAAAATTTCCTTAAACGGTGGTAGCAGAGAATCTGCAAAAACCGTGTTGGAAAAATTAAAATCAGACGGTAAAGTAACCAAGCAGTTAATCACTTATGAATTAAATGCAGACGGTAAACTCACCAAATTAAACACTGCAGAAGATGTGTCCGGCAGTGGTGTTACCATCAATAAAGACAAATTTGTGATGAACTATCAGGGCAATAACACTCCCTATAAGAAAACTTCTTCCAAATTAGGTTCCTATGTGATTACCGATTCCACTTTAGTGTTTGATATTCCCGCAACTGCAACCAATTCCGACGATTATGCCATCAAAAACAAATCCTTGTTTGAAGACGGCGGCTTATATGATGTGGAAATTTACGATGCAGGGGAAGACCTCTCTGCAAAAGTGGTTATCGTGAAAAACTCCACTGGTCTGACTAATTCCGAAAGCCCCATCGCAGTTGTGAATAAAATCGCTCAGTCCAGAAATGACAAAGGCGAAATCGTGGAAAAATTATACGCTGCTCACAACGGACAGATGATTGCGCTGGAAACCTCTGAAAAAGGAATTCTGGTGAACGAAGAAGGCACTCAGTTAAAAGCAGGGGATGTAATTCAGTTCAGAACCAATGCCCAGGGTGCCATTGATAAAATCACCGTTCTCTTTGAAGTGGCAGACAAAGCAACCGAGTTTTCAAAAACCGACGGCGATATGAGATTAATCTACGGTAAAGTAGACCGTAAGTTTGCATCCTCCATCAATGTTACCGTAAATGGCGGCAGCGTGGAAAACTTCGCACTTGATGGTGTGAAAGTTGTATCTGTGGATACCACCAAATCCTCCACTCAGGTAAAACTGGCAGATGCAGGCGACATTCAGAAATACGATGCAAAGAGCCCCAGACTTGTGCTGATTCGTGAGTATAAAGACCAGGTTTGTGAAATTGTAATCGTGAGATAATATCCTAAGAAAAGGGCAGTCAACCGACTGCCTTTACATATTTGTAAAAAAATAACCAAAAATATTGACGAAATGTAAAAATATGATATAATATGAGTAACAATTAATTGTGCTTAAAAGGAGATTTTAGTTATGAGTATTTTACATCTGCCCAAAGAACAGATTTTTCATTTGCAAACCCCTAATACCAGTTATGTTTTGGGGGTTTTAGATAATAAACATTTACTTCATTTGTACTATGGAAAACGTATTGATGAATACACCTCTATTTTAGAAAATTTCCCCATTGCAGGGGAGTTGGCATTTTCGCCTATTGATGTGCCTGAACATTTTATGAGCACCAATATGTTGCCTATGGAATATCCTTGCTACGGAAGTGCGGACTTTCGTTCTCCTGCATTTCATGCGGAATATGAAGACGGAAGCTCCGTAACCTGCTTCGAATACGAAAGCTACGAAATCATCAAAGGCAAAAAGAAACTTGCGGGTCTTCCTGCCACCTACGTGGAAAATGACAGCGAAGCAGAAACGCTGGAAATCACTCTTTGTGACCGTTTAACAGGTGTACGGGTAGTATTGTCCTACACCGTGTTTACCGAGTTTGATGCCATTGCAAAAAGTGTTCGTGTGAAAAATGACGGGAATGGAGTTGTTACCTTAAAAAGTGTGTTATCCTCCACCGTTCATTTGTTTGATAAAAATTATGAGTTTGTGCATTTAGAAGGTGCCTGGGCAAAAGAAAGAAGCATCCAGAAAAGACCGCTCTTAAACGGTTGTATGCAAATTGACAGCAAGCGTGTGACCAGCAGCCACCATCACAGTCCCTTTGTGGCATTGGCAAGACCTTATACCACCGAAACGCAGGGAGATGTGTATGGGTTCAGTTTTGTTTACAGCGGAAACCATCTGGAGCAGGTGGAAGTGAACGAATTTGACACTGCAAGAGTGAATGTGGGAATCAACCCCTTCGGATTTTCCTGGCAGTTAACTCCCGGCAAAGAATTTCAGGCACCGGAAGTGATTTTGACTTATTCCGATTGCGGCTTCGGCAAAATGTCACGAACCTTCCATAAGCTGTATCGCACTCGTTTGGTACGTGGCAAATACAGAGATGAGAAACGTCCTGTTTTAATCAATAACTGGGAAGCTACATATTTTAATTTCAATGAAGAAAAGATTTTAAAAATTGCCGAAAAAGCACAGTCTGTTGGCATTGATTTAATGGTGCTTGATGACGGTTGGTTCGGCAAGAGAAATGATGATAACTGTTCTTTGGGCGATTGGGTAGTGGATAAAAATAAATTACCCGACGGCATTGAAAGCTTAGCCACCAAAGTAAATCAGCTGGGAATGAAATTCGGGCTTTGGTTTGAACCGGAAATGATTTCCGAAGACAGTGATTTATACAGAGCGCACCCCGATTGGTGTATTCATATCGAAGGAAGAAACCGTACTCCTGCAAGAAACCAGCTGATGTTGGATTTAACCAGAGAAGAAATCCGTGATTATATTGTGGATGCTGTATGCTCTGTCTTAAAATCTGCACCTATTTCCTATGTAAAATGGGATATGAACCGTAATGCCACCGAGCTTGGTTCCAAATCCCTGCCGCCCCAGCGTCAGCAGGAATTTGCGCATCGCTATGTTCTGGGTGTTTATGAAGTGTTAGAGAAAATTACCTCTGCATTTCCTGATGTGTTGTTTGAAGGATGCTCCGGCGGTGGCGGACGTTTTGATGCCGGTATGCTGTATTATTATCCCCAGTACTGGACCAGTGATAATACCGACGGTGTGGAACGTCTTTCCATCCAGCACGGCACTTCTATGGTAATGCCTGCTTCCACCATGGGCGCACACATTTCTGCCGTTCCTAACCATCAGGTAGGAAGAACCACCCCCTTATCTTTCCGTGGTCACGTTGCGATGGCAGGGCAGTTCGGATATGAGTTGGATTTAAATACCTTATCCGAGGAAGAAATCGAAATTGTAAAAGAGCAGGTTAAGCAGTATAAAGATATCCGTGATATCATTCAGAGAGGGGAACTCTACCGTCTGGCAAGTCCCTTTGAAGGAAGAAATACCTCCTGGGAATATGTGCACGAAGATAGAGTTGTTTTGACCTATTACACCATCCGTGCAAGAAGCACCACGGGTAAGACAAATATCAAGCTTTGCGGATTGGACGAAGCTGCAAAATATGTGGAAACAACCAGCGGTAAAACCTATAGTGGTTCTTACTTAATGAATGTGGGTCTTTATTTTGAAGACAAAAAGGATTATTCTTCCACGATGCTGATTTTCCAAAAACAATAATCAGAGCGATTATAAAGAAAAAATGCTGACCAATTCGGTCAGCATTTTTTGATTGAAATATTCACTATATCTTTTATCACTTCGCCTGCTAAAATCAAGCCGGCAACCGAGGGAACAAAGGCAACGCTTCCCGGTGCTTTTCTGCCTGTTGTTCCTTTATCTTCATCGTTGTCATTGTATTGAGGAGTCAGCGGTTCTTCTTTGGAATATACCACTTTTAAGTGAGAAATACCACGTTTCCGAAGCTCTTGTCGCATCACTCTTGCAAGAGGACACACCGAGGTTTTTGAAATATCGGTTACTTCCAACTTTGTGGGGTCTAATTTGTTACCTGTCCCCATAGAAGAAATGATAGGAATATTTAATTTGTGTGCCGTTTCGATTAAGTGAAGCTTTGCTGTCACCGTGTCGATGGCATCCACAATATAGTCGATTCCCGAAAAATCAAACTCAGTTTCAGGCAGATAAAATTCAGTCTTTAAATGCACTTTGGCATCGGGGTTAATGGATAAAATTCGTTTTTTTGATATTTCTGTTTTATACTGTCCCACGGTATCTTGGGTGGCAATCAACTGGCGGTTTAAATTGGTGAGTGATACGGTATCGTTATCCACCAAGGTAAAGGTGCCAACACCGCTTCGACATAATGCTTCCACCGCATAGGAGCCAACTCCGCCCAGGCCGAATACCGCCACGTGGGCATTTTTAAGTTTTGTTATTCCTTCTTCACCAAGCAGAAGTTCGGTGCGGGAGAATTGGTTCATCATCATTCCTCCATAGGAGATTTTTGGGAAAATTTCCAAGTCTCCTTCATTTTTTCTTTCATATCCTGATAACCGATTTCCCAAACTGCCTTCAGGCGGTCGGAACTTTTTTCAAACCGTCCCACCGAAAGAGGCTCTTTTGGTGCAATCACAATGGCTTTTCCTTCCTGTTCCAATTCTTTCAGGAAAGAAAGTGTTTTGTTATATTGCTCGTGGCGGCTATCCAATGCTTCCACCATCTTGGGATAATTTTTATACATTCGTTTGTAAACGCTTCTGAATTTTTCAGTTTTTTTTACAAAGCCATGTTCTCTTGTTAAAACTACAATTACTTTGTCGCAACCGTCTTCCAATGCTTTTTTCACGGGAATGGAATCTGCCACGCCGCCGTCTAAGTATTTACCGCCCTGATACTCCACAATGGGAGCAAACACGGGCAGGGAAGAGGAAGCACGAAGCACAATGTTTTTCGGTTCTACGTGACGTTTATCAAAGTATTTTGCACGTCCTGTGACCACATCAGTCACGCCCATCACAAATTCGCAGGGAGATTGAAAAAAAGCGTCATAATCAAAAGGAATCAATTTGTTTGGAATCTGGTCAAAAAGAAAATCCATACCGAACAGGGATTTTGTGGTGAGGTAATTTTTGATTCCCAAATATCTGCTGTCGGAAATGTATTCCGTGTTGGTGCGATAAGCTCGGCCTTTTTGGTTTGACACATAGGAGGAGCCATTGCAGGCACCTGCGGAAACGCCAATCACATAATCTGCACGGAATTTTTCATCCATCAGGCAGTCCAACACACCGATGGTGTAAATTCCACGCATACCGCCGCCTTCTAAAACTAGTCCGATTTTCATAACAGGAATTCCTTTCCGTTAAAATTTGAATCTTCGTAAACGAATCGCATAGAACTGAATCGCCCGTTCCAATACAATATCATACAGCACAATCACTGCCATTAATAACACATACAACAACCACAGTGCATCTTCGAAGGGGGCAAACTGTATCATCACAAAATATGCTGCTATCGAGAGCAAACTTACCCATACCAATTTGATAATCCATCGGATAGCTTTGGAGAATACCTTATGATCCACAAGATGTTTCACAATGGGGTAGTGGGTGATGATAATGGCATAGGCAACCATATCCACTTTACTTGCCACTAATATAAAGCCTAACAGGGTAATCACTGCACAGGTGGCAACTCCGTACCGCACACCGTATTCTTCTGTGGCAATATAGGTAAAAAAGGTAGAAAACAGATAGAAAAATGCAGTTACCGTGGGTAAAATGTTGGTGATTAAAAGAGACAATGCTCCCAGTGCAGAGAGCATTGCGCAAAAGGTTATTTTTTTGGTTAAGGTTGTTGATTTTTTCATATGTCACCTTCCTAACAGCAGGAAATCAGGTCACCGCCCATCATTTCACAGCAACAGTCAGCACATAAGAGATTGCTGCAACAGTCACAAGTGCTCATTCCACCGCCGTATCCGTAGGTGTTGCCTGTTTGCTGATAGGTCTGCTGACGGCGGGACACACTGTTTAACATATTGCGGTATTCCATATTGGAAGGTTCCATATCCACAGCGGTTTGTAAATGCTGAATGCCTTCAAAGTGCCAGCCTTTGTTTAAATAAATCACACCGGTTAAAAAATGCCATTCCGCAGAACCGTCATTGAAACGGTTCAGTTCTGCTTCTGCTTCCCGGAAACGGCGCATCCGAATGAGATTTCGCACATTCATAAAACCGGAAGAACCGGAGTAACTTGCTCCACCGGAATATCCGGCAAAGTTAGAATAACCGGTTGAAGTTTGATTTGCCCGTTCTTTGGTAATCATATCGTACGCCTGATTGATTTCCTGAAGTTTTTCTTTGGCAAGTTCTTCTAAAGGATTATCTTTATATTTATCGGGATGATATTTTTTCACCAGTTCCCGATAGGCTTTTTTGATGGTTTCATCACTGTCGGAGGGGTTAACTCCTAAAATTTCATAGGGATTCATAAGGGATCTCCTTTTATGATTTGTATATCAGGGGAATCGAAAATCTGCAAGGGTACTAAAAAGCTTCCACGGTTTTTCTGAGTCCTAAATAGATAATGTTATCAAGTAATTCTTTATTTTTATAGATGCTTATGAGTTCGTATGCATTGGCAATTTCACTTAAGGTGTAGGTAAGGGCAGGAACCAGTTCTGCTTTTAGACCTTCTTTTGTCAGTTCACCTTCACTTCTTGCCAGAAAGGGGTTATAGTTTTTTTTCTTTTGATCGTGTTCTAAGTCCATATAAGCATCGGTAAAGTAGATAAACCGACCGATATGATAACCAACTGTGGCCAAAGCCAAATTGTCACCGTCACGGTCAAAAATGGCTTGGGTTAATTTCCCGAAGCAATCTGCAACCTGATCCGGATTTTTGCAGGTTTCTTTTTCCAGTTCACTGAGCTTTTTGAGATTTTCAACAATGGCTTTTGCCTGTTTGGGATATTTTTTCTGTACTCTTTTCATCGGGAAGTAATACCACAAACGTGCAAAACTTTTTAGCGATTTTTCATCAGCCCAATCGTCTTTTAGCTTGTAGTAAGTAAGCAGTACCGACATATCCGCACTGTATCGGATACCTGCATCCTCACGGATCACAGGACGTTTCGAGATGGGATGAGCGATACACGGCTGATGTTTCAGCGTGATTTCGGTTTTGTCTAATGCGGATATTAAAATTGCCAGAAAGGTCATATCATAGCTTAACCCGAAGCGGGTCAACTGATTAAACTGTTTCCCAAGCATCTTGCATAAACCGCAATAGTAGCCACGAAACACGTTGTAGTCACAGACTCTCAATAAATCTTTATGTGCATTCACATATCCGAACATAGCCAGCTCCCATGTTATTTATCAGCGAATGATTCGCAAAATATCCATTATATTGTTAAAGTATAGCACACAATTGTGAACTTTTCAAGGATTTTCCTGTTTTTTCTGAAGAGTTTCCTGTTTTTTGCAATATCCTTCTTTTCATTTGGGATGACAGCATGCTGATATGATGATGCCATCAATTCAAAAGAAAACGAAAAAAGTTGACAGATAAAGTTGACAGATGTAAAGTTTTGTGTTAATATATGAGGTAATCTTTTCGTTTGCTTATGAGGTGAAAAATGATTATGCAAAAACAAATAGAACAGCTAAAAGCAGAAAAAAATGCCGTTATTCTTGCGCATTATTATGCGCCGGAAGAGGCTCAAAAAGTGGCAGACTATGTGGGAGATTCTTTTCATCTGGCAAAGGTGGCAAAGAACACTTCGGCAGATATGATTGTGTTTTGCGGAGTATCCTTTATGGGGGAGAGCGCTAAAATATTAAATCCGGACAAGAAGGTTCTGATGCCTGATTTGTCGGCAGACTGCCCGATGGCACATATGGTGAAGCCCGGTATCATTGAACAAATGCGAAAGGATTATCCTGACCTGGCAGTTGTATGCTATATCAATTCCACGGCAGAGTTGAAATGCCAAAGTGATGTATGCGTAACCTCTTCTAATGCCGTTCAGATTGTAAAAGCACTTCCCAATCAAAATATATTTTTTATTCCCGACAAGAATTTAGGAAGATTCGTGGCAGAGCAGGTGCCCGAAAAAAATATCATTCTCAATGATGGATGTTGTCCGATTCATGCGGACATCAGTCTTGCCCAACTGCAACAGACAAAAGAACAATATCCTGATGCACTGATTCTTTCACATCCGGAATGTACTCAGCAAATACTTGCATTGTCTGATTATGTGGGAAGCACGGCAGAGATTATAAATTATGCCAAGCACAGCGATGCTACGGAGTTTATCATCTGCACCGAGCAGGGAGTTTCTTATCAGCTTGATTGTGATAATCCTGATAAAACCTTTGTGTTTGTGACACCCGCTCCGTGTTGCCAGGGTATGAAATTAAACACTTTGGAAAATATTTTAAAGGTGTTGACGGAAGAATCGAATGAAATCATCTTAGACGAAGAAACACGAAAGAGAGCACAGTTGCCTCTTTTTGGAATGTTGGAGTATGCAAAATAATATGAATACACAAATCTTAATTGTGGGGAGTGGAGTTGCCGGTCTTTACTGTGCACTGAACTTCCCCGAGAACAGAAAAATTGTAATTGTAACCAAAAATATCGCAAGAAAAAGTGATTCTTATCTTGCACAGGGCGGTATCTGCGTGTTACGAGACGAAAGCGATTATCAGGTGTTTTTTGAAGACACAATGAAGGCCGGACATTATGAGAATAATCCTGAATCTGTGGATATTATGATTCGTTCTTCTCAAAGCGTTATTGAGGATTTGGTATCATTTGGGGTTCAGTTTAAAAAGAACGGTGATGATTTTCATTATACCAAGGAAGGTGCCCATTCCAGAGCCAGAATTTTGTTTCACGAGGATGAAACAGGGAAGGAAATTACCTCCAATCTTTTAAAAGCAGTGCAAAGTCGCAAAAATATCACGTTAATAGAAAATTTTACGATGGTGGACTTGTTGTGTGACGAAGGCGAATGCCGAGGCATTGTGGGACACGATGAAAACGGAAACTATCAGGCAATCACAGCGAATTATACGGTTCTTGCCACAGGTGGAATCGGCGGTTTGTTTCAACATTCCACCAATTACCGTCATTTAACAGGAGATGCATTGGCACTTGCCATCAAGCATGGTATCAAGCTTCAGCATATTGATTATATCCAGATTCATCCCACAACCCTGTACACAAAAAAAGACGAGCGGGAATTTCTCATTTCCGAATCGGTTCGTGGGGAAGGAGCTGTTCTTCTGAATGCTAAGGGAGAACGGTTTGTGAATGAACTTTTACCTCGTGATGTGGTGTCTCAGGCGATTTTTGCAGAGATGAAAAAAGAAGGAAGCGACCATGTCTGGCTTTCTTTTGCACCAATTCCGACAGAGGAAATCAAGACCCATTTTCCTCATATTTATCAGCATTGTCTGGAGGAAGGATATGATGTGACAAAAGAACCCATTCCCGTGGTTCCGTCTCAGCATTATCTGATGGGAGGAATTGATGTGAATCAATTCAGTAAAACCAGTATGAATCGATTATACGCCGTGGGGGAAACATCCTGTAACGGTGTTCACGGGCGGAACAGACTGGCAAGCAATTCCTTGTTGGAAAGTCTGGTGTTTGCCAAGCGGGCAGCAATGGATATGCAACTAAATTATAGTGATATTCCAGAGTATTCAGTAGCCCAAATCGATCCAAAGCAGTATGAAAATTATCAGCAAAGATATAAAGAATTAATTTTAACTTCCATTGAAAAGGAGAAACATAGCCATGAATAATATCACAATGAAATTACATGCAGACGATTTGATTTTAGAAGCATTAAAGGAAGATATCACCAGCGAAGATATTACCACCAACTCCGTAATGCCTGAGTATAAGGCAGGCGAGGTGGAACTGATTTGTAAAGAAGAAGGGGTCATCGCAGGTCTTGATGTTTTTGGCAGAGTGTTTGAACTTCTGGATGCAAATACCAAAATTGAGTTTTTCTGCAAAGACGGAGACCAGGTGACAAAAGGACAAAAACTTGCCGTTGTGCGCGGAGATATCCGTGTGCTTCTTTCAGGAGAACGCACAGCCCTGAACTATCTGCAGAGAATGAGCGGTATTGCTACATACACCAGAAAAATCGTGGACCTTTTGAAAGGTAGCAAAACCAAATTACTTGATACCAGAAAAACCACTCCGAATATGAGAGTGTTTGAAAAATATGCCGTAAAGGTTGGTGGCGGAAACAATCACCGTTTTAACTTAAGTGACGGTATTTTGTTAAAAGACAATCATATCGGTGCAGCGGGCGGGGTAAAAGAAGCTGTGGCAATGGCAAAAGCGTATGCTCCGTTTGTGAGAAAAATTGAGGTGGAAGTGGAAAATCTGGACATGCTAAAAGAGGCACTGGAAGCGGGTGCTGATATTATTATGCTGGATAATATGAGCATTGAGGATATGAAAGAAGCGGTAAAACTGACTGCAGGAAAAGCGGAAACCGAATGTAGCGGTAATGTTACCAAGGAAAACGTTGCAAAATATGTGGATGTTGGCGTGGATTATATTTCCAGCGGTGCGTTAACACATTCTTCTCCCATTCTTGATCTTTCTTTAAAACATCTTCACGCAATTTAATGGAGGATTGTGTATGAAGGCTGCAGAAAGAAGAAAAAAACTGATTCATATTGTGATGTCGGAAAAACAGGCAATTTCAGGAAGTAAGCTTTCCGAGCTGCTTGGCGTTTCCAGACAGATTATTGTGCAGGATGTTTCTGCTTTAAAAGCCGATGGCTATGATATTTTATCAACCCATGCCGGCTACATCGTGAATGCTACGCCTCTGAAGGAACGGGTTTATAAGGTGTTTCACACCGGAGAACAGACAGAAAAGGAACTGACAACCATTATCGATTTGGGCGGAACAGTTGCGGATGTTTTTGTGTGGCATAAGGTGTATGGGAAGATGAGTGCAACCCTCAACATTTCTTCAAGATATCATATTGCTCAGTTTTTGGAAGGGGTCAGAACCGGAAAATCTTCAGAGCTTATGAATATCACCGGAGGTTATCATTATCATACTGTTCTTGCAGAATCGGAAGACACGCTGGATTCTATTGAACAGGCACTGAAACTTGAGAATTTTATCGTGCCTGAGATTTTAGGTGAGAATACATAAAAAAACACCCCTGTGACCGCTTTTGTGTTACAGGGGGTTTTTTTATAGTTTTTTATTTGATGATAGAAGAAAAAGAAAAATCCGCATACTTTCGTATGCGGATTTTTGGTGGGAACAATAGGGCTCGAACCTATGACCCTCTGCTTGTAAGGCAG
>JAZOQZ010000079.1:0-1972 GCA_045656345.1 Clostridia bacterium
AATGCATTCGTAAGTTTCTTCGGGGTGTGTTTCAAGCAAAGAATCCAACATGTCATTCAGATTCTTCTTGACCTGTGCTCTCTCCATTTCGGCTTTTTCTTCGGGGGTTTCGTTGCCGGTGAAATTGGGAACAGTCTTGCGGATTTTCAGAACGCCGGTAACGGACAGAAGTTTTTCTACTGCGTGACGGGCTTTGTTAATGGCTCGAAGAAACTCCACGCCATTCAGATTCGCAATCGTTTTCATTATTCTTCACCTGCCTGTGTGGTAGTGCCTGCCTGTGTGGTAGTGCCTGCCTGTACATAGAATTCCATAGGCACGGTGTCCTGTGCATTGATGGAAACGTGACCGGTAAGAGTGCAAGAAAGCTGTCCTTTGCCCTTCTTGGTGGTTTTCAACGAAAGACCATCGGTGGAAAGTGCATTTTTAAGGCAACACGCAACAAGACCACCATCGGCACGGTCGCCAACCCACCAAATGTCCGAAGCATCGGAATCATCCTTTTCAGCACGGGGGGTGATTTTACCATCTTTAATGTCTGCGGCACCAAGAGCCAACTTGATGGATGCGGCGGAAACGGTCAGAGCTGTAAAGCCGATGGAGCAATCCCAGCCGTCAATTTCTTTCAGCTCCAACATATTTGCGGGAACGTTGTCAACATCTTCGCCGTAGTCGGTATATGTGGGCTTGCATGTAATCTGTACGCCGCCGGTGGTCGCACAAACAATGTCAGCATCCGTCACAGCATCGGATTTTGTAGGGTCAAAGTTTTTGAGAATAAGACCGGCTTCAAGCTGGAATTCGTCAAAGGCGGTCTGTGATACTTTGGTAAATCTCATGTTTATCCTCCTAAATAGTTAAAAATTCCGCCGTGATATTTATATAACGGCGTTTCAATGTTTTGTCGGTATCATCAAAAATAGATTGACACCATGGGCTTCCCCATTTGAGCCATATATAACCGCCATCACATTTGAGCTGCACCCCGCCGGCTCCAATTGCTTGCCGCATTTCTTCACCTTTCGCATCCGGGACGGCTTCTGATTCGGTGTAGTGGTATGTGTGTACCGTGATGGATGCCGGTTCTTCCTCAAAATTGGAAATCGGCACGGTATAAGTCAAATAAGGAAATTCGGCATCATCGGGAACGGTTGTATTCCGATACCCAGCGATGCCGAATTTATTAAAAAATTCGTGTAATGCTTGTTCTTTGGTCATTGTGGCAACCTCCATTCTTCTGCGCTGGATTGTGCCATGTCAAGAGCCGTGAAAGCGGGCGTTTTCTTCTCCGCATTGTCAGAAGTGATGCGGAACGTCTTGCCGTCTGATAGTCGCTTAATAACGGAATGAAACGGCAAATGCACATCACGGGAAACGGTTACGGTGTAAATGCTCACAGTCCCGGCGGCTTCTGCTATACGGGCTTCGGTGGAAGTGTCCCGGACAATTGCCGCCGTTAGTTTTTCACCCTCTGACCATTCGGTTTCATAGCCGCCAGAGCCATCCGGGTTTTTTGTAGCAACCATGAACACACACGGGGTCATTAAACGATTAATAAGGCTCATTCCATCCCCTCCAACGCATTGAAGGCTTCACGGGGGCGTTTTCTCTCGCTTTGCGCCATTGATTCAGCTGAGGACGGAAAACCGTTTGCCACGTTGCCGGTGCGCCTGTGGCGGAATCTGTTGCCTTTGAATAGCTGTAACCGCCAAATGATTCGGAGGTAAACGGGCTTTGCGATGCTTCACCGTTCTTTTTCTGCCATTCTTCAATTTCTTCCGCCAAATCAATGACAGCTTTCGGAATAGCCAACGCCCAAATCGTTCCGGTGAATTTTTCATCAGTCAGAATGTCCGATGCATCGCCGTATTTGTGCAAACCATCATTGAATACACTTCCGCAAAGCAGTCCCAAGGCAATGTAGAGAATCGCGACAGGAATGATCAATATAATCGCATATATAATACCAACC
>JAZOQZ010000080.1:0-27466 GCA_045656345.1 Clostridia bacterium
CTGTGGCGAAATGGTAGTATCCAAAGAAGATGTGCATACCTGTCCCAAATGCGGTGGCAATATGAAACAGGAAGAAGATGTTTTGGATACCTGGTTCTCTTCCGCACTGTGGCCTTTCTCTACCTTGGGTTGGCCCGATAACACCGAAGAATTGAAATATTTCTATCCCACCAGCGTTTTAGTAACCGGTTATGACATTATTTTCTTCTGGGTTGCAAGAATGATTTTCTCCGGTATGGAACATATGGGGCAAGAACCCTTTAAACATGTGTTTATCCACGGTATCGTAAGAGATTCTCAGGGCAGAAAAATGTCTAAATCTTTAGGAAATGGTATTGATCCGTTGGAAATTATCGACCAGTACGGTGCCGATGCATTAAGATTTACCTTAGCAACCGGTAACTCTCCCGGAAACGATATGCGTTTCTACACCGAACGTGTGGAAGCATCCCGTAACTTTGCAAACAAAATCTGGAATGCATCTCGTTTCGTGCTGATGAATCTGACCATTGACAAAATCGAACTGGATTTAAATACCTTAGAACCCGAAGACAAATGGATTCTGTCTAAATTCAATGCGTTAGCAAAAGATGTTAACGAAAACTTAGATAAATTTGAACTGGGTATGGCAGTTTCCAAACTGTACGATTTCATCTGGAATGTGTACTGTGACTGGTATATCGAAATGGTGAAACCCCGTTTAATGGCAGGGGAAGACAAGGCTGCTCAGAATGTTTTATGTTATGTTATGAGCGGATTCTTAAAATTACTCCATCCCTTTATGCCCTTTATCACCGAGGAAATTTTCCAGGCGCTTCCTGTGGAAGATGAAAGCATTATGATTGCTTCCTTCCCCGAATATCAGGAAGAATTGAACTTCTCCGATGCGGAAAGCAAGGTGGAAACTTATATCGAATTAATCACTTCCGTAAGAAATGCAAGAAGCGAAATGAATGTTCCTCCCAAGAACAAAACCAAACTCTATGTGTTAACCGAGGATAAAGATTTTGTTTCTTCCTGTTCTGAATTCTTAACCAAACTGACCTATTCCTCCGAAATGATTCTGGTGGATTCCAAGGAAGCGTTAACCGAAAAATCCGTAAATGTGGTTGGTCAGGGCATCGAAGTGATGATTCCGTTGGCAGAACTGATTGACAAAGATAAAGAACTGGCTCGTTTAACCAAGGAAAAAGAATTCCTGTTAAAAGAACTGGATCTGGTTCGCAGCAAGTTAAACAATAAGGGCTTTGTGGACAAAGCTCCTGAAAAATTGGTACAGGCGGAAAAAGCAAAAGAGCAGTCCTTCTTGGAAAAACTGGCAAAAGTGGAAGAAAGCTTAAATGAATTATAAAATTCAAGATATTTTAGCAAAAAACGATTTGATTTTAGCACCCATGGCAGGGGTGACCGATTTGCCATACCGTGAAATTGCAAGGGAGCAGGGTGCTTTCCTTGCAGTTTCCGAAATGATCAGTGCCAAAGCGTTAACCTATCGGGATAAACATACCTATGATTTGCTAAAAACTTCTCCCGAAGATGAACCCTTATCCGTGCAGTTATTCGGTCACGAACCTGATGTGCTTTCGGAAGCGGTGAAGCAGATTGAGGGTATGGGTTTTTCTATGATAGATTTAAACTCAGGTTGTCCTGCGCCGAAAATCGTGAAAAACGGTGACGGTTCCGCCTTGATGCAAAATCCGAAACTGCTTTTTGAGATTGTATCCGCTATGCGAAAAGCTACCGATTTGCCACTTAGTGTGAAGCTTCGAATCGGGTTTGATTCGGAACATAAAAATGTGGTGGAATGTGCAAAGCTCTGCGAAGAAGCAGGTGCCGATTATTTAGCGGTTCACGGCAGAACCCGTGAAATGCAGTATTCGGGCGTGGCAGATTTATCGTTCATTCAGGCGGTGAAGGAAGCTGTGAATATCCCCGTCATCGGAAACGGTGATGTGTGTGATCGGGAAAGCTATCTTCGGATGAAGAAAGAAACCGGTTGTGACGGCGTGATGATAGGTCGTGCCGCTTTGGGGAATCCATTTGTGTTTGACCTGATCAGAAATTCCGACCGTGTGATTTCTAAAGAAGAAAAAATGAATGTGCTGTACCGTCAGGTTGAAAAGATGTGTGCTACCAAAAAAAATGCCATCAAAGAAGCAAGATGCCATATTTTGTGGTATTTAAAGGGGTTTCACAATGCTAAGCCATACAAATTAAAGGTGGCAAATCTTTTAACATTGGAAGATGTGAGAGCATACATTGATGAAATCTTAGCGGATGAAACCGTTTATTAAAAAATGTTAAAAAAAGGAAAAACTGACAGCATTTTTGCTGTCAGTTTTTTGATGCAAAAAAATAAAAAACACCGAAATTTACATCTGTTTTTTCATTTTGAAAAAGCCAAACTAAAGACGAGAAAAAAACAAAAAACGGATGTGAATTTGAAATGTTTTTTAAAAATTTAAAAAGAACAAAGCCAAAAGCAAAAAATATCAAACCGATAACATTTCTGATTGGCGTTATCGGAGTCGGTTGTATGATACTGCTCTCGGTAAGCTCTTCTTTCAATCGTGAGGTTTCTGTGGGAGCTGTAAAAACAGAGCTTCGTCTGATTCCATCAGGACAAGCTGTGGGGATGCGGTTAAAAACAAAGGGTGTTATGGTGGTTGGTGTGGAGCAAGGGAATCTTCCTGCAAAAAAAGCAGGATTAAAAGTCGGAGATGTGATTACCGGGGTAAATGAGGTAACATTACAGAACACCCGCCATTTTGAGGAGATTCTTCGCTCGGTGAAGGAAAACACCGTAACATTAACCGTGCTTCGTGAGAATCAGGTGCTTTCTGTAAATCTTACTCCTCAAAGAAATCAGGAAAATCAGCTTGTGTGTGGTATGTGGCTTCGGGATAGTGCTGCCGGAATCGGAACTGTTACGTTCTTTACGGAAGATAAAACTCAGTTTGCAGCCTTAGGACATCCCGTCAACGATTCAGACACTGCAAAGATGTACGATGTGAGGCAGGGGCAAGTGGAGCTTGTTGAGATTAAAGGGGCAAAAAAAGCAGAAAAAAACCAAGCGGGAGAACTTGTGGGCGTGCTTTCAGATATTCCTGTGGGAACAATTGTGAAAAACGGAGAAACCGGACTTGAGGGTTTCTTGGAAAATAAAGCGTTTATTCAAAGAGAAGCTTTGCCGATTGCAACCAAACGGGAAGTGAAAATAGGAAAAGCCACCATTTTATCCACCGTTTCGGAACAAGGATGCTTTGAATATGACATTGAGATTTTAAAAATTTTAGACGGAAAAGGAAATCGGGATTTTATTATCCGTGTTACCGATGAAAACCTGCTTTCCCAAACAGGTGGAATTGTGCAGGGGATGAGCGGTTCACCCATATTGCAAAACGGAAAAATCATAGGCGCCGTTACCCATGTGCTGGTCAGTGATTCAACAAGAGGATACGGCATATCCATTGAAAAAATGTTGACGGAAGCCGAGAGGATAAGATGATAAAAAGCTCGTCTGTAAAAAACAGACGAGCTTTTTGGGTCAATTTGTATTGATATACACATTCGCATGTAGTTTTTGCAATTCTGTGGGAGTAAATCCTTCGTGATACCTAAAAAATAAAAGGAAAAATCCCAAAAAATTACTTGACAAAATATTCTCTTCGTGCTATAATGCTGAAAAATCAAATACAAAACCTATCAAAGGGGAGTAGTTTTAATACGTTATCAACAAACGCAGTTGTTTTGGCAACTTGGTAACGTATGCCGGATTTCGGTTACGAGACTTTTGTGCAGATTTGTTTTCTGCACAGAAGTCTTTTTTTTATTTTTTTGGATTATAATTAAGGATACGGAAAGGCAGGAACAGTATGAAAGAATTTTATCAAAAGAAGATTCACGAGGTTTTAGGTGAATTTGGGGTCAGCGAAAGAGGTCTTTCCTCTGAGCAAGCCGCTAAGGTGCTGGAAGAAAAGGGAGCCAATGTGTTGCAGGAGGGAAAACGCCGAAGCACTCTTCAGGTGTTTTTATCTCAGTTTGCCGATTTATTGGTCATTATTTTAATGATTGCGGCAATTATTTCTATGATATCGGGCAATCACGAGAGTACCATTGTAATTTTTGCAGTCATTCTCATTAACGCAATTTTGGGAACGGTTCAGCACAAAAAAGCAGAAAAATCGTTGGACAGCTTGAAGTCTTTGTCTTCTCCCAATGCAAAAGTAATGCGTGATGGCAAAAAAATCGAAGTTGGGTCCCGAATGGTGGTTCCTGGAGATATTATGCTGTTAGAAGCCGGAGATATGGTGGTGGCAGACGGCAGAATTTTAGAAAATTTTTCTGTTCAGGTGAATGAAAGCTCTTTAACGGGAGAATCCACCAATGTGGAGAAAAAAGTAACCGATATTTCAGAAGAGGTTCCTCTCGGTGACCGTGTGAATATGGTGTATTCCGGCAGTTTAGTCACTTACGGTCGTGCTACCGTGGTGGTGACGGGAACAGGAATGGATACTGAAATTGGTAAAATTGCAACACTTATGAACGCCACCGGAGAAAAGAAAACACCGTTGCAGGTAAGCTTGGACCAGTTCAGCAGCCGTCTTGCAATCGTGATTATGATTATTTCTGCCATTGTGTTTGGGTTGGGATTATACCGTCAAATGCCCGTTTTAGATGCAATGATGTTTGCGGTGGCGTTGGCTGTGGCTGCAATTCCGGAAGCCCTTGGTTCCATTGTGACCATTGTGCAGGCGATGGGAACCCAGAGAATGGCAAAAGAAAATGCGATTATTAAAGAATTAAAAGCGGTGGAAAGCTTAGGATGTGTTTCGGTAATTTGTTCGGATAAAACAGGAACGCTTACACAGAATAAAATGAGCGTTCAGCAAATTTATATCAACAAAGAAACCATTACTGCTAAGGAATTAAATCTTCATAGTCAGCTTCACCGTTATCTGTTATACAATGCGATACTGACCAATGATTCTGCGATTGTGGACGGAAAGGGAATCGGCGACCCCACCGAATTTTGTCTTCTGGAAATGGCTCGTTCCATTGATATGAATGAAGAATTTTTCCGTGAGGTAATGCCGAGAATAGCGGAAATTGCTTTTGATTCCGATCGAAAACTGATGTCTGTAAAATATTGTCTTCACGGAGTTCCTACCATACTTACCAAGGGTGCGGTGGATGTGTTGTTGGAGCGCACCGTTAATATTCGAACCGCTGAGGGAATCCGTTCCATTACCGAGGCAGACAAAGAAGAAATTTTAGCCCAAAATACGGAGTTTTCCGAAAATGGGCTTCGTGTGTTGGCGTTTGCCTACAAAGAATCAGACGATAAAACAACCATGGAACTTTCTGATGAAAACGGTTACACTTTCCTGGGATTGATTTCCATGATGGATCCGCCCAGAGTGGAATCGAAAGATGCAGTTGCAGATGCCATCCGTGCGGGAATTAAACCAGTGATGATTACCGGTGACCATAAAGTAACCGCAACTGCAATTGCAAAACAAATCGGAATTTTTAGAGATGGTGATCTGGCGGTAACAGGCGTAGAGCTGGATGCTATGAGTCAAGAAGAGCTAACCGAAAAAATAGAAAAAATTTCAGTATATGCCCGGGTGTCTCCTGAAAATAAAATCCGTATCGTGAATGCATGGCAGTCCAAAGGACATATTGTCAGCATGACCGGTGACGGGGTGAACGATGCTCCTGCCCTAAAAAAAGCGGATATCGGTGTTGCAATGGGTATCACGGGCACTGAGGTTTCCAAAGATGCTGCTGCCATGATTTTAACCGATGATAATTTTGCCACCATTATCAAAGCTGTTGCAAACGGCAGAAACGTATATCGTAACATAAAAAATGCCATCAAATTCCTGTTATCAGGGAATATGGCGGGGATTTTAGCGGTTCTTTATACTTCTGTAATGGGCTTACCTGTTCCCTTTGCGCCGGTACATTTACTGTTTATGAATCTGCTGACAGACTCCTTACCTGCCATTGCTATCGGTATGGAGGGTGCAGACCCCAACTTGTTATCCCAAAAGCCCAGAAATCCCAAAGAAGGTATTTTAAGCAAATCATTTATGACACAATTGTTGGTGCAGGGTGGTGCTATTGCTGTTTGTACCATGATTGCGTTCCATCTGGGACTTAGCACAGGAAATGCTGCTTTGGCAAGTACTATGGCGTTTTCTACACTGACCTTAGCTCGCTTATTCCACGGCTTTAATTGCAGAAGTGATCGTTCTATCTTCAAAATTGGTCTGTTTGGCAACCGTGCAAGTTTAGGTGCGTTCGGATTGGGACTTCTGCTGTTGTCTGCGGTATTGTTTATTCCCGGCTTAGACCATTGGTTTGAGGTTACTGCCTTAAATGGAGGGCAGATTGGATTGGTTGCACTGTTAGCATTGATTCCCACGATGCTGATTCAAGGTGCAAAACTAATCAAAAAGTGATTTTACCAAAAAGGAAAATCTGCTTAAAAATAAAAAAGTGAGTGACATTTTTTTCAATCACTTGAAACTTTGAAAAAAATATGGTACAATATGCTGTAACAGCGTTGTACCATATTTTATTTTGACCAGAAGAAGGAGAACATCCTATGTTATATGAAAAAGTAAAGAAAAATTTCGGTTTTGGTTTTATGCGACTGCCTATGATTGAAAATGACGTGGACTACCAACAGGTCAATCAGATGGTTGACGCTTTTATGGAAGCGGGATTTAACTATTTTGATACTGCGAGGGTGTATCTGGACGGTAATAGTGAAATTGCCATCCGTGAATGCGTGGCAAAGCGTTATCCCCGTGAAAGCTTTGTGTTAGCGAATAAGCTTTCTCCCTGGATTTATAATTCCGAGGAAGAAATCCGTCCATTGTTTGAAAGTCAGCTGAAGTCCTGTGGTGTGGATTATTTTGATGTGTATATTTTTCACTGTATGAATCGTGATTTGTACGAGAAAAATCTTCGTTGCAATTCCTTTGAAACTGTGAAACAGTTACAAGAAGAGGGCAAGGTGAAGCATATTGCAATGTCGTTCCACGACACGGCAGATATTTTGGATAAAATCTTAACCGAGCAACCCTGCATTGAGTTTGTGCAGATTCAGTTTAATTATTTAGATTATGATGATGCAGGTGTGCAGAGTAAAGCTTGTTACGATGTTTGCCGAAAACACGGTAAAAAAGTGATTGTAATGGAGCCTGTAAAAGGCGGCACATTAGTCAATCTTCCTAAAGAGGCAAAAGAGTTCTTAAAAGAGAAGTCCGAAAATTCCGAAGCGGAATTTGCCATCCGTTTTGCGGCAAGCTTTCCCGATGTGGAAATGGTGTTATCGGGAATGGGCAATATGGATATGATTACCGAAAATATTTCTTTTATGAAAGATTTTGTGCCTTTTAGTGAGGAAGAACACAAGCTTTCCGAAGAATTAAGAAAACTGATCCGCACCGTTCGTCAGATTCCCTGCACGGGCTGTCGCTACTGTGTGGATGAATGTCCTAAAAAGATTTTGATTCCCGATGTGTTCACGGTGTATAATAAACATCTTGCCGCAGAGGCAGTCTGGGAAGAAACCAAAGGGATTTTGCAGGAGAACCATTCCAACGTGAAAGACTGCATTCAGTGCGGCGTTTGTGAAGGTCATTGTCCCCAGAATATCAAAATAAAAGATACCATCAAGTTGTTAGGAGAAAGCATTTAAAAAAACATAAAAAATCAAATTTATCATCCGTCCCGTTGACAGATATTTGAGAATGACCGTGTTTGGTAAAAAGGGAAGTAAAGCGGATACCAATATCTGATTTATGATCAATAAAAATGAAGGAGAACACTCATTATGAAAAAGTATTTGTTACCTGAAAACGGTCAGTTTTACAAAGCCAATCTGCATTGTCATACCAATGTGTCCGACGGCAGACTGTCTCCGGCAGAAATGAAAGAAGAATACAAAAAAAGAGGGTATTCCGTAATTGCATACACAGACCACAATGTGTTGGTACCTCATCCGGAATTAAACGACGAAGAGTTTGTAGCGCTTCACGGTGTGGAATATGATATTACCGAGGAAAAGCCCGGTGTCACAGAGTTTCACCGTTTGAAAACCTGTCATATCTGTCTTGTGGGTCTTGATCCGGACAATGTGGTGCAGCCGTGTTTCCGTGATTCCTGGCTGTATCAGCATCTGCCGGACAAATCTGTGGTTCAGCGGGATGAATCCATTGCTCCCTACGAATTTCAGTATAGTACCGAATATATCAACGATATGATTAAAACTTCCCGTGAAAAGGGCTATTTTGTGACCTACAATCATCCTGCCTGGTCTCAGGAGGGCTATGAGATTTACAGTAAGTACGAAGGTATGAACGCCATGGAAATCTGCAACTACGGTTGTTGCACTGAGGGGTATCACGATTATAATCCTCATGTGTATGACGAGTTGCTCCGTCAGGGCAAAAAACTGTATTGTATTGCCACCGACGATAACCACAACGGTCATCCTATGGATAGTCCGTACTGTGATTCCTTTGGCGGCTTTACTATGATTAAGGCAGAAAAGCTGGAACACAGAGCGATTGCCGATGCATTGAAAAAGGGTAATTTCTACGCTTCCCAGGGGCCTGAAATTCACAGCTTATATATTGAGGACAATAAATTGCATATTAAAACCTCCGATGCGGCAAGAATTGTGTTTACCACGGGTCTTCGTCACGGCTACTGTGCGTATCCTCTGGAAGGGGACACCATCAACGAGGCTGAATTTGAACTTCGTCCCGACGATATTTATGTGAGAGTAACTGTGTTTGATAAGTCCGGCAAACCTGCCGACACCAACGCATATTTTATGGAAGATATTTTATAAAGGAGACCTCGCTATGAGAACCTACTTGTTGCCCGAAAATGGGCAGTTTTATAAAGCAAATCTGCATTGCCACTCCACTGTTTCTGACGGACAGTTAACTCCCGAGGAAATTAAAGAGGCTTATATGCAGCGCGGCTATTCTGTTGTGGCATATACCGATCACAATATTTTGGTGCCGCATCCGTATCTGCAAAGTGACGATTTTGTGGCGTTATACGGTATGGAATACTTTTTTTCGGAGGTGCTTCCCGGTCAATCCTGGGAGCAATCCGGAACCACTCATCTTTGTTTGATTTCACTGGATCCTGAAAACGTGACTCAGCCTTGCTTTTATGAACCTAACTGGTTTTATGACCGGCTTTTAGAGCGAAATGATCCCCGTTACAAAGTGACTTTGGATCCCAACGAGCCGGTTTATGAAAGAGTGTTCACGCCGGACGGGGTAAATGAAGTCATCAAAACCGCCCGCGACAAAGGCTTTTTCGTTACATACAATCATCCCAAGTGGTCAAAGGAAGGTTACGAAACCTATAGCCGCTACAAAGGGATGCACGCCATCGAAATCTGCAACTATGGCTCCTATGTGAAAGGATTCCACGAGTACAATACCAAGATTTATGAAGAAAAGCTGCATAAGGGTGAAAAAATCTTTGGGATTTCTGCGGATGATAATCATAATTTTGACCCGTTTGACAGCCCGCGTAATGATTCCTTCGGTGCCTTTACTATGATTAAAGCGGAAAACTTAGATTATCGCTCCATCACCGATGCTTTGGTGAAAGGGCATTTCTATGCGTCGATGGGTCCTGAAATTTACAGTATGTATCTGGAGGGAAATAAGCTGCACGTGAAGACCTCCGATGCGGCAATCATCAATTTCACCTCCGGCATCCGTCATTGTTACAACGAGTATTGTCCGGAGGGCGGCAAGCTCAATGAGGTTATTTTTGATGTGTGGCCTCAGGATATTTTCTTCAGAGTAACCGTGTGTGACAAAGAGGGCAGACGCGCAACCTCCAATGCCTACTTTGTGGAAGATTATATCAAATAAAGGGGGAGGGATTTTGATATGAGAAAGTATTTATTGCCTGAAAACGGCACTTTTTATAAAGCAAACTTACATTGTCATTCCACCGTGTCTGACGGGAGACTTTCTCCCGAAGAAATGAAGGCGGAATATCAGAAACGTGGCTATTCCGTCATTGCCTATACCGACCATAAGGTTATGGTTCCACATCCGGAATTAACCGACGAAAATTTCGTTGCCTTAACCGGTACGGAATATGATTTTGATAACGAAACCGAAGAAAATCCCTATCACGTGATTCCGGTTTGTCACATCTGTCTGATTGCATTGGATCCCGATAATGTGGTTCAGCCTTGCTTCAGTCTGCCAAATCGTTATTATGATGAAATTATGGCGTCAAACGATCCCCGATACACCGTTACCTACGATAAGTCTGAACCCTTATGGACCAGAGAATATACCCCGGAAAATATCAACAGCATTATGAAACACGCCCGGGCAAAAGGGTTCTTTGTAACCTATAACCACCCCACCTGGTCTTTGGAACGATTTGATATCTACGGCAAATACGAGGGAATGAACGCCATGGAAATCTGCAACTACGGTTGTGTGACCGAAGGCTATGACGAATATAATTCCGAGCAGTATGGCGAAATGCTTGCTGCAGGGAAAAAAATCTTCTGTATTGCCACCGATGACAATCACAATCATCATCCCTTTGATAGTCAGCGTTGTGATTCCTTTGGCGGTTTCACCATGATTAAAGCAGAAAAGCTGGAATACCGCGCAATTACCGATGCACTGGTAAAAGGTAATTTCTATGCCTCTATGGGCCCTGAAATTTACAGCTTATATATGGAAGGCAACAAGCTTCACATTAAAACCTCCGATGCCAAACGAATCGTGTTTGCCACCGGCATCCGCCATAGCTACACCGCATTTCCCGCAGAAGGGGACCACATCAACGAAGCGGAATTTGAAGTGAATCCCGACGATATTTTTGTTCGTGTCACCGTGTTCGGTATGGACGGAAAACCTGCAGATACCAACGCTTATTTTGTGGAGGATTTGTTGGGCGAATAAGTTTTATAGAAACATATTTCAAATACAAGGGGACTTCACACAACGGAACCACCTGGGAGGTGTCAAGTTGTGTCAAGAGAACCGTCCCCTTGACACACTAAAGGAGCTGAAAATGATGACCTCAAATTTTACAAATACAATTAAAGTATTTATTTGTTTTGTGTTATTAATATCAGTTATCGGTTGTGAGGTGTGTGAAAATCAAGCATCAACGATAAGTAACCAACAATATGAAATAAACGAACTAAATAGTGCCTTTGAACTGGTGTTCTATACAACAGATAGCCAAAAAGAATTAATCCGTAAAACTTTTATGACTGAACCTTTGGTTCTTGAAATAAAGAAAAACTTGTTTAAAGTTGTAATTAGCAGTGGTGTAAATAGTAGTTATTCTTTTTTTGTAGATGTAGAGAAAGCACAAGTTTCGGATTTGTTTTTTAATCTTCTGTATAATGACACAAGAAGAGTTGCTTTCTTAAAAGAAAAAACAATTTTTTTAACGGATATTTTTAATTGCGAAAAAATCATTACTGAAATAGAACGTGATTTTTCGGAAACAGCAGTTCCGCAATCTGCGATACTTTCCTTTGCAATTACAGACGATGTAATTCGCATTAAATATCTGATGGGGAAAGATTATACAGAAGTTTATGAGGATATTAAAATTAGCACATAAAAAGAAGACAGTGTCAAGGGGACGGTTCTCTTGACACATAGGCAGATTAACAGCGGAAACCGTGGATGGTGTAGCAACTTCCTACATCTATGACGGCTATAATAACCGTATCGAAAAAACCAAAAACGGTGTCCAAACTTCCTATCTGTATGATAACAGAAACCGTCTGACCACATAAACACAAGGGGGACGGTTCTCTGTCTTGATACAGCTATAATTTTCATTGAATCGTCGTGCTGTTTGCAACCAATGAAAATATTTTTAAAAATTACCAAAAAAAGCTTGACATTTGGTAAAACAGAGTGTATAATACTGTGGTAACCGCACTGGGATGGCATAAGAATTTTGCTCCGGCAAAGTCACCATCACTCAGGCGTGTCCTAAATAACCACCCGAAAGGGTGCAAAAAATTTAATTGGGAGGTACTCATTATGTACGCAGTTTTAAAAACCGGCGGTAAGCAGTACAAAGTAGCAGAAGGCGATGTAATCTACATCGAAAAATTAGGTCTCGGTGAAAACGAAACCTACACCTTTAACGAAGTACTGGCAATCGGCTCTGATGACGGCATCAAAGTTGGTGCTCCTTATGTAGAAGGTGCAACCGTAACCGCAAAAGCTTTAAAAGAAGGCAGAAGCAAAAAGATCATTGTTTACAAGTACAAACCGAAAAAAGGTTATCACAAAAAACAGGGTCATAGACAGGCTTATACCAAAGTTCAGATTGAAAAAATCAACGGTTAATTTTTATGATAAACATTGAAATTAACAGGAACTATATCGGTAATATTTATCGGTTCACAGTAGATGGTCATTCCGGCTATGAAGAAATCGGCAAGGATATTGTGTGTGCCAATGTGTCCACTGCAACCCAGTCGGTTATCTTAGGAATGTCTGAACTGCTTGGAATCCGCTTGAATATTGTTATCGATGATGGGCACTTGGAGTGCGCTATTCCTGAGATTTCCGATCAGCTGGATTTAGAGAAGGTGAATATTCTCTTGGAGACCATGGTATTAACCTTGCGTCAGGTGGAATCGGAATATTCGGATTATGTAAAAATGATTGAAGTGGAGGATTAGATTATGTTTAAAATTAATTTCCAGTTATTTGCTCATAAAAAAGGTGTAGGTAGCACCAAAAACGGCAGAGACAGTGAATCCAAAAGACTGGGCGCGAAAAGAGCAGACGGTCAGTTTGTTTTAGCAGGTAACATCCTGGTAAGACAGAGAGGTACCAAAATCAACCCCGGTAACAACGTTGGTAAAGGCTCTGACGATACTTTATACGCATTAATCGACGGTAAAGTTAAATTTGAAACCAAAAGAGACAAAAAACAGGTTAGCGTATACGCTATCTAATTGGATTTTGCCTAAAAGAGGTATCACAATTGTGATACCTCTCTTTTTTTTCTTTTCATTTTGATAAGAAAAAGAGCATATCATCTGATATGCTCTTTTGTTTTTTATGAAGGTTTAATAACTTCTGAACAGTCCAACCACTTTTCCCAAAATCGTCAGCTGAGTGGTGATGATGGGTTCCATGGTATCATTTTCAGGTTGCAAACGGAAATATCCATTTTCTTTATAAAAAGTTTTCACAGTTACTTCATCGTTAATCATAGCAACCACCTTTTCACCGTTTTCAGCAGTAGGTTGGCGGGTAACGATAATCAGGTCACCGTTTAAAATCCCTGCATTGATCATACTTTCCCCTTGCACACGCAACATAAACATTTCCTGATTGGTTGCCATATCCATAGGAAGAGGGAAGGTGCGTTCGATATTTTCCACGGCTAAAATCGGGCTACCTGCTGCAACTTTCCCAACCAACGGCACTTCCAGAATCTCAGAGCTTTGAGATGCTTTCGGCACAAATTCGGTAACAGTTGCTTCTTTCACCACGGAGATTGCTCTGTTTTTTGCAGAGCTTTTGTTTAATACACCTTTTTCTTCTAAATTCTTTAAGTGAGTAAACACGGTTGCGGTGGAACGAAGTCCCACACCGATGCAAATGTCACGGACGGTGGGAGGGAATCCGTTTTTTTCCTGAAAATCATTGATAAAATCTAAAATCAGCTTCTGTTTTTTGGTTAATTCCATATCCATAAGCTATTCTCCTTTGTTTGATAAAGTCCGTTATTCCATGAAAAAATATTGAAATTATGCGATAGTTACGATGGATTTCACATCGTTTGATAATAGTATAACACATCTTTTTTCATTTGTCAAACATTTGTTTGTAAAAAAATCAAAAAAACTATTGACAAGAACAAATGTTTGTGTTACAATGAGGCTACAAAGGAAAACAAATGTTTGCTTTTAGGAGGAAATATAGATGAAATTAACAAGAAAAGGAAAAAGATGTTTGCTTTTTGTTTTGGTAACAATTTTATTCAGTGTTGTAGTTGCAATGAACATCGGTGCATCAGCAAGTGAAGAAAATATGCAGTATATTTCTCACATTGTGGAACCTTATGACACCTTATGGAGCCTTGCAGAAGAGTACGGCACAGACGGAGATATCCGGGAAACTATTTACAATATCAAACGATTAAATCAGCTGGAAAATTCTGATTTGATGGTTGGAACCAGAATTCTGATTCCCATTTCATAAGAAAGAAAAAATAAAGGAGCTATGGCGAGATTACATTGAAATCTGCCATGGCTCCTTTTAACATTCCAGCACATTTGGGTGGTGCTCTGTTGTGAGGATACGATTTAAAATCTGGGTTTCTGTGACGGTTTTTAAGAGGATGCCGTCACGAAAAATATCGACTACATAGTATTTTTCGCCCTGAAATTTTTTCAGTAGCTTTCTTGCAGGATAGTCCCAGGGAACACCGATATGTTCCACAAAAATGGCATCCTGCAAATTTCCTTTTTCTTTGCGAAAAGCAGTGTGATGAAGTTTTTTATGTTCTAAAAAACGGTTTCCGGACAGGAAGGTGTAGCATAAAAAAATAAGGACGGTGATGAATGAAAATTTGTCACCTGCTTGAAGAATCAAGACGATAAATCCTAAGAGGGCAGGGAGCAAAATGATAGCTGTCAGAAGTATCATTTTCTTTTTTGCAGGCTCTTTTCCAATTTTATGTTCCAGATATAGAAGCAGTGCTCTTCCGCCGTCTAAGGGGAGAATGGGCAATAAATTAATCAGTCCCAGGCTCAGATTTGCCAGAATCCATTGCGAAAAAATCGGCGTTGAAAAATATTGCTTGACAAACACTAAAGTAATTGCAACAATCAGATTTGCAGCGGGAGCTGAAAGATAAACCCAAGCATTTTCAGGCATTTTCTGTTGGACTTCTATGGAAATCCCAAAGGGTTCCACTGTGATTTTTCTTATGGGAATCTGATTTTTTGATAAAAACCAAAGATGAATCCCTTCATGGAAAATCAAACACAAATAAGTAATTGAAAATGCAGGTAAATTCCCCATTTGCCAAGAGAGAAGGACGGTGAAAACAAAGAGGGGATTGATTCGGATGTGTTTGATCACTTGGGTAAAAACAGCATAGGATTCATCCGCTTTTCTCCTTTTCGTATTTCAAAATGAAGATGGGGACCTGTCACTGTTCCGCTTGATCCTCCAATACCAATGGGAGCACCTTTGGATAGTTGGGTGCCTTCTGTTACCGAAACACTTTCCAGGTGAGCATAGCAGGTGGAAAAGGATCCGCTGTGCGAGATAATCACATAATTGCCAAACCGTTCATCCACTCCGATTTTTGTTACAATACCGGATGCAGCAGCTTTCACCTGATGGTCCGTGGAAATATCAATATCAATGCCCGTGTGATGTTCGGGTTGATTGGATAGGGGATTTATCCGTTCCCCGAAGGGTGATGTGATGCTCCCGGAGATGGGCATCATAAAATCAGGATAAGTGAGGTGTGTCTGATAAGAAACCTCAATATCTGAAAAAAAGGCTCCCACATCCGCTTCACCTCTCATAAAATAGTCCAGATTTTTTTGAAAATTCTTGTTTGTGATGAGTAGAAAAATAATCACGGCAATGATGATGAATATCCATAGACATCCGCTTTTTCGTTTCGGTGTTTCCTTGATACGTGATTTTGTTCTTTTCAATTTGATTGCTCCTTTCTTGTCCCGTTAACACACAATATGAAAAAAATTAAAAAATATGTGTGTTTTCTATGGACATTTTGAAAAAATGTGATACAATAGTATATTGAACAACTATACTATTATATATAGAAAAAATATATTCGGAAAAAATTGTAGAAAAGGAGGGAGAAACAGTGAACACAATTGTGATTCAAACGAATGGTCTTGATGATGCGGCAAAGCTGATTCAACAGGGAGAAACTGTGGTGTTTCCCACCGAAACGGTTTACGGATTGGGCGCAGATGCTTTCAATCCCGATGCAGTTTTAAAAATTTTTAAAGCTAAGAACCGTCCTGCCGACAATCCTCTGATTGTGCATGTTTCTTCTCTTTCTATGATAGAGGAAGTTTCTTCCGACTTTAATGAAACGGCAAAAACAGTTGCTTCCCACTTTATGCCGGGTCCTATCACCCTGGTTTTAAAAAAATCAGACTGCATTTCTGATGCAGTTTCTGCTGGACTCCCCACAGTGGGAGTGCGATTCCCCAAACATCCTGTGGCACAGGAGTTGATTGCCAAAGCAGGCACCCCTATTGCCGCCCCTTCTGCCAACATTTCCGGCAGCGTTTCTGCTACCACATTTTCCGATGTGTATCGTGATCTTGACGGACGTGTGGCAGGCATTGTGCAGGGAGATGACTGTGAATTCGGTATCGAATCCACGGTATTGGATGTGACGGGAGAGTGTCCTGTGATTTTACGTCCCGGAAGCATCACTTTAGAAATGCTTCAGGCAGTGATTTCAACTACCCGTCTTCACCCGTCGTTAGTGGTGGGAACCAACGTGGATAAACCTGCTTCTCCCGGTATGAAATATACCCATTATTCTCCCAAAGCGGAAGTATTTTTGGTATATGGGGGAATGGACAAGATTTTGGCTCATTTTGAGAATCGTTTAAAAGATACAGAGTGTCTGTTTTTATTCTCCGAGGAATACAACAGCTTTTCTAAAAATAAAATGTGTCTGGGCACCAAAACCGATTTGAATCAGATGGCCCATCGGATGTTCCGCTTGTTAAAACAAGCTGATCTGGACGGCTACCAGACAATCTATATTCCTGCTGTGAAAGAAGAAGGTGTTGGACTGTCGGTGATGAACCGTTTGAAGAAATCCAGCGGAGGGAAGGTGCTTTCTCTGTGATTCGTGTGACAACCTTAATTCCCGAAAATGTGGAAGGTGTGTTTTTAGTAGAGAAGACCTGCTTTTCCACCCCCTGGAGTTTAGCATCCTTCCAGAATGATTTAGCCAACGAAAACGCCATTTATTTCTGCTTAGAAGATGAGGGTAAAGTAATCGGCTATGTGGGAATGTGGGAAAGTTTTGGGGAAGGCAACATCAATAATATTGCCATTCTTCCCGAATACCGCAGAAAAGGGTATGCCAAATTGCTTTTGGAACATCTTATTTCTTACGGAAAAGAACATAAGCTCACCTTCCTCACTTTAGAGGTAAGAGAATCCAATGAAGGGGCAAGAGCCCTTTATCAGAAGATGGGCTTTTCTCAGGTGGGTGTACGAAAAAAATACTACGAACGAAATGAAGACGCCATTTTAATGACGTTGAATTTTTAAAAAACGAGGAACCGTTTATGGCAAAAATTCTTGCGATTGAAACCTCTTGCGACGAAACTGCAGCAGCAGTGGTCGAAGACGGCAGAACTGTGTTATCCAATATTATCTTTTCTCAGGCAGATATGCACGCCAGATTCGGTGGTGTGGTGCCTGAAATTGCATCTCGTAAACACATCGAAATTATCGATAAGGTGGTGGACGAGGCACTGCAGACATCAAAAAACACCTTTGATGATTTGGATGCTATCGCCGTGACTTCCTGTCCCGGATTGGTGGGTGCATTGCTGACCGGTGTTTCCTACGCCAAAGCATTAAGCTACGGCAGAAAATTACCGCTTATTTCCGTGCATCATATCAAAGGGCATATTGCGGCAAATTTTCTGGAAGATAAAACCTTGAAACCTCCATTTTTATGTTTGGTGGTTTCCGGCGGCCACACCCAGATTGTGCATGTGAAGGATTATTTATCCTTTGAAATTTTAGCTAAAACCCGTGATGATGCCATTGGCGAAGCTTTTGACAAAGTGGCAAGAGTGCTCGGACTCCCGTATCCCGGCGGAGTGCGGGTGGACAAAATGGCACAAAATGGCAATCCCGATAAAATCACATTTACCAAACCCAAACTGGGAGACACCGATGATTTTTCCTTCAGTGGTATAAAAACTGCGGTAAATTGTTATATTAAAAAAATCCTGACAAAACCCGTTACCGAATACGGCGACGATGAATTTTTAACGCTCGAAGGCTTTTCGGGACTGGGATTAAAGGTGGCAGAAGGCGGCATTACCAAAAATGATGTGGCAGCATCGTTTTCCAAAACCGTGACCAAGATGCTTTTGGATCCTTTCTTTAAATTAGCAAAAGAAAAGGGGATCAAAACCGTTTGCATGGCAGGCGGCGTGAGCGCTAATTCATTCCTTAGAAAAGAATTTTTTGCCCGTGGGGAAAAAATGGGATTAAAAACTGTTTGTCCTCACATTTCCCTGTGCGGAGACAATGCCGCAATGATTGGAAGTTTTGCTTATTTTAAATACGAAAAAGAACTGTTTTCCGACAGTACCTTAAATGCCATTCCCTATATCAGCATTGAGGAGGAATACCGATGATCGAAACAACCGAATCTATGAAAAAGATTTCAAAAAACGCAGATATTTTTATCTTACCCGCCGATAAATTCAAAACCTTTTCCGTAAGTTTCAACTTTTTCACCGAGCTTACCAAAGAAGGCGTAACTAAAAATGCACTCTTTCCCTTTCTTTTAAAACTTGGCAGCAAAAACTATCCTGATATGCTGTCAGTAAACAAACGTTTGCAGGAATTATACGGTGGTGTGTTTGAATGCCGTGTGGCAAAGCGCGGCGATATGCATATGCTGAGCTTCGTGTTTGAGTTTTTGCGTCCCGAATATTCCGATAGCGAACAGCTGGAAAACTCGCTGGCATTTATGAAAGAAATGCTCACCAATCCTTTGGTGAAAGACGGTGGCTTTTGTGAAGAGTTTGTAAACCGTGAAAAAGAAAACTTAACCGACTATATCAACGGTATCATCAACGATAAAAGAGAATATACCACCCTTCGTTTGGTGGAAGAAATGTTTGAAGGGGACAGCTATAGCTTGTATGAATACGGAAAAGTATCCGATTTGGCAAACATTTCCGCCAAAGATTTATACGATAGCTACCTGGAAATCTTAAAAACTGCACCCTTAATGATTTTCATTTCAGGTAATCTGAATGAAACCCGTTTTATGGATGCTTTTTCTGCTCTTTTGGAAGAAGAAAGAAAACCCCTTCCCCAAAATACCATCTATCAGAAAAATCTTCCTTCGCCCAAAAAAGTGGAAGAAAACGAAAATCTGGTGCAGGGGAAATTTGCTTTGGGATTTTCCACAGGTGTTTCTCCCGAGGATGAAGACTATTACGCGCTAAACCTGTTAAACAGTGTGTTTGGCTCAGGTCCTCATTCCAAACTGTTTATGAATGTGCGTGAAAAGATGTCGCTTTGTTACTATGTGTATTCCCGTTTGAACCGTTTAAAGGGAACTATGCAGGTGGGCATCGGAACTGATAAAGAAAACTTCAAAAAGGCATACGATGCGATTTTGGAGCAGTTAGATCTTTGTAAAAAAGGAGCAATTTCCGAAGAGGAAATTGCTTTCTCCAAAAAGTTTATTGTGGGTATTTTAAAACAAACAGCCGACAATCAGCATAATATTGCAGATTTTTATATGACAGGCATCTTAGCGGGACGAGTGCTTTCTCCCGAAGAATATATCGAAAAAATCGAAGTGCTTACCAAAGAAGACTTAGTAAGGGTGGCACAGAAGATTACGCTGCAAACCGAATATTATCTGTCGTAAGAGGGGAGGAATCAGATTGCAGTTTCAGAAACAAACCGAAGAAAGATTAGGTGAAACTCTGTATTTTGGCACTCACGAAAGCGGTCTTGACGTGTTCGTGCTTCCCAAAAAAGGATTTTCCAAAAAATATGCCATTTATTCCGTCAAATACGGTTCCATTGATACCTCCTACACGGTGGGTGGAAAACTGGTGAATGACCCTATGGGGATTGCTCACTTTTTAGAGCATAAGCTCTTTGAATTACCCGGTGGAGGCAATGCATTTGATTTGTTCTCCAAAACCGGCGGCAATGCCAATGCATTCACCTCTCACGATATGACGGGGTATCTGTTTTCCTGCAGTGACCATTTCAATGAAAATTTAGATATTCTGCTTTCCTATGTGAACGATCCCTATTTCACCGTGGAAAATGTGGCAAAAGAGCAGGGGATTATTGCTCAGGAAATCAAAATGTATGATGATGATCCTGAATGGAGACTGTTTAATAATGCATTGGAAGCTTTGTATCACAACAATCCCGTGAGAAACGATATCGCAGGCACGGTGGAATCCATTGCAAAAATTGATAAAGACTTACTCTATCAGATTTACAACACCTTCTATCATCCCGAAAATATGGTGCTCTTTGTGGCAGGGGATGTGGATTTGGATGACGTGGCAAAACTGGTGGATAAAAATGTGAAGAAACGAGAAACTCCTTTCTTGGTGGAACGCACCTCTTATTTGGAACCTGCGTGTGTGCATCAGAAAGAAATCCGCAAAGAAATGAGCGTGTCAAAACCCAGCTTTATTTTAGGGTTCAAAGAAAATCACGTTGGTCTTTTGGGCAAAGAGTTGCTTAGAAAGAATATGGAAACAGGTTTGATTTTGAAAATGCTCTTTTCTCAGTCAGCACCGTTATATAACGAACTGTACCAAAAAGGTCTGATTAACGATACCTTCGGTTTTGACTGTTTAAACGGTGACCATTATTATGCCACCCTGTTAAACGGGGAAGCAACTGATATTGACGCCACTTGTGAGGCCATCTTACAGGGAATTGAAAAGGCAAAACAGGAAGGTTTCATAAAAGCAGACGTTGAGCGATACAAAAAAGCGTCGCTGGGCAGACAAATCCGTGCATACGATTCGCTGGAGGCAGTTGCCAATAACTTTTCTTCCAATTATTTTTACGGCATTGGTGCTTTTGACTTTTTGGAAGTTTATCCCACCATTACAGAAGAAAGTTTAGTATGCCGTATGAAAGAAATCTTTAGTGAACATTATGCCGTTTCTAAAATGTATCCTGTTTCCAAATAGACAATGTTGTTATCATAAAGGAGTAAACGTGCTATGAGTATGATTGAATTTCCGAATCTTGGTTTACAGTTTTATGTGAATAAAGTGGCATTCTCCATCGGTTCTGTTCAGGTGCATTGGTATGCACTGATTATCTTAACAGGGGTTGTGCTTGGCTTTTTATATGCCACAATGTTTGCCAAACGGGAAAAATTAAATACCGATTGTTTATACGATGTGTTGCTTTGGGGGCTTCCCAGTGCCATCATTATGGCAAGAGCTTATTATGTGATTTTTAATTTTTCTCACTTTCAGAACAATTTTTGGTCTGTTTTTAAAATATGGGAGGGTGGTATTGCCATTTACGGTGCTGTTATCGGTGCGGCAATTTCCACCTACATATATGCCCGTGTGAAAAAACTTTCAGTGCTCCAATTGTATGATATGGGAGCATTCGGCTTGATTGTGGGTCAGGCAATCGGAAGATGGGGAAATTTCGTAAATGAAGAAGCTTTTGGCGCAGCCACCGACTCCATCTTTGCTATGACTAGTAAATCCATTCGTGTGGAATTGATGCGGCAGGGGCAGTTAGACATCAATAATCCTGCTATTGCCACCATCGGTGCACATCCCACCTTCTTATACGAATCTGTGTGGAATCTTTTCGGTGCCATTTTATTAGGTGTTTTCCATAAATACAAAAAACATCACGGACAGATTTTCTTCTTGTATCTTACCTGGTACGGAATCGGCAGATTCTTCATTGAAGGTCTCAGAATGGATAGTCTCTATCTCGGAGTATTCCGTATTTCTCAGATTGTGGGGCTGGTAACTGCTGTTGTGGGTGTGATTATGCTGATTTATTATCAGAGAAAACCTGCTACTTTCCAGATAGAACCCATCTGTAAGGATGCAGAAAAACTAACAGAAACAACCAACGAAGAATAAGAGTAAGAAGGAGTTTCCTTACTGATATGATAAAAATATCTGATATGGCACCTTATGCCATCTGGTTAAACCAAATGCTTGGTTACGGTAATGTGTGCACCAAACAGTTGGTAACGCAATTCGGCTCTGCAAGAGCTGTGTTTGATTTAACATCGGACGAAATTGAGAAAATTACGTTCTTAAATCAAAAGCAGAAAACCATGCTCTGTAACAAAAACCTGGAATATGCATATTCGGTGATTGAGGACTGTAAAGAAAAAAGAATTTCGGTGTATTGCTTTGGTGATGAAGATTATCCCGATTGTTTGTCGGTGATTTATGCGCCGCCTATGGTTCTTTATGAAAAAGGAAAGCATTTTGATTTTGATAAAATTCCCGCCTTTGCCATTGTGGGCACTCGCTCATTAACCGAATACGGCAGACGCACCGCCTTTGATTTTGCAAAAGACTTGGCAAAAAGCGGACTGCTTGTGGTCAGCGGTATGGCAGATGGTTGCGATGCCCAGGCACACTTAGGTGCCTTAAAGGCAGGGAAACCCACTGTCGCTGTGTTGGGCACAGGGGTAGACATCATTTATCCTAAGATAAACCGTGAGCTGTATGAATATCTGGTGGATTACGGAGCTGTGTTAAGTGAGTATCCGCCCGGAACCAAGGCAACACATTATTCTTTCCCGCAAAGAAACCGAATCATCAGCGCTCTCACAATGGGCACCCTGGTGGTAGAAGGTGATCTGGACAGTGGTTCTCTGATTACTGCGGACCACGCCAACAATCAGGGCAAAGACGTGTTCGCCATTCCCAATAACATCTATGCAGAGAACAGTCGGGGAACCAATCAGCTATTAAAGGAATTTGCCTTAATGGCAGTTTGTCCTTCCGATATTGTGGAACGTTATGTGGACCGTTTCCCCGAGTACTTATATCAGGAAGCAAAGAAACACACCGTCCCTCACGAAAAATATTTGGAATCCTTGAAAAATCTCACGGACGATCAAAAGCTGGTTGTGGCAGAATTGTCCCACAAACCCAAATATATTGATGAAATTGTCAGAAAAACCGGTATGCCTGCAGGAAAAGTGAACGGCATCCTGACCCTCTTGATGTTAAACGACATCGTTTATATGGTACCCGGTAATTCTTATGCATTGAAGCTTTAGAAACCAAAAAAGGAGAATATAATCACATGGCACAAAATTTAATTATTGTGGAATCCCCCGCTAAGGCAAAAACCATTGAAAAATACCTTGGCGGTGAATATGAGGTAATTGCCTCTATGGGGCATTTAAGAGATTTGCCCAAGAAAACTATGGGGGTAGATATTGAAAACAACTTTACTCCCAAATATCAGATTATGCCCGAGCGTAAGGAACTGGTAAAAAAACTCAGTCAGCTTGCCAAAGAAGCTGATCATGTTTATCTGGCAACAGACCCTGACCGCGAAGGGGAAGCAATCAGCTGGCATATTGCCAATTTATTGAATATTGATGAAACCAAGCCTTGCCGTGTGACCTTTAACGAAATTACCAAAACTGCGGTTACCGAAGCAATGAAAATGCCCCGTGCCATTGATCTAGATTTGGTAGACGCTCAGCAGGCACGCCGTGTGCTGGATAGAATTGTGGGCTACAAATTAAGTCCTTTCCTTTGGAAAAAAATCAGAAAAGGACTGTCTGCAGGACGTGTGCAGTCTGTCACTGTTCGTATGATTTGTGATCGTGAGGAAGAAATCAACAGTTTTACTCCCGAAGAATACTGGACGCTGGATGCCGAATTTTTAACCCGTGATCAGAAAAAGCTGGTGTCCCGTCTGTATGGTAAAAACGGCAAAAAATTTGAAATTAAAAACGGCGATGTTGCAGCTGCCGTGGCAAATGAATTAAAATCTGCCGATATCATCGTAAAAAGTGTGAAGAAAACCGTAAAAAAACGTCAGGCATTCCCGCCGTACAGCACCAGTACTCTTCAGCAGGATGCATCCAGAAAATTAAACTTTACCTCCCGTAAAACCATGTCTGTGGCACAGACCTTATACGAAGGGGTGGAAGTGGCAGGAAAAGGTCTGCTCGGTTTGATCACCTATATGAGAACAGACAGTTTAAGGGTGTCTCAGGATGCAATTACCGCTGCAAAAGAATACACCATTTCCAACATCGGCAAAGAATATTATCCCGATAAACCCAATGTGTATAAGAAAAAAGGTGCCAACACTCAGGACGCTCACGAAGCAATCCGTCCTACCTACATTGATTTGGAACCTGATCAGATTAAAGGCTCTTTAACCAACGATCAGTATAAACTTTATAAACTCATCTGGAACCGTTTCTTATCTTCTCAGTTAAAACCTGCATTATTTGACGTGATTACCGTGGAAGTGGAAGCAAACGGTGAAAGTGCAGTGTATAACTTCCGTTCTTCTGCCCAGAATATGACCTTTGACGGTTGTATGAAATTCTATCTGGCTCCCGAAGAGGAAGAAGACGACAAGGTGAAAATTCCTCCTGTGGCAGACGGGGATCCTTTAACCTTATCCAAATTAAAAGATAAACAGAATTTTACCACTCCGCCTGCACGTTACACCGAAGCAAGCCTCATTAAAGCTTTGGAAGAAAAGGGAATTGGGCGTCCCTCCACCTATGCACCCACCATTTTCACCGTGTTAAGCCGTGAATATATCGAAAAAGAAGGCAAAGCGTTAAAACCCACCTCTTTGGGCACTTTAGTAACCGACGTGATGAAGAAAAGCTTTGCAAATATTGTGGATGAAAAGTTCACCGCCAACATGGAAGAAGAATTGGACGGTATTGAATCAGGAAAATACTGGAAAGATGTTTTAGGTGCTTTCTATGAAGAATTCCAGAAAGAACTTTCCCAGGCAGATGAAACCGTGGAGAAAACTCCTGAAGTGACCGATGTGCTTTGTGATAAATGCGGTGCAAATATGGTTATTAAAAGCGGTAAGTTCGGCAAATTCTTAGCTTGTCCCAACTATCCTGACTGCAAAACCACCAAGCCTTTAATCAAGGAAATCGAAAATATTCCCTGTCCCAAATGCGGCAATAAGCTGTTAGAAAGAAAATCCCGCACAGGTAAAATTTTCTATGGTTGCGAAAAATATCCCGAATGTGATTTTGCATCCTGGGATAAACCCACAGGCAAAACCTGTGAAAAATGCGGCAGCTATATGGTTGTGAAGAAATATCAGAGAGGTGGTAAGGAATACTGTTCCAACGAAGCTTGTGAACTGAGTGCACCCAAGCCGAAAGAGAAAACCGCCAAAACAACGAAAACTGCGAAAAAAACAGCAACCAAAACCGCGAAAACAACCAAAAAAACAACGAAAAAAACAACTCAGAAAAAATCTGAAAAGGAATAAACGATGAATCAAACCATTCATATTGTGGGCGGTGGCTTGGCAGGCGTGGAAGCAGCTTATGCCATCGCAAAGTTAGGCGGAAAAGTGAAGCTTTATGAAATGAAGCCTCATAAAAAATCTCCTGCCCATCGCAGTGACGATTTAGCAGAGCTTGTTTGCTCCAATTCGCTGAAAGGAAACAGAATATCCAATGCCTGCGGACTCTTAAAAGAAGAGCTTAGAATGCTTGGGTCTCTCTGTATGAAAAGTGCAGAACTATCCCGTGTTCCTGCAGGGGATGCCTTAGCGGTGGATAGGGATAAGTTTTCCCGCTATATTACCGATGTGATTAAAAATCATCCCAATATTGAGGTGATTTCCGAAGAAATCACCAAGATTCCCGAGGGTGTTTGTATTTTAGCAACGGGACCTCTTACTTCCGAACCTTTAGCACAAGAAATTGCAAAGCTATTAGGTGAAGAAAGCTTATACTTTTTTGATGCGGCAGCACCTGTTGTGGCAAAAGACAGTATCAATATGTCTGTCTGCTATAAAATGGCACGTTACGGTAAGGGGAGCGACGATTATATCAACTGTCCTTTCACCAAAGAGCAGTATGATGCTTTTTATCAGGAACTGGTGAATGCAAAATTAGCTCCTTTGCACCTGGAAGAAGAAAAGAAAATCAAAGTGTTTGAAGGATGTATGCCCATTGAGGTGATGGCAAAAAGAGGGGAGAAAACCTTGCTTTTCGGACCTATGAAGCCTGTGGGATTGCCTGACCCTGTGACAGGCAGGGAATACCACGCCGTGGTTCAGCTCCGTCAGGAAAATGAGCAAGACACTATGTATAATCTGGTGGGTTTTCAGACCAATCTGACTTTCCCCGAGCAAAAACGTGTCTTTTCCATGATTCCCGGGTTAGAAAATGCTGAGTTTTTGCGGTATGGAGTAATGCACCGAAATACTTATATCAATGCCCCCAAAAACCTGTTACCAACCAATCAGTTAAAGCGGCATCCCAACCTGTTTTTGGCAGGTCAGATGACCGGGGTGGAGGGGTATGTGGAATCTATGGCATCAGGCTTTCTGGCAGGGATCAACGCGTTCTTATACATTCACGAAGAAGAACCCGTGGTATTTCCGAAAGAAACTGCACTGGGCTCATTATTAGCTTATATTACCGACGAAACCATCGGAAATTTCCAACCGATGAATATGAACTTTGGCATTTTACCGAAGTTAAACGAACGAATCAAATCCAAGCAGGAGCGTTACGAAAAAATCGCTACCATAGCATTGGAAAAAATGAAAGAATTTATCCAAGAAAACCATATCTTACAAGGGGATTTATAAATGGCAACAGTAAACTTACAGAATCGTCTGGACGAAATTTTATGCGAGGTGGAAAAACCTGCCCGCTATGCAGGTGGAGAATTTAACAGTGTGGTAAAAGACTGGGACAAAACCGATTTGCATTTTACCTTCTGTTTTCCTGATTTATATGAAATCGGGATGTCTCATCTGGGAATCAAAATTTTATATGATATCTTAAACCGTCGGGACGATATCTGGGCGGAACGCTCCTTTATGGTGGCGCAGGATATGGAAGACAAACTTCGTGAAAAGGGAATTCCGCTGTATTCTTTAGAGAGCAAAATGCCCTTAAAAGACCACGATATTATCGGATTCACTTTGCAGTATGAACTTTCCTATTCTTCCATTTTATCAATGCTCTCCTTAGCCGAGATTCCGCTTCTGGCAACTGAGAGAGACGATACTTATCCCTTGGTTTGTGCAGGAGGTCCCTGTGCATACAATCCCGAACCCTTGGCTGATTTTATTGATTTCTTTATGATTGGCGAAGGGGAAGATGTGATTGTAAAAGTGTCTGATATCGTGTTAAACGGTAAGAAAAACGGCACCTCCAAAGCAGATATCTTGCAAGAATTATCCACCCTTCAGGGAGTATATGTTCCTTCCTTGGTGGAGGTTACCTATAACGCTGACGGCACTGTGGCATCTGTTTCCAAAACCGTGGAAAAAACGGTGATTGAAAATCTGTCTGAGGCTATTTTCCCTACCAAATTGGTGGTTCCCTTTGTGGAAGCGGTGCACGATAGAATTACCTTAGAGGTAATGCGTGGATGTATGCGAGGATG
>JAZOQZ010000081.1:0-3474 GCA_045656345.1 Clostridia bacterium
GCAGTCGCGCGCCGAACGCGCCCCCGATACCACTATAGTATGAATATGTATCTTCATCTACGTCAATTTCCCAACCGATACAGCAGTTGTGTTTACAGCATCCGCCGATGCACTTAAAATCCTGATAATAAAAAGGATAAAAACTACTCATTTTTTTACTCCGTTTTCTTATTTCAGATAGCCTGTTACTTCATAGAATTTTTTGCCGGACAAAGTTGCTTGTTTTACCTTCTGGGAAAAAGCGTTATAAGTGGGCGCAAATTTCACGCTAAAACGGTTGGTATTCCATCGGAACACAAAGCGTAAAATGGCGTCGGATTCCTCTTTTTTCACTGTTTCAAATAAGGTTTGGAATGCTAAAATATTGCTGTTTTGAGGTAACAATTCTATTAAAGAATCGTCCAGCAACCAAGAGGTTACTAAAACGGTGTAATCTCCGAAAAACGCTTTTGCCTGTGCAATAGAGGAAAGCACTGCCTCTTTGGTCAGTTTTTCCCCTTGCGGAATATAGCACCGCAGCACCTTATCCCCTGCTTTCAGATTCTTTTTTGGAACATCAACCAACGATTGCTCCAAGGCAAACTGAAGTCTGCCCAAACGGATGATATCACCTTTTAAAATTCGAAGAATCCAGTCCATTCTGCCCAAAGCAAGTTCGTTTTTCAAGTCGCTGAAAACATGAGTATAGGTCAGGATATCCTGCAAGGAATCAAGTAAAATTTCTTCCGAAAGTCCTTTGTTTTTGTACTGTTCGGATAGCGATTCTGCCAAAAAGAGTGCAGATAACAGATTCCGTTTTCCGTCCTGACAGTCTGCTTTGTATATGTCCGCAGTGATGGCATCGGAAACGGGAATTTCTTTTAATGCACGGTGAAATTCCTCGTCAAAATATTTGGGGAACGATAATTTCTGATACCATTTTTTGATAATCTGCGGCACTTCAGGATTGGTTGAACTGCATCCGCCCGCATCATCCGGCACAGGAATGCGGTGTTCCACCTGAGGTGCTTTCCCTAAAAATCTAAGCACATTATGATAATACACATTCTCAAAAATTTCTTTGCGGACACCGAATTCTCTCATCAGCTCACCGTCAATATCCAACCACTGTTTTGCCCATTTTGGTTTATAATTGTGGGCAAAGCAATCGGAACCAAACAAGACGTTATGACCGGTATCGTATCCGCCGCAAAACAGTTTGAAAAGCAGGTCTCTTCTGTAGATAACAGGAGTACCCGGAGTGGTATCCATAAACATTTCCGCAGGATTTCCGTGTCCCTTAGCATTCAGGAATTGACCATATACTGCAAAGGATTCGTCAATCCAGGGCCAGGAACAGTGTCCCAGAGAAAACCGGAGTTTGGGTATCTGCGAAAGAATTTCCCAGTGAACCGGACGGTTATGTTTGGAAGAATCGGTGCCGTCCCATAAAATTCCGGAATGGAAAAACACTGGAACATTGAGCTCTGCAATGGTACGAAGAACTTCCATACACTCCTCTTCATACACATAAAAATTATGACAGATCATCTTAAATCCGCAGATGCCTTGTGCCACTGCCTTTTTCACATTTTCACATAAGTTTTCTTCTTTGGGATGAATCCACACCACAGGAAACAAACGCCCTTCGTAGCCTTTGCACCAACCAAGTGCTTCTTCCACTCTATCCTCAAAAGAAAGACCCTTTGCGGAGTCGGCCTCTTTGGGTCTGTACGACATCACACAACCGCCCCATACACCTGCTTTTTCCATATTGGCAATCAGATTGTCCGGATCGGGTTTGGTGCCCCAAGCGTGAATATGCATATCTAAGATTTTCATGGGAAATTTCCTCCCTGTCAGCTTATTTTATTACAAAACATCTTACCATAAGCTACAATTTTTGTCAATTGATTTTCCACAAAAGGCTTGTAATAAAAACACTTTTATGTTATAGTGAAATTACCAACTTTCAGGAGGCAGTTATGATAAAAATTATGTTTGTCTGCCACGGCAATATCTGCAGAAGCACCATGGCAGAATTTGTGTTAAAAGATATGGTGAAAAAGCTTGATATTTCCGATGATTTTTATATTGCATCTTCTGCTACCAGTCGGGAAGAAATCGGAAATCCAGTTCACCCGGGCACTAAAAAAATCTTAAAAGAACACGGCATTTCCTGCGACGGAAAAGTGGCAGTTCAATTGACAAAAAAGGATTACCAAACCTATGACTACATCATCCCCATGGATACTATGAATGTGCGAAACATCAACCGTATTATTGGCTCTGATTCTATGGGAAAAGTAAAAAAACTACTGGATTTTGCAGGCGGCGGAGACATCGCAGACCCCTGGTACACCGGCAATTTCGATGATACCTACCGGGATGTGATGGCAGGTTGCAAAGCACTGTTAAATCATCTTGGCAAATAAAAAAAGAGGCATGATGCCTCTTTTTTTATTTGCATCCGCAGTTTCTCTGATTGGTTTCACGGGGAGTAGATAAACCGGGATTGTCAAAACTGCAAGCATTGGGCGGGAAAAATTCATCCACGGGGAAATTGATATTGTCAAATAAATCGCAGGGGTTATCTTCAGTGGCACCCACGCATTCTTTATCGGGCACACAGAAATCGTAAACAGGTACCAAAAGCTGCACATTGCGTTCCAAACGGATAATGGAGAATAATCCCAGGGTAACATACACGTTTTTATCCCGTTCTTCCCCGATGATTTCGTCTTCAAAACAAGCGGAAATTTCACGAGGTAAGCTGGAACAGTCAATTTCACAACAGCAGTGATGCTGGTGACGTTCCACCACTTTAGCAGATAAAGCGATGGGTTCCACCACATCCACAATTGCCATAGGCAGATTGTTCTTCACAGACATCTGAATGTCCCTTTCATTGGGACGGTATTTGGAAGTGAAACTTTTGGATTTTCCTTCGGAACCGAACAAAATTACTTTTTTATCAAAGGTGGCTAATCCTTCCACGGTAACCGGACGGCCCACGCCGGTGAACACATCTAAGTATACCTTAAAGAAATATTTTAAATCCACCGTGTAGAATCCACGGTTAAAGGGCACTTCCTCCACATCGGTATACACCCAGATGATTTCCGCTTTTCTTACTTTGATGTTGATAGAGCGGTCAATCAGTTCCTGACCGCAAGGAGTTACATACACTCTGGCATCGACGATACAGTCCTTATCCTTGCAGGCATCATACACCTTATCAGTATGCACGCAAACTGCGTCACGGATGCTTCCGGTTGTAAAATCTTTCGACATACTAAATCCTCCTTTATGCTAAAACCTGCAGAATTTTTAAAAAATTCCGGGTTCACTTTTATTCTATGTCAACCTGGGTTTTAGGTTCCTAAAAAGATTCGCAATCTACCGAAATTATACAATTATGCTAATTTTTACCGTTACAATATTGTTTTTTCGTCAGTTTTTATAAGAAAAAAATCAATTATGCCGTTTTTTTTA
>JAZOQZ010000082.1:0-3084 GCA_045656345.1 Clostridia bacterium
AGCCAATATCGGACGGAGAGCATACGGTTTTGAAATTAAAAAGGAATTTGCACGAAAGGCAAAAGAGATGATGTTGTCAACTATTGAACCATGTTTGTTTGAGGAATGAAGATGAAACCTGCTGACAAATATTTTGTTGCAGTTCCTGCTGACAGGGTTCAGATGCTTATTGATGCCGACAAAGAGAAACGGACGGAAGTTTGTGTTCTTTGTGGGGAAAAACATCTGCCGGAAGATATGTCCCTGATCAACGGAAAAGGAACGAAAGCATGTCCGAGATGCGTATTTCTGATCGCTCTGTATGTCAAAGAAGGGATCACGAAGAAGCTGACAAACGGCTGCTTGGTTCTTGATAAGCTGAATGCGAAGTTCCGGAAGATTGTTCTTAAAGAGTTTCATCCGCATCCCAAGGAAACTTACCGGAAGTATCTTGGCGAGATGATTGATGAGGAAGAGAACCGGCTCGGCATTGTTCGCCTTACCACCGAGCAATTCACGGCAATTCAGAGCGGGGAATTTCCGTTTGTGTTTCTCTCTGAAGAAGAAGCTGAGAAGTACAAAATCAAGCCGGGCAGGGTGCTGAATTTGCAAGTCGGTGATAATGGCGATAACAGACTGGAGCGGAAAGTATTCTCAAGCCGTCTGCTGACGGTAAAAGAAGCGAAGAAACACGGGTACAAACAGCGGAAAGTGGTTTGTTTTGTAACGGAAAATAACGGGAATTAACGAAGGGTTGAAGAATGACTATTGTAGAGATTCAAAAATCACCGTTGGGAACGGTCGCAAGATGGTTGAACGATTGCAACGCATGTCCCAAAGAAAGTGGCGATGAATCCGTGTGTGTTGTTGACGATGAGGGTGATATCGATTGTGTCGGTTGCTGGATGATGCACCTGAACGGTGATGACCGTGAAAACGTTGTGGACGATGCCAAAGAATATGGAAGGGGGTACAGGGTATGAACCTTACAGATTTAGTCCCGCCGATTGAGCTTTGCAAGCTGATTCCGGAGGGAGAGTTCTCAGGTAGTGTTCTTTGTTGGATTGATTTCAGAGGAGTTTATCCGGAATATAGTTATGGAGATCCTGTTGTTGTAGTACGAGAAACATCATGGGCTGCCACAGCCAAAAAAGGTGTTTATCCAGCCCCGACATTGCAGGAGATACTTAAAGAATTAGATGAATTTGAAGTGTGGGGAAATAATATCTCAGATGAACATACTGTTGTTTCAGAGTTTGTGCAGTATGAGGATGAAAACACAGCAACCGCCGCCCTGAAATTGTGGCTGAAATTGAAAGGAATTGAAGCATGAAAAACAAAGCAAATATTACATGTGATTGCTGTAAAAAAGTGCTTGTAGAATATGAGGGCTTTTTTAAGAAAACGCATTATGATGACGTTATAACAATCAAAGATGAGTGTGTCAGTATTTTCAAAGATAAAATTCTAATAAAACGCCATTTTTGCGGAAACTGTTTTGATTGGATACGACACTTCGCGAAAGAAAAAGTAAGCAAAACAAACACAGAAATCAGCAGAGAACTGGAAGCAGAAACAGGAGATTGAGGAATGAGTAAGAAGTGTCCTCAATGCGAAAGCAAAGATATACATATTACAGAATATCCAAGCCCTAATGACAGTATGGCTACTTGCTACGGTTGCGGATATGTAGGACTGGTTGAGCAATTTCCAGAGCAGTCCCTCTTTGACCGGATCACGGAATCCCCGGAGGTGCTGGCGGGGAAGTTGGTGTATATCACCGTCACCGCATGGGGTGAAACCGTTTTCATTTCTACAATAATCAGAGATGTAATGTTCAGAACCAGAGAAGAAGCCATCGCCGCAACGGTGGCGAAACTGAAGGAGGTGGAGAATGGGTAATTATACAGGCATAGTGTGTGTACGCACCAGTGATGTTCACCCTGATTTCGATATCGTAACGTCCGGCAGTGACTACGATGGAAAGTTCATAGGATGGTTTCGCATATTTAAGACCGAATTGCTGAAGTCGTGGTGTGACGCATATCCGTGGTTTAATGATAGGTATGGTAAAGCGGTTGATGATGAGTTGGCATGGAAAAAAAGCGAAAGGTATCAAGAATTGTTAAACTCCAGCACACCTTCTGATTTCGGTAAACTGCCGGAACGTTCTGAAGTTGGTTGTAATTATAACCGTTACTCTAACCGCTGTAGCACACATCGGCATGAACCTGATCCTTTTTATCCAGACGAGTCTTGTTTTTATGATGATGCATTTGAAGGGCATTATCATGATTTCGGTAATCAATAATTGAAGGGGTGGTGGAGTGAAAGTTAAAAATGTATTTAAGTTTGATCAGCCTGTAAGTTTTGAACGGATTAAAGGGCTTTGCGATATTTGCACTGTTGACGGAAGCGTTATTTCAAGCATCAAAATTGATTACGACGTCCGCAGACCTTATATCAGCACGATTTTAACGATATGGACAAAAAAGAAAAAGGAGCAGAGCAAATGAAAAAGTGTAAATGTTGGTACTGTGCAGGAAGTGGAGAGCTGTTATATCCCCGGCGAAAGTGCGAAAAGTGCAACGGAGTTGGATATACAATAGCGGAAGTTAAAAAGTTGTATATTCCAAAGACGGCGGGCGAATTGTATTTTGGGAATACAAATCCACAAGAACCTAATCCGGTGTGGCATTTGATGGATATCGGTGGTGGTGGGGAACACACTGTTTGCAGTATGGCATTTGAAGAAATAGAGGATTTGAGTTCAGCGTTTGGAATAAAAACAAAAAGCAAAAGAGGGGGCTTCTGCGATTGCCCGGAGTGCATTCAGAGTATCGTTGAACTGAAAAAAATGTTGCGAAAAATAAAAGAGGTGATTGGATGACCGAACCGAAAACAAACCGTGACGTGATAAACGCTATGAGCGATGAGGAACTGGCGAAGTGGAAGTTGGATTTAAGTGGATCGGAGCATGTACGAGGGAAAAATGGATTTTGCCGTATCGGGTGGCAAGATACAAAACCTTGTCTTGAAAGTCTAAAGTGTAAAGATTGTCTGACCGAGTGGCTGAAAGCCCCGGCTGGCAAGCATCAGGAGGTG
>JAZOQZ010000083.1:0-11644 GCA_045656345.1 Clostridia bacterium
TTCACAATCCGGCAAAACAGACTGCATTGCCTCTGCCTTCTTGGTTTCAGTAAGGTCATCAATAATGGGTTTGGTAACATAATTCAAGGCGGATAACCCTAAAGCAACCACCAAACAAATGATAAACAGTTTCAGTGCCAATACGAAGATATTTTCTTTTTTTGTCATATCAAAATACCTCCCTTATGCACCGTATTTTTTGGGAAGAATCAGTTTATCAATCTGAGGAGCTAAAATATTCATAAATAAAATAGAATAACAAACCCCTTCCGGATAACCGCCCTTCACACGGATGAAAATGGTTAATGCGCCTGCTAAAATTCCTGCAATCACATTACCCAGACGAGTGGTGGGAGATGTGGTGTAATCAGTCAGCATAAAAATACCGCCCAATAAAACACCGCCGGTTAATACAGATGCAACTGGATCACCGGTCATCAATCCCTGATAACCAAAAATCCAACCCAACAATGCAACCGTTGCCACATAAGAAACGGTAATGTGGGGACGGATAATTTTGGTTGCTAAAAGATAGATAAATCCAATCATCAGAGCAACTGCGCAAACCTCACCCATAGAACCGCCCATATTCCCAAAGAGCATATCCAGATAACTGATATTTACGGTTTCTCCCGCTTTTAATAACTTCAGCGGAGTTGCATACGTTACAGCATCCACAGCTCCACCCTGATAAGAAAAAGGTGCTACCCAGGTGGTCATAGGCAGTGAATAGGAAGCCAATAAAAATGCACGACCTGCCAATGCAGGATTGATAAAGTTATTGCCAAGACCGCCAAACAGACATTTTGCTACAATAATGGCAAAGAAAGCCCCCACCACCGGAATATACCATTCCACGCCAACAGGTAGGGTTAAAGCTAACAATACACCTGTCACAGCGGCACTTCCATCGAAAATAGTAGTTTGTTTTTTTAAAACAACGCACCATAAATGTTCAAACAGCATTGCAGAACAAACAGAAATCGCAATTAACACCAAAGCTCTCAATCCAAAAATCCAGGTTGCAGCTGCAATTGCGGGAATCAAAGCAATCAGCACATTTCCCATAATGCTTCCGATGCCACGTCTGGTCTGAATATGAGGTGATGTGGAAACAATCAGTTTTTCATTCATAATTCTTTCACCAAATGCCAAAAAGCACATTTTTACCTTTCTATACAATCGTTACGAAGCTTTATTTTTTAGGAAGATTTGCTTTTGCCATTTTAATCGTTTGCACCAGATGTCTTCTGGACGGACAAATATAGCTACAAGTTCCACATTCCATACAATCTTTCAAGCCGTATCGCACCGCTTGATCCAGATTGCCAAGCTCCGAATGTGCCATAATCATAAAAGGCATCAGTCTCATCGGACAATGCTGCACACATCTTCCGCAACGCAAACAGTCTTTCGGCTCATAATGACGATATTCTTTATCGGTAAAGAACAAAAGACCGGAAGTGCCTTTCATTACAGGGGCATCTAATGTGTACTGCGCAACCCCCATCATAGGGCCCCCTGCCAATACCTTTCTGATCCCATCGGTAATTCCTGTGTATTCAGCTAAAGCAGATAAAGGAGTACCGATTCTGACCGACAAATTCTGAGGATTTTCGCAGCCGCTTCCCGACACGGTTACCACTCTTTTGGTAAGAGGCATCCCGGTACGGATTGCAACGGAAATTTCAGCAGCCGATGCAACATTCTGCACCACAACTCCTGCATCAATAGGCAGCTGCCCGGATTTTACTTCCCGCTTTAACACGGAATCAATCAACTGCTTTTCACTGCCCTGAGGATACTTGGTTTTCACGAGGACTGCTGTGATTTCAGCTTCTTTTGCACATTTATCTTTTATTAATTGGAAGGCATCTTTTTTATTGTCTTCAATGGCAATATAGCCACGATGCACATCCAGAATTTTCATCATAATTTTCAAGCCGTCAATAATATCTTCAGGATGCTCCAGCATCATACGATGATCGGCTGTTAAAAAAGGTTCACATTCTGCACCGTTTAAAATCACGCAGTCTGCTTTTTTATCTTCCGGAGGAGACAATTTAACATGGGTGGGGAATGTTGCACCGCCCATACCTACAATGCCGGCCTGCCGGATAGCTTCCACCAATTCCCTGGAGCTCATCTTGTCGGGATTTTTCGGAATAACCGATTCTGAAACAGTATCTGAAAAATCATTTTCAATCACAACCGCTTTGCAAGTTCCCCGTCCGGTGTGAGGACGGTCTTCAATTGCAATGACCTTACCGGAAACAGATGCGTGTACCGGAACAGAAACAAAACCGACAGCTTCACCGATTTTCTGACCGATGCTCACCTCATCCCCCACTTTTACCAAAGGTTCACAGGGAGCGCCGATGTGCTGAGATAACGGAATAATAACTGTTTTTGGTGCATCTAATACAACAATTGCTTTTGCAGCAGTAATATCTTTGGCTTCTTCGGGATGAAATCCCCCTCGAAATGTACGTGCCATGTTGCCATAACCTCCTTGGGTGTTATCAAATATCTGTTATGCAGCCAAGTCTTCTGTAAGCGTAGCTTCAGGAGTAGGTTCCAAAGTAGCTTCGGGAGCATCAGTTGCTTCCGGAACAACCTCTGGAGCAGGAGTGGTTTCTACAGAGGGAGACGGCTCGGGAGAATCAACGCTTTCCCCGATGTTTTCACCCTCTACAGGCTCCGTTGTTTCTCCTTCAACAGGATTGGTGTTTTCGCCTTCGGTTGCTTCCCCTTCTGCCCCTTCGCCTTCCGGTAAAGTTTCGGTGGGAATTCCGGTTTCTACCAATCCCAAATCAGATGTCTGGATAATTTTAACTAAAGGAATATAGTTGGAAACACCCAGATTATCGGTACGAATAACAGCTCCGTTTTCATCTTTAACAATACGGTATGAATTCACCTTCAAACCGTCATATCCGGACTGGGTAACCACTTTTTCACCCGGAGCCAGGCTTTCATTATATTCATACTTCACACCACGACCGTAGGAACCAAGATGCTCGGTTGTAAGTTCCACAGTGTTGTTGTTTTCTTTGGTTCCCCAGATTTCAACAGTCATAACACCGTCTGATGCAAATGCCTTGATTTTAATGGGATTTTGTTTATTATTCTCAAATTTGAAGTCGATAGAACCATATACTACGGTAGCATCAATACCGGGTTTTGCGTAAGAAACCACAAAATTATGATTTCTGCGCTCCACAATTTTTAAATCACTATATAACGCAGCAGGATAAATGGTAGAAGAAACCTGACAAATACCGCCACCGGTGCCGTCAACCACTTTATCGGATAAGAAAATTTTAGCATCCCGGAAACCATTTTCATAAGAGCGTTTTCCAACTACCTGATTGAATGAAAAAATATCTCCGCTGTTTAAAACGGTGCCGTTTACCTTCTGTGCCGCTAATTTTACATTGGAAGATCGGGATACTTCCCCTTCGTTATAATTAGTGGAATAGGCAGCTAAACGATGAGGAAAGGCATCTGTGGATAAATCATCGGTATACACGCTCGGTTTTAATACGGTAACAGGAACAGAAAATTCCAGTTCTCCGTTTTCCAGCATTTGTGCTAAAACCTCTTCCTCCACGGATAAACCAACCTGATGCGGAACAACCACTTTTTTGCCATCCTGCTCATCAATGCGGGCATCCGTTACAGGTGTATTAATTTTTTCCGCAATTTCAGAAGCAGTAATAGGAGCAAATTCGTTCTTTACCAAAGCATACTCTGCTTTGATATCAGGATAGTCCGCTGCAATTTCATGAAATAAATCGTTGATGGCATAACTTTCAATGTCGGGACGAATTACAATTTCAGCTTCGTCTCCGTTTATGGTATAATCAAAACGCTGTTCACTTAAGCCTTCCTGAGTCAGAAGAGTTTCGGTTACTGTGGTAAACATTTCTGCATCAGTGTGAAAGGTAATGGGAGCATCCCAATTCTGCCAACGGCATAAGAACGCATCAAAGAAATTATTTTTCCCAATTGCCATAATATCTGATAAGGTTTTCTCTTTATCAATGGAAAAACCTGCAGAATTCATATCCAGAGAAATGGTTTTATCCGCAATCTGAATCGTTGTTTGTTTCGGTTCTCCAATCATTTCATCCAATAAAGCAGAAATTTCTGCTTCACTCTTTCCACCAACATTTTCTCCGCAGAAATTCACTCCCGTTGTGGCGGTATCAAAAAAATAAGCATCACATACAGGCGGAATCACCAAGAACAGCACAAGAACCAAAAACAGAGCAATTCCTGTGATAATCATATTCTTTTTTGTTAAAAACTTTTTCATAAGTTTATCCCTCAAGCTCTAATTATATTTTAAAATATATCAAGGTATATCAAAAAATCATTCACAGAAATAATAGCTTTTCTGCTCAGGAGTTAATTCTTCCAGCCCTGCACCTAAGGACTGCAATTTAATTTTCGCAATCTTTCGGTTGATTTCTTCGGGCAGATAGTGCATACCGGGCATTAATTCATCTTTATGCTCTTTTAAATAGTGTAATGCCAATGCCTGCACAGAAAAACTCATATCCATAATTTCGGCAGGATGTCCGTCTCCTGCTGCTAAGTTTACCAGTCTGCCTTCAGCCAGCAGATGAATTTCGTTGCCGTTTTTCAAGGTATAAGTTTCAATATTCTGACGGGTTTCTTCGTGAGAAACACTTAAGGACAATAAATCACCTTTATTGATTTCCACGTCAAAATGACCTGCATTTGCCAACACGGCACCATTTTTCATAACTTTAAAATGTTCTTTAGTGATAACATCTTTGCATCCTGTTAAGGTAACAAAAATATCCCCTAATTTTGCAGCGTCATCCATTTTCATCACAGTGTGACCGTCCATTACTGCTTCAATGGCTTTAATTTCATCAATCTCTGTAATAATTACCTGAGCACCAAGGCCTTTTGCACGAAGTGCTGCACCACGTCCGCACCAGCCGTAACCTGCGATTACAACGGTTTTGCCTGCCACTACTAAATTAGTAGTACGGTTAATGCCGTCCCAAACGGATTGACCGGTACCATAACGGTTATCGAATAAAAATTTCATCATTGCATCGTTTGCCGCAATAATGGGATATTTAATTTCGCCTTTTTGTGCTAAATTCTTTAAGCGGTTCACCCCTGTGGTGGTTTCTTCGGTGCCACCAATCAGATTGTCCGCAAGATGAGGCATTTTATGGTGAATAATGTCGGTTAAGTCACCACCGTCATCCAAAATCAAATCGGGACCATCTGATAAAGACTCTTCCAGATGACGTTCATATTCTTCCATGGAAACACCGTGTTTTGCACACACACGGATTCCATCTGCACGTAATGCTTCACACACGTCATCCTGAGTAGATAAGGGATTGCATCCGGTTGCAGTTACAATAGCACCTGCGTTTTTGAGCATCTTTACAAAACAGGCAGTTTTTGCTTCCAGATGAATACAAACAGTAATTTTTAATCCTGCAAACACCTGTTTTTCCACAAAGTCTTTTTCAATTTTGGTTAACACGGGCATAAAACGCTTTGCCCAGGCGATTTTTTTCTGACCGCTTAAAACTAAATCATTCATAATTCTTTTCCTTTTTTCGTTCTTATATCAGGTGCATCAATTCAGATAACACCTTCCAAAAAGTTTCGGTGGCTTTTCTTCCTTCCTCCATCACTTCTTCGTGAGAAAGAGGTGCTTTGGAAATTCCTGCTGCCAGATTGGAAATGAGTGAAATTCCCAACACATTGATACCGCAATGATTTGCCACAATTACCTCGGGAACAGTAGACATTCCCACCATATCGGCACCTAAAATGCCAAGCGCACGGATTTCCGCAGGTGTTTCAAACTGAGGTCCTCCCATCATAGCGTACACGCCGGTTTTATAGGGAATTCCAACCTTTTCAAAGGCAGCTTTGCAATGTTCCCGCAACTGCAAGGAATACGCACAGGACATATCGTGAAATCTGGGACCGAAAGTTTCGTCATTAGGACCAAACAAGGGACTTTGCAACCCTAATTTGATATGGTCGGAAATCACAACCAAATCTCCTGCACGAAAATCGGGATTAATGCCTCCTGTTGCATTGGTGAGAATCAGATTAGTAACTCCAAGAAGTTTTAGCACTCTCACATAAAAGGTTACTTCGCTCATAGAATAACCTTCATAAAAATGAAAGCGACCGGACATAAAAATCACGTTTTTGCCATTCATTTCGGCAAAGACCATTTCACCCCGATGCCCCGGTACTGTGGAAACAGGAAAACCGGGAATTTCACTGTATGATATTGTCAATTTATTAGGCAATTTGTCGATTAAATTGCCGTAGCCGGAGCCTAATACCACGCAGGTATCGTAGGCTCCGTTTGTTTTTTCCTGTAAGAAAGCTGCTGCTTTCTGATAATTGGTCATTTGTAATCCCTCTTTTATTTGAAGTATGCCACGCCGGATTCAAAGAGTTTCATATCAAAAGTTCCGTCGATATTTTTATACAAGCTATCTGCAATACGTTCAGAGTGACCCATTTTACCAAAAATTCTGCCGTCTTTGGAGGTGATACCTTCAATGGAGCATAAAGAACCGTTGGGATTATATCTGGGATCATAGGTGGGATTACCATTGGGATCAACGTACTGAGTAGCAACCTGACCGTTTTTAATGAGTTCATCCAGCACTGCTTTGGGTGCGGTGAATCTGCCTTCCCCGTGGGAAATGGCAGTTTTATAAACATCACCAACCTTGGTATTTGCTAACCAGGGAGACAGATTGGATGCCACTTTAACATCCACCATAGTGGAAATATGACGAGGAATGGTATTAAAGGTTAAGGTAGGCCAGTTTTCGTTGGGTTCTAAAATATCACCGTAAGGAACCAGACCTAATTTAATTCACGCCTGGAAACCGTTACAAATACCCAGCATCAGACCGTCTCTCTGATAGAGCAGTCGGTTGATAGCGTCTTTGATTTTCGGGTTACGGAGTACCGCAGAGATAAATTTACCGCTGCCGTCAGGCTCGTCACCGCCGGAAAAACCACCGGGAATCATCATAATCTGAGATTTTTCGATGGCATTTGCCATCGCTTCTACGGATTCTTCCAACATAGAAACTGTGAGGTTTTTAAATACCATAATTTCGGGTTCCGCACCTGCTTTTTCAAAGCGTCTTGCAGAATCGTATTCACAGTTGGAACCGGGGAATACGGGAATTAAAACCTTGGGTTTTGCCACTTTAATGGAAGAAGTCACGATGTTGGCAGCTTTGTATTCGCAATCTGCCATCTCACCGCTAATTTCATCTGCATAAGGCGGATATACTTTTGCCAGGGGTTTTTCAAAGGTGTCGGACAGGTCAGCTAAGTTATAGTCTTTGCCACCCATCACGATGGTTTCAGATTCGTTGGTAGTACCGATTAAGGTAGCATCTAAATCTTTTACAGTTTCTACCACAAAGGAACCGTATTTTTTATCAAATAAGCCGTCTTCTTTTGCAAAAGTGAAACCGATGCGGTTACCCAGCACCATTTTGGTTACTGCTTCTGCAATACCGCCATAAGAAACAGCAGATGCAGAAATCACAGTTCCATTTGCCAGGTTTTCTTCTAACCAATGGATATTTTCCAGGAATTTATCCATATCAAGGAGTCCGTTCTCTAAAACAGGAGTTTCCAACAGATATACTTTGGAATTTTTCTGTTTCATTTCCCGGGAAATAATATTTTTGGTGGAAACAGGTGCAATGGCGAAAGATACCAATGTGGGAGGAACATCCATATCGTTAAAGGAACCGGACATAGAGTCCTTTCCGCCGATTGCCGCAATTTTAAGCAATTTCTGTGCGTGATATGCACCCAGTAACGCTGCAAAAGGTTTGCCCCAACGGGTAGATTCATCACGCAGACGTTCAAAATATTCCTGGAAAGTTAAATAGGTGTCAGACAGTTTTGCACCTGCCGCAATAATTCTTGCAACAGACTCAATTACCGCATAGTATGCACCGTGGAAGGTGGATACAGAAGACAGTTTGGAATTGTATCCGTAGCTCATTACGGTGGCGGTGGTGGTATCGCCGTATTCTACGGGAATTTTTGCCGCCATAACATCTTCGGGAGTCAGTTCATATTTTCCGCCAAAAGGCATCAGGACAGTTGCCGCACCGATGGTGGAGTCAAAGTTTTCAATCAAGCCCTTCTGAGAGCAGATATTTAAATCGGAGAGCATTTCGGTAAGGTCAGAAAATTCTCCGCACAGTGCATTTTTCAGTTCGATTTTCGGAACGGTTACTTTTGCCTGTTTGGAAGCACCGTTGGAATTCAAGAAAGTTCTGGACAGATTTACGATTTTGTTGCCTCTCCAGTACATTTCCAGTCGATTGGTGTCGGTAACATCTGCAACTAAGGTTGCTTCCAAGTTTTCTTCGTTGGCATAGGCGATGAATTTATCCGCATCACTTGCTGCCACCACAACTGCCATACGTTCCTGAGACTCGGAAATTGCCAGTTCGGTTCCATCTAAGCCTTCATATTTTTTCGGAACTTTATCCAGCTGAATCACCAGACCGTCACACAGTTCGCCGATTGCAACAGACACACCGCCAGCACCAAAGTCATTACAACGTTTGATTAAGGTGGTAACTTCTTTTTTTCTCATCAGACGCTGGATTTTACGTTCTTCGGGAGGATTACCCTTCTGCACTTCTGCACCACAGGATTCCAAGGATTCCATGGTGTGAGCTTTGGAAGAACCAGTTGCACCGCCGCAACCGTCACGTCCGGTTCTGCCGCCAAGCAGAATGATTTTATCACCGGGCTGGGGACGTTCTCTTACTACACTTGCTTTGGGAACAGCACCAACAACAGCACCGATTTCCAAACGTTTTGCAACATAACCTTCGTCATATACTTCTCTTACCAAGCCGGTTGCCAGACCAATCTGGTTTCCGTAGGAGCTATAACCTTTTGCCGCAACTTTGGAAATTTTTCTCTGAGGCAGTTTACCGGGCAGGGTTTCTTTTAAGGATTTTCTCGGGTCACCACTACCGGTAATACGCATTGCCTGATACACATAGGAACGGCCGGAAAGCGGGTCACGGATAGCACCGCCCAAACAGGTTGCCGCACCGCCGAAAGGTTCAATTTCGGTGGGATGGTTATGAGTTTCGTTTTTAAACATAATGAGGTAAGCTTCTTTTTTTCCGTTTACTTCCGCTTCTACCTCAATAGAACATGCATTGATTTCTTCGGATTCATCCAAATTTTTCAAGTAACCCATTTTTTTCAGTTCTTTTGCCGCAATGGTGGCAATGTCCATCAAACAAACGGGTTTTTCACTTCTACCCAAAGAAATTCTTGCATTGCAATAATCGTTGTAAACTTCATTCACCATCTCATCTTCCACTTTGATATCGGTTAAGTGAGTTGCAAAGGTGGTATGACGGCAATGGTCAGACCAATAGGTGTCAATCATACGAAGCTCAGTTAAAGTGGGATTTCTTCCTTCTTCGTCTTTAAAATATTTCTGACAGAAGGAAATATCGTCAAAGTCCATAGCAAAGCCATAATCAGAAATCATCTGTTTTAAGGCTGCTTCGTCTGCACTGATGAAGCCGTCAATCACAGCAACATCTGCAGGTTCTGTAACCACATCAATCAATGTGGTGGGTTTTTGGGCTTTTGCTTCTCTTGCTTCCACGGGGTTAATCAGATATTTTTTGATTTCCTCCAATTTTTCATCGGAAACATTTCCCAAAAAAGCATACACGGTTGCAGTCTTCACGATGGGACGTTCTTTCCCGGTGATAACCTGCACACACTGTGCTGCAGAGTCTGCTCTCTGGTCGTACTGACCGGGCAGATATTCCATCACAAATGTTTTGGCATTTCCTAAATCAACGGTTTCATCATATACAAAATCCTGCATCGGTTCAGAGAAGATAACATATTTTGCTTTTTCGTATTCTTCTTTGGTGATGCCGTAAATATCGTAGCGAACCAGAACACGAACCTGTTCCAGATCTTTGATATTCAAGTTGTCTCTTAAATCTTTACATACGGATTTTGCAGCAATGTCAAAACCGTTTTTCTTTTCTGCATAAATTCTAAAAATTTCCATAACCTGACTCCTACTATGTTCTTTCTATTGTTCTTTTGCTACAATGTTCTTAAGGCTTTGCAAATATGCTTCCACAGCACCTTTACGGATGGTGGTAACACCTGAGAACTCCTGGTTCAATGCTTCTTCCAGCATTTCAACTGCCTGATGAATGTCCCCCGACTTTTCCAACACACAAGCATAATTGTAATACGCTTCGGGGAAATTCGGATTTTTATCAATCAGCTGAGAATAAATTTCCTTCGCCTTGTCATATTCACCCTGGTGAAACAAACTTAATCCGTAGTTATCACAAATTACCGGGTTATCGGGATTGAACTGATATGCTTCTTCATTTGCTTTAACGTAATATTCCTGATCTGCTGTGAGAATTGCCATGTATCCATAGGTAGCATAAAAGTTACTGTTAACAAAGCCACCCTCCTTAATGGATTCTAAAATTTCTCTGGCTTCCGAAATTTCTTTGTTTTGCAAGGCGATAATCGCCATCATACATCTTGCCTGACCTTTCACGGCAGGTTTTGCTTTGGAATCCATCAAAAGAAGATTCAGTATTTTTTTGGATTCTCTTTCTTCTCCGAATTTTAGTTCGGCATAAGCTACCTGAATCCGTTGAGCAGGGGTAAGTCCCTGCCGGTATGCCTTGCGAAGATGCTCCATTCCGAGAGAACTGTCTCCGCCAAGCACCTCTTTCACACCTTTACGGTATGCAATGAGTGACCGTTTCTTAAACAGATAAAACACCACGAATACAAACAGTATAATTCCAAGAAGACTCATTTTTGTTCAATCCTTCCTTGCGATAGAGGTAAAAACTAAAATTCGGCGGTACCCACTGTTCTGGGGAACGGGATAACGTCACGAATGTTGGACATACCTGTTAAATACATAATCGCACGTTCAAAACCGAGACCATAGCCTGCGTGTTTATTAGAGCCGTATTTTCTTAAATCCAGGTAGAATCCGTAATCCTCTTCGTTTAAGCCCATTTCTTTCATGCGTTCTAAGAGAATATCCATTCTTTCTTCTCTCTGGCTTCCGCCGATGATTTCACCAACGCCGGGAACCAGACAGTCCATAGCGGCAACGGTTTTGCCATCGTCGTTTAAACGCATATAGAATGCTTTAATATCCTTGGGATAGTCAGTAACGAAAATGGGTTTTTTGAACACGGTTTCGGTTAAGTAACGTTCGTGTTCGGTTTGCAGGTCAATACCCCATTTTACGGGATATTCAAATTTTTCACCGCAGTTTTCCAAAATTTCAACTGCTTCGGTATAGGTTACTCTGCCGAAATCGGAATTTGCAACAAAGTTTAATCTTTCAAGCAATGTTTTATCAACAAAGTTATTAAAGAATTCCATTTCTTCGGGAGCATTTTGTAAAACATAACGGATGATGTATTTTAACATATCCTCTGCTAATTCCATATCGTCATTCAAATCTGCAAATGCAATTTCAGGTTCAATCATCCAGAACTCAGCAGCGTGACGGCTGGTGTTGGAATTCTCT
>JAZOQZ010000084.1:0-1381 GCA_045656345.1 Clostridia bacterium
AAAGGCAGCTTCACACCGTAACTTTTTCCAAACAGAGCACGGCTTCGTTCGGCATCCCTCAATCGGGAAGCCAATCCGTTCCAACGGCTTTTCAGTTTTTTAAACATCTTTTGACTTCCCTCCTTTTTTTATAAGTATTCCCGATAGCTTTTTTCGGGATCAGAAATTGCAATATTGTGGCGAACGCCTCGTTTTTCCACGGGAGGCAACTCCATATAATTGCGATATAATTTGGTTAAAATCGCTTCATAATTTTTCGGGCAACGGTAAGCTTTTGCTCCAAAAGGTAATGGTGTGGTTTCTTCGTAGATTTTCCTTGCGATATAGGTTTTCACCTTGTATCCCGAAAGCAGACTTCCCACCGTTTCAGATCGGTCATAATCATATTTGGATAAAATTTTATCCAACTGCTTTTGCAGCTTCAGCTTGGTGGTGAAAACAGATAAGCATCCCTTAACGAATCTTCTCAAGACGCTGCTCTCCACATAAGGAGTATCCCAGAAATAGCGGAGAAAAACACATTGCAACACAATTCGTTTGTTGTGAATAAACTGCATTTTACTGCTCTTGGGAACCCCATCATAAGGAAAAATATCCACATAAATTCCATGATTCATCTTAAGGTGCTTCACAGGATACTCCACGTGAGTGGTTTCACTGTTTCGCACCTTGGCAAAATTTTGCATATATTCGGGGTCGGTTTCATAGGTCTGAAGGAACATATGATTGGGAAGCAACTCCCCTGCAATCTCTAAGAATTTATTGTAATCTTTTCGGGGCATTCCGATGTCAATATCGTCATCCCAGGGAATGATATCCTGATGGCGCACTGCTCCCAGCAGGGTGCCTGCAATTAAAAAATAGCGCAAATGATGTTGCTCACAAATGGCAACAATTGCATCTAAAATATTTTTTTGTTCCTGTTGAATAACCTCTAAATTCTGATACATATCCTCACCCGTTTTTTCGTATTGTGATTACAGCTTACATTCCACAATGTTATGGCAGGGCTGCTGCTTATCCACGGGAGGCAGCTGCATATAATCTCCAAATCTACCTCTCAAAAAGTTCTCATAATCAGCAGGGATATAGAATTCCTTTCCGCAGAAGGGATAACGAATCACATCTTCATAAATGCTTCTGGGATAAGTGGGCTTCATTTTTCCTGCGTGGCAAATTTTATATACCAAATCGGTTCTGGTATGGTTTTCCTGAGTCATCAAACGTTTTGCCCGCTTGTCCATTGATTTTTTGGACTCTAAGCAGAAAGGATAAAATAAGAATCTCTTTTTCTTTTTGTATATTTTCAGTTTGGTGAATTTTACAATATGTAAAAACGCTAATTTCTTCAGCTGCTTCGGCAGCTTTTCAGGATTGGCAT
>JAZOQZ010000085.1:0-12471 GCA_045656345.1 Clostridia bacterium
GAAACAAATGAGACAGAAAGGATGGTTTGGTGATCGAAAAATTCAGATTCCCCTTCAGAAAATCCGTGGCAGACCAAGGCGAAGCCACCGAGATGACATCTGTTGGAAACCTATGGAATTCTTTGAGAGAAAAAGCAGAGCACTGCAATGAAAAAACCATGTTTGGGCATTCGCTTTTCCTTTACCTGATTATCTTTGTTGCTCTTTGTCTGAATGTGCGACTGGATTTTGGGTATCGGGTTGTGGTAAACGGGCAGAGCTTTGGCGTGGTAAGCTCTCAGGAAATGGCGAGAAATGCCGTTTTCACCGCCTACGATGAAATTGTTGCCGTAAAAGGCATGGACTATAAATTTGAAAATGCTTCCTTCCATCTGGTGCCTGTGAGCAGGGATCTGGTGCAGAGTGAGGAATTGGTAATCAATAAAATCACCACCGCTTTCGACGGATTGACTCCTGCTTACGGAATTGTGGTGGACGGAAAAGTGGTTACCGCATTAAATTCCGAGATTGAAGGTTACCAGGTGCTGGAAGAAATTGAAGCACAGTTTAAAAACGAAAACAACGAAACCCATTTTGCCAACACTGTGGAGGTTTCCCAGTGCAGAGTGTCTCCTGATATGATTGTGGGAAAAGAAGATGCTTTAGCAATTTTAAGAGGCACCAAGGATGCCCGCCTGACCCACAAAGTGGAAGCAGGAGAAACCTTTTCCTCTATTGCCCTGATGTATGGGATTGGTACTCAGCAGTTGATGGATGCCAATCCGGGCATTGTGCCGGAACGTCTTCGTCAGGGAGAAACCATCAAAGTAATGGCACCTCAGCCGTTGATTGCGGTGGAAGCAGTGGAAGTGATTACCATCCGTGAGCGGATTCCTTATCCTGTGAAAGAGCAGAAGGACAGCTCTTTATATCAGGGAACACGCAAAGTGTTGGTGGAAGGTGTCAGCGGGCAGAAAGATGTGGTGTATGAGGTTCACCGTTTGAATCATTCGGTAACGGAACGCAAAGTGTTGTCGGAAACAGTTTTGTCTAATCCCACAACCCAGGTGGTGGCAGTTGGCACCAAAGTGAAACCCAAAACTGCACCCACAGGCGTGATGATGCGTCCTTATTACGGCGCTGTTTCGGCACGATTCGGTTCCAGCGGTTCCCGTTGGGCATCCACCCACACGGGGATTGACTACGCAGGACGTACCGGAGATCCTATCAAAGCGGCAGACGGCGGCACCGTCACCTTTGCAGGCTGGAACGGCTCCTACGGAAAAATGGTGAAAATCAGCCACGGCAATGGTCTGGAAACCTGGTATGCACACATGAGCAGCATTTCAGTTCGTTCCGGGCAGAAGGTTGCCAAGGGTTCCACCATCGGATATGTGGGGAATACCGGAAATTCCACCGGTCCTCATCTGCATTTTGAAGTAAGAAAGAACGGGGTTGCTAAAAACCCTGCCAATTATGTGAACTAAAACAACGGAGATTGTGCTATGGATACCAATAAAGAACGATACAGTTTTTCAGATTTTTGCGAAATTATTGAAACGCTCCGCAGCCCGGGCGGTTGCTCCTGGGACAGAGAACAGACTTATGACAGTTTGAAGAAAAATCTGATTGAAGAAAGCTACGAATATATTGATGCTCTTCACGAAGGCAACCGTGCGAAAATGTGTGACGAGCTTGGTGATGTGCTTTTGCAGATTGTGATGAACGCGCAAATCGGAAAAGAAGAAGGCACATTCACCGTGGAGGATGTGATTGACACCATCTCCAAAAAAATGATTCGCCGTCATCCCCATGTGTTTGGTGAGGTGGAAGACCAGTCTGTTTCGGGGATTTTAACCCGTTGGGAAGAAATCAAAAAAGGTGAGAAAAAAGAGGAATACACCTTAAAAAGCACCGCAAAACACCTTCCTTCGGTACTTCGTGCCTCAATTTTAGCGGAAAAATCCAAAAAAATGCACAAAAATGAAATTATTTTCTCAAAAAATATTGACAAACTTGAGAAAATGTTGGATAATGTAAGAAATGAGGAAGATTCTGCCTCGGAAGAAACCCTTTGCGAAATGATGACCACCCTGGTGGAAATGTTCACCGCAAAGAAAATTGATTTGGAAACTGCGATGTATCGTCAGAACGAAAAGTATATTGCAAGATTCGAATCCTAAAAAATTGTAAAAAATATTTTTAATTTAAAATAATAAATTTATTATGGAGGAAATCGAAATGAACAAAGCTGAATTAGTTGCAGCAATCGCAGCAGCAGGTTTCAAAAAAACTGAAGCTGAAAAAGCATTAGCAGCAACCATCGATGCAATCACCGGCGCATTAAAAAAAGGAGATAAAGTAGCTATCATGGGCTTCGGTACTTTCGAAGTGAAAGAAAGAGCTGCAAGAATCGGCAGAAATCCCCAGACCAAACAGGAAATCAAAATCCCCGCTTCCAAAGCTCCTGTTTTCAAAGCTGGTAAAGCTTTCAAAGACGCTATTAAATAAGAATTTTTCTTATAAAAAAAGGTATCGGCATTTGCCGATACCTTTTTTGTTGTGCAAACATTGATTATTCTTCTTCATAATTTAGATAGAGAGAAACGGTTTTGATAAAACGGAAATTGGAGGGAGCCTTCTTACAGTCGGGAAACAGACATAAAAATGCATTCGGGTTTTCTCTGTATGCCCGCCCGATGGAAAAGGTGATACAACGCTCCACCGCATAAATCTGTGTGCGGTATCGTTTGGCAATTTCCTCGTATATCTCTTTGGTCAGTGCAGGCAGCAGATGGCGGTTCTGATGTTCAAACCAAAGGGCCTGCTTGATGTAGGGAAATCCTTTCAAGGCAGGAGAAAAGCATAGGGAACAAAGAAAACGGTCGTAGCGTTGTTCCAGATGTTTGGGAATGTTTATTATGGTTTCTTCCGGGTGGGTTTGATTTTCATAAAGTTGTGGGTTCATCATATAAATTCTCCTCTTGTTTTATTCACACACACCTTATCAGAAAATCCAAGAAAAACCAAGAAATATGACGAAAAACTTCTGATGTTTTTTAAAAATGGGAGGGGTAGTCTGCAGTTTTGGGGAAAAATTGGAAATAGGTGTCGAACCATCATTTTTCAGATTATCTTCTTTCTATTTATATAATAGGCAAAAAAAGCTGAGGGTTCTTCCGCTGTTGGGATGAACTCTTTTTAATTTTTTTAAATTTTTTATAAAAACACTTGACAAACGGCATAAAATCTGCTATTTTATTATTGTTAGCACTCAAACCAAAGGAGTGCTAACAAGGCGAAAATGCTTGAAATTGCAGTGATTGATAAAACACACTAAGGGAAAAGAGGTGCCAATCAATGGATCTGGACGGCAGAAAGATTGCCATATTAAAAGCGCTGATTGAAGACTATATTGAAACTGCGGAGCCGGTTGGCTCCCGTACCATTGCCAAAAAGTGTGATATCGGGCTTTCCTCCGCAACCATCCGGAATGAAATGTCGGATTTGGAGGAAATGGGATATCTGGCGCAGCCGCACACTTCGGCAGGTCGAATCCCATCCAATCTTGCATACCGGCTGTATGTGGACAGTTTGATTGAAAATATCCGTGCCACCAGTATGGAAATGGAATTTATCAAGCAGAAAATGGAAGACCATCTTTCAGAATTGAACCGGTTTTTGGATTTTTCCGCAAAAACCATTTCAGATTCCACCGGTCTTACCGCTGTAACGGGTGCACCCCGTATGAATCCGGGTGCTATCAGCCATTTTGAAATCGTGAAGGCATCAGAACATTATTTAATGTTTATCCTGGTAACCAACACGGGTATGATAAAGAAGCGGCAGGTAAGAATTTTAACTCATATTGATGAAAACTCTATCTTATATTTAAAACAGATCTTAAATGATGAATTAGCAGGTTGCACTCTGGAAATGATTACCGCTGATAAGGTGGAACGCTTAAAGAGAAGATTCAATGATAACTTTGAGTTATTGGGCATCATTTTAGAATTTGTGACCGAAACCTTAGCCGCAACAGGAATGAGTGAATACTATTTCAGCGGAAAATCTGAAACGCTGAAGGCTCCCGAGTTTTCCAGTATGGATAAGGTGCTTGGATTTTTGGATTTGGTGGAGGATAAGGAACAAATCACTTCCTTAATCAACACCGCATCCGCTAAGAACCAAAACGGTATCACCGTGGTGATTGGAGACGAAAGCCCCATCTTAAAGAATAAGGACTTAAGTATGGTGGTTTCCACCTACAAGGCATACGGCGGTAAAAACGGTGCCATTGCTGTAATCGGACCGAAACGTATGAACTACGGTAAGGTTATCACCACCTTGGAAGCAATGTCCCGCCTGATGAGCGATATTTTAGAACACACAGAAGGAGATTGTGATGAAGAAAGATAAAAAGCAAAATGAAGCAGTTGAAGAAACTGTGGAAACCGCAGAAGAAATTGTAGAAGAAACAACAGAAGAAAATCCCGCTGCCAAGTTGGAAGCGCAGATTGCAGAATTAACTGACAAAAATCTTCGCTTAATGGCAGAATTTGAAAATTACAAAAAACGAACTCAGAAAGAAAAGGAAATGAGTTATCAGTTTGCGGCGGCAGACACCGTTGGAAAAATCCTTCCCATCTTAGACACATTGGAACTTTCCTTAAATCAGGATGCCACCGACGGCAATGCTTTTAAAGCAGGTATTGAGCTCACCGTAAAACAGTTCCACGCCATTTTGGAAAAAGCAGGGGTAACAGAAATCCCCGCATTAAACGAACCCTTTAATCCCGAGCTTCACAATGCTGTGCTTCGTGCAGAAGATGGTGATGGCGAACCTGATACCGTGGTGGAAGTGCTTCAGAAGGGATACACCATGGGCGACAGAGTGATTCGCCATTCGATGGTAAAAGTTAAGGCGTAAACCTTTATATATATCATTTATAAACATTATTTTTTAGTTCACGACTTGTGAGAATAGAAAGGAAGATCTTATTATGGCAAAAATTATTGGTATTGACTTAGGTACTACAAACTCTTGTGTGGCAGTTATGGAAGGTGGCGAACCGGTGGTTATCGCCAACGCAGAAGGCGCAAGAACCACTCCCTCCGTAGTTGCATTCACCAAAACCGGCGAAAGACTGGTTGGTCAGGTTGCAAAAAGACAGGCAATCACCAACCCCGATAAAACCATCAGCTCCATCAAAAGAGATATGGGTACTGATAAAAAAGTAAACATTGATGACAAAGGTTACACTCCTCAGGAAATTTCCGCAATGATTCTGCAGAAATTAAAAGCAGATGCAGAAAGCTATCTGGGCGAAACCGTTACTCAGGCAGTTATCACCGTGCCTGCATACTTCTCCGACTCTCAGCGTCAGGCTACCAAGGACGCAGGTAAAATTGCAGGGTTAGACGTTTTAAGAATTATCAACGAACCCACCGCTGCATCCTTAGCATACGGTCTGGATAAAGACACCGATCACAAAATTATGATTTACGACCTGGGCGGCGGTACCTTCGACGTTTCTATCTTAGAAATCGGCGACGGCGTGTTTGAAGTGTTGGCAACCAACGGTAACAACCGTCTGGGCGGTGACGACTTTGACGACAGAGTGATGAACTATTTGGCAGACGAATTCCAAAGAGAAAACGGCATCGACTTAAGAGCTGATAAAATGGCGCTGCAGAGATTAAAAGAAGCTGCAGAAAAAGCAAAAATTGAATTATCCGGTATGACCAGTGCAAACATCAATCTGCCCTTTATCACTGCAGATGCAACCGGTCCCAAACATTTAGATATCACCTTAACCCGTGCAAAATTTGATCAGCTGACCGAAGATCTGGTTCAGGCAACCATGGAACCCACCAAAAAAGCAATGGCAGACGCAGGTCTTTCTCCCTCCGACATTGCAAAAGTGCTCTTGGTTGGTGGTTCTTCCAGAATTCCTGCTGTTCAGGAAGCTGTGAAAAAATTCATCGGGAAAGAACCCTTCAAAGGCATTAACCCCGACGAATGTGTTGCAATCGGTGCAGCAATTCAGGCAGGTGTTTTAGCAGGTGACGTAAAAGACTTATTGCTCTTAGACGTAACTCCTCTGTCCCTGGGTATTGAAACCTTAGGCGGTGTTTGCACCAAATTAATCGAAAGAAACACCACCATCCCCACCAAGAAGAGCCAGGTATTCTCCACTGCAGCAGACGGTCAGACCGCAGTAGATATCCATATTCTGCAGGGTGAAAGAGAAATGGCAGCAGGCAACAAAACCTTAGGTAACTTCCAGCTGACCGGTATTCCTGCAGCTCCCAGAGGTGTTCCTCAGATTGAAGTAACCTTCGATATCGATGCCAATGGTATTGTTCACGTTAGTGCAAAAGATTTAGGCACCGGCGCAGAACAGGCAATCACCATCACTGCATCCACCAACTTATCCGAAGCAGATATTGAAAAAGCAGTGAAAGAAGCAGAACAGTTTGCAGCAGAAGATAAGAAGAGAAAAGAAGCGGTGGACGTTAGAAACCAGGCAGATGCTATGGTTTATCAGACCGAAAAAACCTTGACCGATGCAGGCGACAAACTGAGCGCAGAAGATAAATCCGGCATTCAGGCGGAAATCGATAAATTAAAAGAACTCTTAAAAGGCGACGATACCGATGCAATCAAAGCAGGTACCGAAGCTCTTACTCAGAAAATGTATGCAGTAGCATCCAAACTTTATCCCCAGGGCGATCCCAACATGGGCGGTGCTGATATGGGTGCAGGTGCAACCGGCGGTGCACAGGGTGATGACGGTGCTTATGAAGCAGACTACACCGTTGTGGACGACGATAAATAACAGAAATAGCAAAAAGATGTATTTCCGGCAGAGCAATCTGTCGGAAATACCTATGTAAATGGAGAGAAGTATGGCACAAAAACGAGATTATTATGAAGTGCTGGGAGTTTCCAAGGATGCAAGCGAGGCGGACTTAAAAAAAGCATACCGTCAGGTTGCCAAGAAATATCATCCCGACTTAAACCCCGATAATAAAGAGGCGGAAGCCAAGTTCAAAGAAGCAAACGAAGCGTATGAAGTGCTTTCCGATGCTCAGAAACGTCAGCAGTATGACCAGTTTGGTCACGCGGCGTTTGAAAACGGCGGAGCAGGTGCTGGCTACGGTGCGTATAGTGATTTTGGCGGATTTTCTGATATTTTTGATAGCTTTTTCGGTGGCGGATTCGGTGGATTCGGCGGCGGGCGCCAAAGAAGAAACGGTCCTCAGAAGGGCAGAGACCTTCAGAAGAGCATCACCATCACCTTTATGGAAGCGTGTTTCGGTGTTCGTAAGGAAATCACTATCACCAAACAGGATACTTGCCCCGAATGTAACGGCAGCGGTGCCAAAAAAGGCACGCAACCTGATATCTGCCCCACCTGTCACGGCAGCGGTGAGGTGCGAAGAATTCAGCGGACGCCTTTTGGCAATATGCAGACCTCATCCCCTTGTTCTCAGTGTGGCGGAAGCGGTCAGATTATTAAAGAAAAATGTGGCAACTGCGGTGGCAACGGTCATGTGAGAAAAACCAAAACATTGGAAATCAATATCCCCAAAGGAATTGATGATGGTCAGACTTTAACCGTTCGTGGCGAAGGAGAACCGGGACTTCGTGGCGGTCCCAACGGAGATTTATACTTAGAAATCCGTGTGCAGGAAGATAAAATCTTCCATAGAGAAGGATTTGATGTGTATGTGGAATTGCCCATCACCTTTACCGAGGCGGCATTAGGTGCCAAACTGGTGGTTCCCACCATTGATGGTAAGATTGAGCTGACTGTTCCTGAAGGCACTCAGCCGGAAGCCAAATTCGTGCTGAAAGGAAAAGGGATTCCCTATCTTCGCGGAAACGGCAGAGGCAACCAGTATGTGATTGCCAAATTGGAAGTTCCCAAGAAACTTTCTTCCAAGCAGAAAGACTTGCTGAAGGAGTTTGAAAAAAGCTGCGGAGAATCCAGTCATACGAAAAAGAAATCCTTCTTGGATACTTTAAAAGATATGTTTTCCTAGAGGAGATGTAAAAAATCTCAGACCGCAAGCAAAAAATCTTGCTCTGTGCAAACTTCGCCACCCGGCGTATAGCACATACGCCTTCGGGTAACCCAAAGCAGCGCTTTGGCTCAGTTTGCACATTCTGAAAATTTTTTCCTATCTCCTGACAAATGAAAAGATTATCTGTAAAAATACTGAAAAAGGATTGTTTGAAACAGTCCTTTTTTATTTCTGGAAATTATCTCCTGTTTAGAATTTTATCGAAATAGATATTGACGAAGCAATCTTTTGGTGTTATAATCTATTTAGATGAAAGTCTAAATACTTTTTTTGAAAGGAGCGTGGCAACGATGGGAATGAACGAAACGATGAAAGCACTGTCTGACCCGGTGAGGCGGGATATTCTGCAGCTTTTAAAAAACGGCAAAAAATCTGCAGGGGAAATCGGTGAGCATTTTGTGTTGACAGGTGCCACTGTTTCCTATCATCTATCCAAGCTGAAGGATGCAGATTTAATCTGCGAACAAAAATATAAAAATTTCATTTATTATGAAATCAATACCTCTGTGTTTGAGGAGCTGTTAAGCTGGATTTACGCCTTAGGAGGGAAGAAATCATGAAAGAAATGAAAAAGATTAAGTGGAGCTTGTTAATCGTCACCTGCGTGGTTACCTTGTTACCCATTTTATTTGGACTGACGGTGTGGAACCAATTGCCTGATCAGATTGCCATTCATTTTGATATCAATAATCAACCGGATAATTTTGCCTCCAAAGCTTTTGCAGTGTTCGGATTACCCTTCATTATGGTGGCATTTCAGGTGTTTTGCTGTTTGATGACTGATTTTGGGCTTCAAAGATATTCCGGAAATAAAAAAATGGAACAGCTGTCTAAATGGGCCATTCCCGTCGTTACGGTGGTGTTGTATTTTGTAACCCTGGGTTACAGTTTGGGGTGGGCAATCGACATGCGCAGAGTGGCAGTTTTTCTTGTGGGGATTCTGTTTGTGGTGTTGGGCAATTATCTGCCCAAACTCAGCTATGTGAAGCATTACAACTTTGAACCGGAGGTTGCCAAAAAAATCAACCGTTTTACAGGCTTTGGCATGGTGATTATGGGCATTTTAGGGCTCTTAAGCATTTTGTTTCCCGAAAAAGCGTCGATGGTCTGGCTTTGGTTACTCATCCCCTATGGGATTATCACTGTGCTCTACACGCTGATGACGGCAGTAAAATACAAAAGCAAATAAGAAAATCCTGAGAAAAATCTTGATTTTTTCACAAAGATACTGTATAATTGGTATTGGTAGGAGTGTGTCCTGCCGATACCAATTATTTTTAGCATCTTCCAGTATTTTTTATATTTTATAGTTTGGTTTTTCCCATAACAGAAAGGATTTTGATATGGAACAAAAGAAATGTACTCCCACCTCCATCGGCGGGCAGGCGGTCATCGAAGGGATTATGATGAAAGGCCCCGGTTGTATGGCAACTGCAATCCGTAAATCGGACGGCAGTATTTTGGTGGATAAGAAGGAAGATAAATCCTTCATTAAAAAATACAAACTGAATAAAATACCGATTTTAAGAGGTTTTTTGGCATTTTTTGAATCACTCTTTACCGGCGTGAAGTGTTTGATGTTTTCTGCCAAGGAATGTGATTTGGAAGATGACACCGAGCAGATGAGCAAGTTTGAAAAATGGCTGATGGAAAAGTTTGGTGACAAGCTTTTTGATATCTTTATGTATATCTCAGTGCTCTTTTCTCTGGTGTTGGGCATTGGTCTGTTTATGGTGCTCCCCAAACTGGTTGTGGAATGGGTTGGCTCTTTGATGGGTGCCCAGGTGCACGAAAGCATCTCCGTGTTAATTGAAGGCGCCATCCGTATGATTTTGTTTGTGTGCTATATGCTTCTCATTTCCCGTATGAAGGAAGTTCATCGGGTATTCCAGTATCACGGTGCAGAGCATAAAACCATTTTTGCCTACGAATATGGTGACGAACTGACGGTTGAGAATATCAAAAAACATACCCGTTTTCATCCCCGTTGCGGTACCAGTTTTTTAGTGCTGGTGATGATTGTGTCTGTGATTGTGTTCTTCTTTGTGCCTGCAACAGGATTGTGGGGCAAAATTTTATGGAGAATCTGTCTTCTTCCTGTGGTTGCAGGGATTTCCTATGAACTCATTAAATATGCAGGAAAATGCTCCAACTGGTTTACAAAAATGCTTTCCAAACCGGGGGTATGGCTCCAGCATTTTACCACCAAAGAACCGGACGATTCTATGATTGAAATCGCCATTGCAGCATTAAAAGCCGTGTTGCCCGACGAGGATTCCAACGAATCCACCAAATGGTAAAAGTGAAAAAAATGACGGTAAAAGAATTGTATGAGCAGGGCATTTTGATGCTTATGGGAGGGGAATCTCCCAAGATTGATGCCCGTGCCATTTTAGAACATCTTTTAAAGATTGATTTCGGAAAACTTCCCTTATATCTGGGCGACTCTGCCGACGATATTTCGGAGGAGTATTTCCGTTTGATTGGTGAGCGAAAAGAGGGAAAACCCCTTTCCTATATTACGGGGAAAAAGGAATTTTTTTCCCGTAATTTTCATGTGCGGGAAGGCGTGTTGATTCCTCGCCCCGAAACGGAAAATCTGGTGTCTGCCGTGCTGGAACGGTTGCCAAAAGAACATGTAGCCATTGCAGATTTATGTTCGGGTTCCGGTTGCATCGGCATCACCATTTCGTTGGAATCGGCGCAGAACGTGGATTTATATGAATTATCTCCCGATGCGATTGCCATTTCCAAAGAAAATGCAGAGAATCTGGGAGCAACCAATGTAACCGTTTCCCAAATGGATGTGCTAACCCGGGAACTGCCCAAACCATACGATGTAATCGTGTCTAATCCGCCGTATATCCCTCTTTCTGATATGCAATATTTAATGACCGACGTGGTGGATTACGAGCCTGAAATGGCACTGACAGACGGCGGTGACGGATTGATTTTCTATCGCAGACTTGTTTTTTTGGCAGAGAAATTTCTCACCGATGGTGGAATTCTGGCGGTGGAAATCGGCATCAATCAGCATCTTTTGGTGGCGGAAATTATGCAATCCTTGGGGAAACCTGAAATTATTACCGATTATTTTGGTGTGGAGCGGGTTGTTCTGGTGAGAAAAGGAGTTTTTTAAATGAAATTAACGGAAAAAACCGTAGATAGCAAACGTCATTTTGAAGGCAGAATCATCAATTTGCGGGAAGACACCGTGGAATTGGAAAACGGAACCTTAGCAAGCCGTGAAATTGTGGAACATCCCGGCGGTGTTTGTGTGATTGGTGTGACAGATGACGGCAAAATTCCCATGGTGCGTCAGTTTCGTTGTCCTTTTGGGAAGGTGCTTTTGGAAGTGCCTGCAGGAAAGTTAAACTACGGAGAAGACCATTTCGAATGCGGAAAACGTGAATTTTTAGAAGAAACAGGTTTTTCTGCCAAGGAGTATGTGTATTTTGGTGCGTTGTACCCCTCTGTTGGTTTTTTGACTGAAACCCTGCATATTTATTATGCAACAGGGTTATCCAAAGGGGAGCAACACTTAGACGACGATGAATTTCTGAATGTGGAATTTTTCACCCTGGATGAACTTCTTGATTTGGTGGACAAAAACGAAATCAAGGACGCCAAAACCGTGGTTGCCATTTTAAAACTGGCACGGTATTTATCCAAATAAAAGAGGTAACAAAAATGTTGACAAAACGTGTAATCCCTTGTCTGGACGTGGCAAACGGCAGAGTGGTAAAGGGAGTGAACTTTGTAAATTTAATTGATGCAGGCGATCCTGTGGAATGTGCTCGTGCTTATGACAAAGAGGGTGCAGACGAACTGGTATTCCTGGATATCACCGCATCTTCCGATAACCGAAAAACCACTGTGGATATGGTGAGAAGCGTTGCTGAAAATGTGTTCATTCCGTTCACTGTGGGCGGCGGGATCCGTAAAGCTGAGGATTTTCGTGAGCTGCTTTTAGCAGGTGCTGATAAAGTTTCGGTGAACACTGCGGCGATTCATAATCCCACTTTAATCACCGAGGCTGCCGAAAAATTCGGTTCCCAGTGTGTGGTGGTTGCTATTGATGCCAAACGCCGTGCAGACGGTGGATTCAATATTTTCACCCACGGCGGACGAAACGACACGGGGATTGATGCCATTGAATGGGCAATCCGCTGTGAACAGCTTGGGGCAGGAGAAATCTTGCTCACCAGTATGGATGCAGACGGCACCAAAGCAGGGTATGATATCGAGTTAACCCGTCTGGTTTCCGATGAGTTAAAAATTCCTGTGATTGCATCAGGCGGTGCGGGTGCGCTTTCTCATTTTTCCGATGTGGTGTTGGATGCTCACGCGGATGCGGTGCTTGCGGCGTCGTTATTACATTTTAAAGAATTAACCATC
>JAZOQZ010000086.1:0-4469 GCA_045656345.1 Clostridia bacterium
GTGAAGTCTCATCTGTTCCACAACGTTCCAGACTTCTTCTCTGTCAATCATACATTTGCTGGAAAGCGGCACCTTGGAGGCACTTTCCACGATTTCTTCCAATTCTTCTATTAACGCCTGTAAATCCATAATATTTACTCCTTCTTTTGTTAGAATTTATTTAAAATATCCTGTTCAATTTCTTTGGGAACCAGTCCGGAGAGGTCTCCTTTGTAGCGGGCAAGTTCCTTCACGATGCTGGAAGATAAAAACATATATTCCTGCGCTGTGGGCAAAAACATCGTTTCTAAATCCGGCATCTGATTTTTGTTGGCAAGAGCCATCTGGAATTCGTATTCAAAATCAGACACAACACGAAGCCCTTTAATCAACACGTTACAGTCATTTTTTTTGGCAAAATCCACCAACAAACCGTCATAGCAAACCACTTCCACATTGGGAAGGTGTCTGGTGGTTCTTTGTATCAATTCAACACGTTCTTCCACAGTGAATAAAGGCTTTTTTGCACTGTTGGTAAGTACCGTCACAATCACCTTGTCAAACAGTTTTGAGGATCTGGTGATGATATCTAAATGCCCGTTTGTCAAGGGATCAAAACTTCCGGGATATATGGCTGTTTTCATGCGTGAACTCCAATTCTTGTTTGTATTCTTCCAAACGTTCTTTCTTTCGTGATTTCAATCGACGGGGGAACCGAAATTTCTTCTGAGGCATCGCTTTCCCACACAATGATTGCACCGGTTGCCAGAAGATTTTTTTCTACCAGCATTTTCAGGGCAGTATCAATCATGTTCTTTTCGTAGGGCGGATCCAGGAATACCAAATCAAACTGTCGGTTTTGTTTCCCTAAGAACTCGAGATAATCACCCCGCACAATTTCAGACATTTCCTCAAACCGTAATTTTTGAATATTGCGTTTCACAAATTCAGGATTCAGATCCACAAAGGTGCAATGCTTGGCTCCGCGACTTAAAGCCTCAATTCCCAAAGCACCGCTTCCTGCGAACAAGTCCAGCACAGTTCTGCCCGGAATTTCAAACTGGATCATATTGAAAACAGATTGTTTGACCTTATCGGCAGTGGGGCGGACAGAAAGATCACGGGATGCTTCTAAAAGAGCACCTTTTCGGATTCCGCTGGTAACTTTCAAATCATTTCAACTCCGATGTTTGATTTTCAATTTTTCTGTATATTCATAGCGTTTTTGCTGTTTTGCGTTTCATCATAACGAGAAAACAGCAGTCTTCTTTCATCTAAACACAAAATATCAGTTTTTATTTTAGCATATGTTTACTGATTTGTAAAGTTTTTTTTCAAATATATCTTGAATTTTTTTTCATTAGGTGTTATAATGTAAAAAAATATAAGAAAGCAGGACCTGTATGATGACCAAGAAAAGCAAATGGGTGTTAAAACAGCCGAATTCTGAACTGGCAAAAAAAATAGGAGAAGAGCTGAAGCTGCATCCTCTTTGTGCAAATGTTCTTTGCAACCGCGGTATCGAAACTTCCGAGCAGGCGACTCGTTTTTTAAAACCTGATGTAAATGCGCTTTTAGATCCGTTTTTACTGTTGGATATGAAAAAAGCGGTAGAAAAAATTCAGGAAATAATTTCCCAAAATCAGAAAATCGTGGTATACGGTGATTATGATGTGGACGGCATCACCGCTGTTTCCATTATGTATCTGTACTTAAAATCCAAAGGAGCCAATGTTTCTTATTACATTCCTTCCCGTTCCGACGAGGGTTACGGGCTGAATAAAGAAGCAGTGCTTTCTTTCAAAAACGACGGAGTGGGCTTGATTATTACCGCAGATTGCGGTATCACCGCTTTTGACGATATCAGTTATGCCACTTCGCTGGGGATTTCCGTTGTTATTACCGACCATCATAAATGCAAGGAGCAGTTGCCTCCTGCCTATGCGATTGTTAATCCCAAACGTCCCGACTGTCCCTATCCCTTTAAAGAGCTTTCCGGTGTTGGCGTTGCTTTTAAGCTGATTGAAGCTTTAGAAGGTGGCGGAAAATCCAAAGAGCTTTTGGATCAGTATGGTGACTTGCTGTGTCTGGGCACTATTGCAGACATTGTTACTTTAACAGAAGAAAACCGTGTGTTTGTGTCTTTAGGCTTGAAATTGCTGGGTGACCCCCAGAACTTAGGATTAAAGGCACTGATTCAGGAAGCTGGCCTTTCAGGTAAAGTGCTGACTTCTTCTCACGTGGGCTTTATTATTGCTCCCAGAATCAATGCAGTGGGCAGATTGGGCAATGCAGTGGATGCGGTGAAACTGTTCACCACTTCCGATAAGAAGGAAGCGGAATCACTTGCAAAAATGCTGTGTGACGAAAATGTTCGCCGCCAGACTATTGAGCAGGAAATTTTATTGAAAGCTTGTCAGATTATTGATAAAGATAAACTTCACACTACCGACAGAGTCATTGTATTGGCTTCCGAAGACTGGCATCATGGCGTTATCGGAATTGTGGCATCCAGAATCACCGAGCGTTATGGTAAGCCCTGTGTGTTAATGGCAATTGATGGCGACGAAGCAAAAGGCTCCTGCCGTGGTGTTCAGGGCTTCAATATGTTTGAAGCATTATCCTATTGTGATGATTTACTCTTGAAATTCGGTGGACATGAGTTGGCTGCAGGTTTAACCGTTTCTAAAGACAATATTGATGCTTTCCGTGAAAAAATCAATGCTTATGCCAAAGAAAACTTCAATTCCAAGGTATATGTGGAAGAAATCACCTATGAAGGAAAAATTACCGACAAAGATATCAATTTAGAACTGACCGATATGCTGGAAAGCATTCAGCCCTGTGGAATGGGGAATCCCATGCCTCAGTTCCTGATTGAAAAAGTGAAGATTGAAAATCTTACATATTTTGGCGACGACAAACATATCCGTTTACGATTCTCCAAAAAGAGCTTTTCCATTATGGTAATCGGTTTCGGACTTGGCACCAACGAAAGCTTCCGTATGCTTCGCGATGGTGACATTGTCAACGCTATTGTTTCTCCCTACACCAATGAATATCGTGGCAAGAAATATCCTGCCCTGAAACTGAAAGATATCAAGCTGGTGTAAATGTCTGATTGAAAGAAAGGGTTCACCTGATAACTTATGGAGCAATTTTCCCATCTTCTAGATAAAATCACAAAATATAATCCCAGATGCAACCGGGAGCTCTTGGAAAAGACTTATCGGTTTTGTAAGGATGCGCACGAAGGGCAGTTTCGCCGTAGCGGGGAACCTTATTATCATCATCCTTTTGCCGTGGCGGAAATTATTGCGGAGCTGAATTTGGATGATGAGTCTATCTGTGCCGCACTGCTTCATGATACCATTGAGGATACCGAATATGGTTATGATTATGTGAAAAAAGAATTCGGGGAAGATATCGCCAACATTGTGGATGGTGTGACCAAATTAGGTCAGATTGATTTTTCCTCCAAAGAGGAAGAGCAGGTTGAAAATCTTCGTAAGATGTTTATGGCGATGGCCAAAGACATTCGTGTGATTTTAATCAAGCTGGCAGACCGTTTGCACAATATGCGCACAATGAAAAGCATGCCGGAACACAAACGGCGTGAAAAAGCGCTGGAAACAATGGAGATTTATGCTCCCATTGCACATCGGTTGGGGATTTATAACTTAAAATGGGAGTTGGAAGACCTTTCTCTTTTATACCTGGATCCCATCGGTTATAAGGAAATTTCCACGGGGATTGCCAAGAAAAGAACCCAACGTCTTCAGATTGTTGACGAAATAAAAGAACAGTTGACCGATAAACTTTCTGAAATCGGTGTTCAGGCTCACATCGAAGGAAGAGCCAAACATTTTTACAGCATTTATAAAAAGATGTATTCTAAGAACATCACCTTAGACGAAATTTATGATTTGTTTGCCCTTCGTATCATCGTGGGCACTATCACAGATTGCTACACCGTGTTAGGTTGTGTTCACGAATTATATAAACCAATTCCGGGCAGATTCAAAGATTATATCAGTATGCCCAAGAAAAATATGTATCAGTCCTTGCACACCACTTTGGTGAGCCATGCAGGAACTCCTTTTGAAATTCAGATTCGTACCTGGGATATGCACAGAACGGCTGAATACGGGATTGCTGCTCACTGGAAGTACAAGGAAGGTGCCCAGAACAAGAACTCCACGGGAGATAAATTCCAATGGGTTCGTCAGCTTCTGGAAACCGAAAAAGATTTTTCCAACCCGTCGGAATATATCAGTCATATTAAAATTGACCTGTTTGCCGATGAGGTATTTGTGTTCTCCCCGAAAGGAGATGTATATAGTCTTCCCAGCGGCTCCACTCCCATCGACTTTGCATTTATGGTGCACAGTGCGGTAGGGTGGCGTATGGTTGGCGCTAAGGTGAATAATCGTATTGTTCCCATTGACCAGCATCTGCAAAATGGGGATATCGTGGAGATTATCACCTCC
>JAZOQZ010000087.1:0-5852 GCA_045656345.1 Clostridia bacterium
GTGATTACTAAAGTTCACGGCAATCTCGCCAAAGGATTTATTATCAACAAAGACTTGACAACGCAACAGTGCTTTATCGTTAAGGGCGAAAATAAATTCGCCCACGGGGAAACATTTGCTGAAGCTCAAAAGGCTCTTCAAGATAAGATTTTTGATGATATGGACACCGAAGAAAAGATTGATATGTTCCTAAAGGAATTCAAACCCGATGTCAAATACCCTGCAAAATCTTTTTATGATTGGCATCACAAACTGACAGGCTCTTGTGAATTGGGCAGAAATGCTTTTGTCAAGAATAACGGCATTGACCTTGAAAACGGAATGTACACGGTCAAAGAGTTCATTGACATAACAAAAAACAATTATGGCGGCGAAATCATAAAACAACTTGAAGAAAGGTATTAAATAATATGGCAAACTTCAATATTAACAAAACAATCCTTGGCGGCAGATTGACCGCCGACCCGGAATTGAAGCAAACGACAAGCGGAATTTCTGTGTGTTCCTTCTCTCTTGCGGTGAATCGAAAATTTCAAAAAGAGGGTGAACAGCAGCAAACCGATTTCATCAATTGTGTTGCATGGCGCAACACGGCGGAATTTATCAGCAGATATTTCAAAAAGGGTTCTTCCCTTTGCATCGTGGGAAACATTCAAACCCGAACATGGACTGACCAAAACAATCAGAAACGCTTTACAACGGAAGTGATTGTTGATGAAGCGATGTTTGTTGACAGCAAGTCAGACGGCGGACAGGCACCTTCCGGGGACTATATTCCTGATGCATACACAGCACCAGCGGCACCGAAATTTGAAGAACTGAACCCGGATGACGATTCTCTGCCATTCTAACAAAGCCCCAAAAACGCCCCACAATCGCTTTTGATATTCACCCTAACAAATACCCGCCGAAGCAAAGAACGGCGGAAATCGGGCGGGAATCGGCGGTTGTGTGGGCGAAAAAACAATCAATCAAACAGAAAGGTGAAAGAAGTATGAAAACACTTTTTATCGGCATAGACCCCGGCAAAAAAGGCGGCATTGCCTGTATAGATACGGAAATCGGTATTTGCTACACAGAACCATACAGCAACAAAGCATTGATTGACCTGTGCAGTTCAGAATCCCGCAAAGGTCAAAATGTGGTGTGCTGTCTTGAAAAGGTCGGCGCAATGCCGGGACAGGGCGTTGTTTCAATGTTCAGCTTCGGGCAAAGCGTTGGATATATTAAGGGCGTGTTGGAATCGTTCAGAATCCCATATCAAGAGATTTCCCCGCAAAAGTGGAAGAAAGAATTCGGGCTGAATTCAGAAAAGGCGGCATCTGCTGAAGTATGCAGAAAGCTGTTCCCAGATATTAGCCTTCTGGCAACGCCGAGATGCAAAAAGCCACATGATGGCATGTCAGAAGCCCTTCTTATTGCTGAATACGCAAGAAGAAAATTATAACCGGAGGAAAAGGAGAAAACACAATGAAAGACTTGAAAAGCATAAAAGCACTTGTAAAATCCATTCTTGAACAGGACGAACAGGCACGAAATAGCGATAGTTTCTTATATTTCCGACTGCTGGAACGAATCGACAAAGCTATTCTGACCGTTTCGGTTCACGATTTCCTACTGGGTATGGGCTTGCACGGAATCCCACCGTTTGAATCTGTCCGCCGCACCCGTCAGAAAATCCAAGCGGAATGTCCGTGGCTTGCAGCTTGTGACCGTGTGAAAGAATTCCGAGTGGAGAACGAAGAAGCTTACCGAGAATTTGCGAGGGAATGCGAAAAAGGGTGTTTAGGTCACTATGTTCCCGATGAAAGCGAGGACACGGAATGAGCAATCTTGGAATAGCAGGGTTTGATATGTACCGCACTTCCGTAAATCCACCGCTATATTCAAACGAGCCTAATGCAAAATATCAGCCTAAAAGGTCACAGAAAATCAAGAATAAGAGGAAAGGCAAGAAAAGAAAATGACAAAAGAAGTATTGGTAGCGAAATGGAACTTATATGACTCTTTCCCCGATAGCTACATAAATCACAACGGCGAATTTATAGCCCACGAAGAAGCAAACGAGTATTTTAATTTGAAAGACTGCGAAACGCAACTTGATGTTGAATGCAAGGTGCTTGAATGGCTTTCTCGGGCGGCTTATAAAACAGAGCCTTTTTACTCCGACGTTAAAAACCAACGTTTTCACTCTTTAATGCTTGACGGCATAAACCACTTCCTCGGAACGAAGTTTACAGAGGACGATATGGAAACGATATACACCTATCTCGGAAACAGAGTAAACCACGCATTGACCGTTGAATTTGTCAATAGCGGTTACAATATGGCAGTGCTTACGGAAAGGAGCGAAAATGACAACACTTGAAAGAGCCATTGAAACGTATGGCAAGGATATGCAGCTCACCGTTGCGGTTGAGGAATTTTCCGAGCTTATCAAGGAGATATGCAAGAATAAGCGAGGGGCAGACAACCGAGCGAACATTATTGACGAGATGGCTGACTGCTGCATAATGCTTGAACAATTAGCAATTATCTTTGGCATCAGCAGCGATGAGATGGGCGTACAGTTAGATAAAAAGTTTACAAGACTTGAAAAGAGGCTTGCGGAAAGGAGCGAAAATGGAACGCATAAAAAATCTTGAGAATTGGAAAGAGGTTACAAAAGGATTGTATCGGTACGTTGTTGCCGCAAATGCTTGTTATGAGATACACCTTTTGTATCACGCAAAAGAAACAGACATAATGACCGCAAAGGCAAGTCTATTCATCGTGGGTGATTGGCGTAGCGAAAACGGAAGCTTCTTTGAGCGAGAGTGCTTAATGAAAGAACAGCCGTTGTTTGAATGCTTGAACTGTGCCTATGAAGACGAAAGGAGAGCAAACGCTGAATAAACTCCGTTGCATATTGTCGGGCGGTCATAGATATTCGCCATCAAAAATTATCACTCACAGAAATGAAATCAAGCGCACTATTGAACTAAAAAACTTTTGTGTAAAGTGCAATAAAATGATTGAGTTCGAAATACCCGACAATTTTATAGACGAGGAAATCAAAAAATTCAAAGAAAAGGAATGGTTTAGGTGGAGTGGAAAAGGAACTTAATGCGGAACAGATAAAAAAGGCTTTGAGGGTATGCTGGGACACGACTTGCAGTGACTGTGAATTTGACAATCATTGCGAAGGTCATTGGCAAGTATTAGAAAACGCTTGCGACCTTATCAACTCCTACGAGCAGAAAATCAAGGAACTCACCGAGGAGAATGAGAGGTTGAGAGTCGAAGAAAAGCAATCTCAAATTCTTATAAAAACACTTCACGATAAACTTGACGAAGGCTATGCGAAATTCGTTGACGAGGAACGAGCCGAAGAAAGAGCCGACACCGTGCGGAAGATGCAGGAGAGGTTGAAAGCAAAGGCAAAAGCACCTATGCGTAGACCAAATGAAATTGTGATATATGAAAGCAAGTTTGTATCGGTTGATGCTATAGACCAAATCGCAAAAGAGATGTTGGAGGGCGTATGAGAAAATACAATAAATTAGTCCGTGACAAAATCCCCGAAATTATCCACAGTCAAGGTAAAGGCGTTTGCTTCCGTTCACTTTCAGAAAATGAATTTTTAGAATATCTTGAAAACAAGCTTGACGAGGAAGTCGCAGAATTTCACGAAAGCAAGAGCCTTGAAGAACTTGCCGACATCGTGGAAGTGCTGTATGCGCTGGCAGAGGTTCACGGGCATACCGTCTTTGAGCTTGGCAGAATGCGCCGCCGAAAGCTACGTGAAAAGGGCGGCTTTGTAAAAAGAATATGCTTGGAAGGTGTGGAAGAATGAAACCATAAGAAATGTTAGACCAATTAAAAATTACAGATGTTTAGGAGAAACAACAATGGGAATAAAACGAATCGTTGACACAGCTTTTTGGACTGACGGAAAGGTGGATGAATTCAGCCCGGAAGATAAATATTTCATGCTTTATCTTCTGACAAATCCGTTTTCCAAACAGCTTGGAATCTATGAAATAAGCATCAAACAAGCAGCCTTTCAGTTGGGATATTCAATGGATGCTGTCAAGGTGTTGATTGACCGTTTTGAAAACAAATACAAAATGATTATGTTTTCAAATGAAACCAACGAAATTGCAATTATAAATTTTCTTCGTCATTCTGTTATGAAAGGTGGAAAGCCTGTTGAGGATTGCATACGAAAGGAAATGACCCTTGTTAAAAACAAAAAACTGATTGAAGAGGTCTTTTTACACCTATCGGGAAAGGATGGGTTGAACGAAACCGTCAAAAAAATTGTGGATTCATACATCAAAGAAAATGAAATTCAAAAGAAAAATGAAAAAGATAATGAAATTCACAATGACAATGACAATGACAATGAAAGAACGGATGGCGAATCGTACCACGATTCGTACCACGATTCGTTAAAACAGCCTGCAAAACACAAATACGGTAAATTGAACAATGTTCTTCTAACGGAAGATGAATTCACAGGCTTGGTCAATGATTATGGTATTGATTTGCTACAAAAGGCAATTTCATTCCTTGATTTGTACATAAAAGAAAAGCGCTATGAATCAGATTCGCACGATGCAGCTATTAGAAGATGGGTTATAAAAGCCGTAAAAGACCGGGAAAGAAAGACACAGCAACAGAACAACAACCGCAACGGCGGAAATGTTTTTCTTGCTATGCTAAATAATGAATCGTAGGTGGTTTTGATGACGAAAAAAGAAGCATTGCAGATTTTGGCTATTTTGAAAGCTGCATACCCTAATTTTTATACAGGCACAATAGAAGAAGCAACGGGGACTGTTTCTGTTTGGTGTATGCAGTTTAATAACATTCCGGCTGAAATAGTCTTGATGGCTGTTCACAAGCTGATAAGTACAAACAAATTTCCGCCTGCTGTAAGCGAAGTTAAAGAAAAAATCACAAGCATCCATTGGGAAGCGTGGCAAGAAATATCCAAAAGACAACAGTTGGGGACTGAAAATCAAGCGGAATTAAACCATCTTAAATGGATATATGAAGCAACTTGTGAATATGGGATGTCAAATAAAATAGAACCATCACTTTCACAGATGTTAGGCTGCCAGTTGCTTCAAATTGAATCAGGAAAAAGGGGGTGATGGATATGGATGTATGCGAATGGCTGGAAAGCTATAAAAAAATCAATGAATTGTTAAGCGGAAAGAAAGTTGAAAAAAAGCAGCTTCTTGAAGAGCGGCAACGGTTGATTGATATTGCAACGGACATTACAGCAAAGATGCCGGACGGGATGCCATATAGCAACACCGGAACCGTATCGCAGAAGATGCCAAATGCGGTGATTTCAAAAATCATCGTGGATGGAGAAATTGAAAATGCTGATAATGCTATCATTGCATTACTTGATTTCAAAAAAACCATTATTACAGCGATTGAAAAACTACCCGCAAAGCAATATGGCGTTCTTCATAGATATTATATCCGCAATATGACCTATGAGAAAATTGCCGAGGATATGGGCATCAGTACAGTCCAAGTGTGGCGCATCAAGAAAAAAGCTGAAAAAACTTTATCAGATGTAATTGAATGTAATACATAAACCGCAGTATAATGTATAATAGAAAAATATTGAAAAGGCATAGTCACACCGGGGCTGTGCCTTTTTTCATGCAAAATAAAAGAGAGCGTTTCAGCCCTCTTTGTCGTTTTGCATCGTTTCTTTGATTGCTCTTTGGATAAATCCATTCACGGATTCGCCCATTGAATCGGCGTGTTCCTTGATTGTGTGCTTTTGACCTTTCGGCAATCTTACTTTGATTTCATCGTAGTTGTTTTTGACATATTTATTGACT
>JAZOQZ010000088.1:0-2863 GCA_045656345.1 Clostridia bacterium
GTACCCGTTCCGGTGACATTGACCCCGCTATTGTGGAATTCATTGCAAACAAAGAAAATCTGTCTGCAAGCGAAGTAATCAACATCTTAAATAAAGAATCCGGTGTAACCGGTGTTTCCGGCGTTTCTTCCGACTTCAGAGACTTATCTGCAGCATCCGCTGATGGCAACGAAAGAGCTACCGCAGCACTGGATATGTTTGCATACGGCGTGCAGAAATACATCGGTACCTATGCTGCTGCTATGGGCGGTATCGACGCTGTGGTATTCACCGCAGGTATTGGTGAAAACGATGCAACCTTAAGAGAACAGATTACCGAAAACTTAGGCTTTATGGGCATCAAAATCAACAAAGACAAAAACGCTGTTCGCGGCACCGTGGATATCTCTGCTGATGATGCAACCGTTAAGACCTTAGTAATCCCCACCAACGAAGAACTGATGATTGCATTAGAAACCGAAAAATTGGTATAATTCCCCAAATATTTTTCGATTTTTTTGAAAAAAATGCTTGACAAATTACCTCAAATTATGTATTATATTATATGATTGTCTGAAAGATTGGTCTTTTTTAGTATTTGTCAACTTTTTGGGCAGTCTTTTGGTGTCTAAGACCGTGAGAATTGGAGGCAACAATAATGGAACAAAATGAACTGTTAATTGATTTAACCTCTATTGTGAAGTCCGAGGGAATGGAAATCAAAGTGAATAAGGAATACCCCATTGAGGTATTTTCTGAGTTTAGCGATATGCCGTCCCTGCAAACACCAGTTACGTTAACGGGCACAATCACAAATCACGCAGGCAACTTATTCTTACAAGGCGTACTTTCCTTTACGGCAAGCTTCCTTTGTGACCGTTGCTTAGAATCTTTCACCAGGGAGTACAAACTTCCGATGGAAGACACCATTGCCCGGGAAGACTCAGGGCTGGAAGCTGATGAGTTTATCCCCTATCAACATAATACTGTGCTATTGACCGAAGCAATTTACAAATGCATTTTTGCCGTAACCTTGGACCAACAGCTTTGTAGAAAAGATTGCAAAGGTCTTTGCCCCGTTTGCGGTTGCAACCGCAACGAAACAACCTGTAACTGTGATGACACGGAAATTGATCCCAGATTACTGAAATTAAAGGAATTATTAAAGTAATCCTCAGTTGCAACCCTAAATTTTGTAAAAATATTCAATCATAGAGTAAAACTCTACAGGAGGTGTTAAGACAATGGCTGTACCGAAGAGAAAAGTTTCTCATGCGAGAAAAAACAAAAGAAGAGCAAACTGGAAATTAAGCGCTCCGGGTCTTGTAAAATGCCCTAACTGTCAGGAACTGACACTGCCGCACAGAGTATGTAAATCTTGCGGTTTCTACAAAGGTGTAGAAGTAATCAAAATGGATTAATTATGCCTTATAAGAAGCGGGGTGCTTAATTGCTCCCCGCTTTTTTTAAAATTTTTCGTTCTTTTTGTTCGTGTGGATGTTTTCCCAAATATTTGCACGAATGAGAAGAACCAACGAGTTTGAAAGAGGTTATATATGTATTACGTGGATGGCGTAAAAGAGAATAGTTTGGCAAAAAAAGCGGGCATCCTTCCCGGCGATGTGATTACCCATATCAACGGAGAGGAAGTAACCGATGGTTTGCTGTACGGTTTTTTAACCTGTAACGACTGTTTGGAAATCACCTTGGTGAGAAATCAGGAAGTAAAAAATATTACCGTGGAAAATCATTTTGAGGATTTGGGTATCCTAAATGACAGACCGTTTATTGAAAATCCCAAAAGTTGCCGGAACAAATGTATTTTCTGTTTTATTGACCAGCTTCCCAAAGGAATGCGAAAACCTCTGTATTTTAAAGATGACGATTCCCGTCTTTCCTTTTTAACGGGAAACTATGTCACCTTAACCAATATGAAGGAAGAAGAAATTGAAAATATCGTAAGGATGCGTCTTTCTCCCGTAAATATTTCGGTGCATACCACCAATGATGAACTTCGCATCAAAATGCTGCACAACAAAAATGCGGGCGGTATTTTAGAGAAAATTCATTATCTCGTTGAAAACGGTATCACAGTCAATGCACAGATTGTGCTTTGCAAAGGTTGGAATGACAGAGACGAATTAACAAAATCCTTAACCGATTTATACGAAGCCGAAGTGAACAGCGTGTCTGTGGTTCCCATTGGTTTAACCCAGTTTCGTGATGGATTAACTCAGATTGAACCCTTCACCAAAGAAGATTGCAAGCAGATTATTAAACAAATTCACAAAATTTCCAACCGTGCTTATCGGGAAATTGGTACCCGTTTTGTGTATCCTGCAGACGAATTTTTTGTAAAAGGCGAAATTCCGATTCCCCCTGCAGCATATTATGATGATTTCCCCCAGATTGAAAATGGCGTGGGATTATTATCCTCTTTTGTGAAAGAGTTTAACCAATCTTTTGCCAACCGAAAACCCAAGCCTGTCAGCAAAAAAACGGTGGCAGTTTCCCAAGCGGCATATCCCACTCTTTCAAAATTAGTGGAACGCTTTGATGAAAAGTTTGGCGTAAAAACCGAAGTTATTCCCATTCAAAACAAATTCTTCGGGGATAAAATCACTGTGGCAGGACTTCTGACCGCTTCCGATATTATCAGTCAGCTTCAGGGCAAGAAGATGGACTTTTTAGTGCTTCCCTCCTCTATTTTAAGAGCGGAAGGCGACTTAACCTTAGACGATAAAACCATTTCGGATATTGAAAAAGCCCTTTCCTGTGAAGTTATTTTAAACGAAAACGACGGAAAGTGTTTCTTAGATGCACTTTGTATGTAACCTTAGAAAAGGAGGTACGATTCATTATGTCAAAACCGATTGTTGCCATT
>JAZOQZ010000089.1:0-47136 GCA_045656345.1 Clostridia bacterium
CGCGTTTCGTGCAAGATTCATTAGCAAGCGAACCAGTACAAACATATTGAACACCGTCAATAGTTTTGAATCGACAACCACGGCAGTGAATTGTACCGTCTTGCATAACAGAAATACCTGCACCAAAAGCGGATGTTGTGATAAATAAAGCTGCTAATATAAATTTCATTTTTAGATCCTTTTTGTTGTACGCACGAATTGTACGCAAAATAAATCAAAAGTCAACCACAAAAATATTATTTTTTGTGGTTCAACACAATCGGTTCAAGTTTATCAAACAGCCAGCCCAGTAAATACGCCTGATGTTCGTCATTGTCCAGCGTTGCTTCAATGCCCTTGTTTAAGAATACGAAGTTAACCAAGTGCAAACATTCGTGTGCCAATGCCCCACCGTTAATTTTATCTTTATTGTAATACAGATAAACATCACCGCCTTTGGTGCAAGTTGTCGCTATAACATAATCACCAATCGGTTCGTTTGGAAATTCCTTCTTCCACTCGTCTTTTGAAGTGATAATTGCAACGTGGCATTTATACACTGGAATTTTCATTATTCGCACGATATACCCTCCTTTTAACCGTATACCCGAACAAATTTATTTTGTTGCCATTGCGATAGAACATACCGCATACTGTACCTTTGGAAGTTTTAAGATATTTTGCAACTTGTGCAGTCGAATGGCAAGTCTTAATTCGTTCGCCGTTTTTTTCGATTAAATATCTATACCCACTACCACGCATTCTACGAAGTGGCAGTGTTGCTGCTTTTTTTACAGACATACCATTAAAGATGCGGGTATGGAAAGTCATACGGCAGACGCCATTTTCTTTTGCGACCTGATATGCAGGTTTACCGTCTATTGTGTATTTCATTGTTCTTCTATGTGTTGATAGTTGCCTTTACCGATAGACCATTTGCGTTTGCGGTTGATTGCCATTTTGTTTTGAATAGCATTTTCAAACATTTCCTTAAACTTAATTTCGGCTGCAATATAGGAATCTACAAAAGAGAATGCCCCTGCTGCCTCGGCTGCACTAAACCTTGCTATACCACAAGCGACTATAAAACAGTCTGCTAATTCAGTTGCCGCTTCTTCTGACTGCAATTCGCATTCCCAAAACTCTTTAACTTCGTCATCAAACTTTGTCAACTGCCCTTCCAGTGTTGCATTAGGAAAAGTCTGTTCGTGCCATTCAATTATTGTTTTGATTGTTTCGGCCATCACACTAACTCCTTGACTTTACGTGTGAACTTTTCTAACGTGGACACGGATTTAATCTTTTCTGCTTTGTGATATAATTCGTTCCAAACCTTAGTGAAATTATCCCATGTTTTTGTCGCTTCCAGAATAACACCAGGTGTTAAATCGTCCAGACGTTCGTCTAGTTCTTCGTCAACGAGTTTTAAGTCGTAACAACCCCAATGATCCAAATCTGGGTAGTCTTTGCAGGCTATCTGCCAAGAATATCTATAACCGAGTTTATCTGCTGCGATGTGTCCATCTTTTTTGTTTTGACAAACATATATTTTATCGTCTTCAACGCAAATTTTGCCGTCTTTAATAATAACAGGTTCCATCTTGCTTAGCGTACACGTCACCTTTGCGCCGTGCAGTTTCAATAATTTTTCGTATTCTGACATTCTTATTACTCCATAGTTATGTTGATAAATTTTCTGCTTGCCAAATAATCGCACAGATGAACAAATGACTGTTCTGACGACTTAGGTTTTGGCAACACTTCATTGCCATCATAGTCTGTTGTCCATTGACCCATGTGTGTTTCAATTAAATTGCGGATTGTGCGAACTGGTGCATAATCATTGAAACATAGTTTATCGGCAATCTGTTGCACAAATTCACTAGCCTTTAATGGGTGGTCAATAGTTGTGTATGCACTGCCGTCCATGCCTTTCTTGATAGTGTCATGTAAGATTAAAGCTGCGTAAATTTCATCAGAAAACTGTGCTATGCGTCTAAACATATCTAATTTCAACAATTCGTTTGCGATCCAAACTGCCGCTTTGGTATGACGAACCAACCCACCTTCGCCCAGTGTGTATGCTGGGTGGTATTTACCTGTGGTACTTGCTGGCATTGTCCAGAAATATTCTGGTACTGCATCTAAGCAATTTTCAACCAAATTGCGTATTGCTGGTGTTTTGATTAAATCTAATTCTTTACTAAACATCATTTGACCCTATATTTCGATTAGTCCAATTTAAAACCTTGCGTGCCATTGGATTCAATGGCTTTGCGATTATGCGTTTACCATCGCGGTAAATTGCATAATTATCTGTTATCTTTACCAGTTGCATTTTTTCTCTCCACGATGTTGATTAACCACGCACCCAGAAACATAATGCCCCAGACGACCATACAGCCTAAAAATTCACTTGAAATCATTTCCTATCCTTTTTGTTATACGTATGGCATTATACGAAAAAAAAATCAAAAGTCAAGAAAAAATATAAATATTCCCGTTCGGTAATATTTTGGCAAAAACAGACCGTTTTTGATACAATTATTACCGCTCGGGAATATTTGCATTATTCGACCGAATAAGTGCGTTGTTATTACAGTTATTCGGTTGAAAAAGTGTGACCGATTTAAAGTTCTATTTCAGATTATCGAAAGTGGTTACAAATTGTAACCAACTGAAATTATCTTTTACATTATACTGGCATAACGTAAAAGATAATTTCTATTTTAGATTTTCCGCAAATTTGTCAGTTTCTTAAAATAGCGACCTTTATTTATCTGCAAACAGTGGCAGTTTTTTTAGAAACGAATCATACAAATTGTCTTCATCGTCTTGCTTTTTTAGTTTGCGTTTTAGTTCCACATTCTCTTTTTCCAGTTCTGCGATCCGCTGTCGCAACGCAATATTTGTTGACTTTGGTTTCTTCGGTTGCTGGTTGTTGATGTGGTCTATGATTTCGTTGATTTTGTCCGTAATCTCACAATTATCTGGTACTTCCGCTATTTCATAGCTGCCATCTATTCGGGTGTGCCATTGTAATTTCTCAATCATCTGTTTATTCCTTATATTCATCACCTTGTAAAATCCATCCAAACAAAATCAGAAACAACACGGCAGCCCACATGATTGTTAGTGGGTACATTTCGGGAAAAAGACTATGTATTAGCCACGCGGTCAGCCCTATAAGCGACACAACCAATAAAAATCTTCCGCCACAGCCTTTTTTTATTATCGCAGATGTTTCTTGCGATAATTTTTGTTGTTCGGATTTTATGCTATTTATCTCTTTTATCAAAGAATCTAATTCTTTCATATCTCTATTCCTTATGTTCCGCATAATCGTCTGGTTGTAATTTTCGCCCCAACAAACGTTCTGTGCATTTTTTGCACAATACCCATTTTGTTGATGTGTAAGGTGTGTTTGTTGCTTGTTTCCATACTTCTGGTTTCAACATAAAATAATCCCCAGCGTGCTTAAAAACATTTTTTCCACACGCATTGCAGTGCAACCCAACCCACCAGTATTTATCTTTCTTTCTGTGCCACCACAGACAAAAACGGTTGAAATAATATCTAAACAAGTGTTTCATTTCTTATCCTTATTGTCGTGGGTTATCTGGGCAAGGGCTTGTGTTGCAAAGCCATTTATTCCAGTCAAGACTTGATAAACGGTTATTGTCGGATGAGAGTTGTAAAATTTTGTAATAAGTTTCTTTGTTTCTTCCAACATTTGTTTAGCAATCTGCAAATCACGCTGGGATTGTATCACTTTTGCCCAAAACGCACCATCAGCAATATGCAAACACTTTGGGCAACCTAACATTTTTCTTTTAACAGAAATAATATCAAACTCTCCGCCACAGAAAGGGCAACAAATCATTTCCTTACTCATTTCTGCCCCTTTTGGTCTTTATTTTATCGTCGGGTGTTGGAACGGCACTGCGCAATACTTCGTCACCACAATCAAAGCATAGTATTCTAGTTGCAAACCGTCTGTCTGGGTAGCACATCTGCCCGCATTTTTCACATCTGCTACGCAATGCAAAACCTGGTGGATTGTAAAACTTACTCATTTGTTTCCGTCCTTTATCAGTTGTTTGATTTCGTCAATAGTGGTTCTTGCTGATTCTGCACGCAACCAATCTATATCTTCATCTTCTGCGACACGCTGTAATTCTTCCAAAGCGCAATCCACTGCTTTCTGCAACCGTTCTTTGTCTTCGACTACGCACTCATAGTTGCCGTGCCATACTTCAAATTCATCACGCATTGCTTCGTTTTCTTCTGCCAACCGTTCCGCCTTGTCTACTTGGGCGATTAGGTCGTCAATGTAGCACCATTTTTCAAAGTTCGGCAAGGTTTCCATCCCTTTGATTGTTTTATAATCAACACAAAAGCCCGTTTGTGCAATTTTAGCCACAATAGTTTTGTTTGGTTCTGGTTTCTGGTCTGGCATTTTCCAAATTGAATTAGTCATTCTTCGCCCCTTCCTGTTCTTTTAGAAGACTTATCGCCTTGTCGTAAAGGTATCTCATACTGCCTAGCATGTCGCATAACTTTTCCATTGTGTTGTAGGCTATTAGGCCTTGCGTTTCCAAAACCGACAACGCCGCGTTAATACTGTAATATTGAATATATGCCTGTTGCTGTGTTTGTTCGTAAGTTGCTTCTATTGGTTTTTTTTCCATTTTATTCCCCCTTTGCTTTTAATTCATTGACTGCGTCCACAAGTTCGTTGATTTTTATTTCTATCTGGTCCAAATCTGTCAACATTTTGTTGTTTGGTATGGACAAATCTAATTTTTCAATCTTCCCTGTTGTTTCAACCTTCCGTGGCACTTCATAAATACACTCTGTCCAGTCCTTGCCGTCAAAATTGGATAGTTTAAGACGGTCAAACCGTGGCATATCATAATCATCTGGGGTGCGCCAACAGTCAGAGCACCGTTCAGGGTGACGGTCAAATATAACAACTGTCCCATCTTCGTCTTTCGTGACCCATCTAGGTTCAAAATCCAAATCCACAGATTCTAGTAATTGGTCTATTGTTATCAATGACATTGTTAATCCTTTTGTTGCACTATTGGTTATTGGATTCTGGATTGTTTATACAAATCGCCTGCGGAAATAACTTTGTGCAAATCTGTTTTAATTCAATCTTGCCATTAAACAAAAATAACAATCTGCCAAAAAAAGATTTACATTTCCAATATGTTATTTTTACCCCGCCATTTTGATGATAATATATATCACCGTAAGTTTCTCCACCAGCCATAGTTGTTTCAATATTTTTTGGTTTATATGGTGTTAGTTGTATCTGTTTTATCGGTCTAATCCTTTTACCCATCTTTCGTTCCTTATCGTTTTGTTCAATCGTTATCATTTGTTCGCCCTTTTGCTCTACTATTTCGCAAAACGCTTTTAACTGCTCGCAGGTTTCAAAATAAAACCTAATGCCACGATATACGGTTGAATGGCGTTCAGCAATCAATCTTTCGGCATCAATTTCGCCATCGTCCGTCTTTGGAATTGGGTTATCTACAAACGGCTGGAAATCACAAGACCAGCAACCGAAGTGTTTATAAAACAGCCCCGATATTCCGTTATCAATCATTGTGTCTAATTCTGCTTTTACCATTTCCGCCCCCTTTCTTCAATCCAAGTGTTGATTATGCCAGTAATGCAAATTGCCACCACTGATAAAAATATTGCCGTTCCTGTTGTCATTTTTTACTCCTTTGTTCTAAATTCAATGTTATAGCCTAATGCTCGCACAACCTTAAATACAGTGCTAGCACTGGGGCTGCGTTCGCCTGATAGGCTTTTATACAGCGATTCACGACCAACACCGATTTCTTTCGCAAGTTTGGACATGCCATGTTTCTTTGCTTGATAGCCTAGTTCGGTAAGAAATTGTTCTGTGCCGATAGATAAACAACGATTTAAAGATTCTGCGTCCGTTGCTTTCTGATTTCTGCGTTTTAATTCTTGTTGATAGCAAGTTTCACAGACAATGAATCCAAACCCAGCGTTCGTGTGAATTTCAAGACTCGTATACCCGTCATCAACCTTGATTTGTTTGCCACAACCAGCACACGAAATAACTTCGTCCATATCGTCACTGTACAGTTTTGCACCGACTGGTAATTCATATTCGTCATATGACCATCCATTCCATTTGCCGACTTTCATTTCTTTCCCTTTTTTCGAACGTTTTTTGCCGTCTTGTAATTGTCTATCTTTTCATATATGTAATAACCAATGCCAAAAACAATCACAATCGGCATAAGAATTATTAACAATGTCAATTCCATCAAGAATTTCATATTTGCCCCCTTACATCTTCAAACTTATCTATGTACGCCCACGCGTCGTCTAAATCATTAAAGATAATATTATTACAGGGTTTATCCGCCAATCCACGACGTTTAACCCATTCAAGACGACCATCGTACACAACACGCCATTGACCATTTATTAGTTTTGGTATCATCTGTGATCCTTTTTGCTTAATTCACCACCGCATTTACGGCAGGTATTTGTTGATTCTAAATATGGACATACATCGCCACAGTTCGGGCAGACTTTTAATTTAAACATTTCCTATCCTTTTTGTTATACACGCACATTATAAGAAAAAAAAATCAAAAATCAAGAAAAAAAATAAAGGGCTGATTTCAGCCCTTTATCATTTCACAAACACTCTATGCACTTTACCGTCAACCCTGCGTGATACAAGGTCAACATTAAGCAATCTTTTAATCTGCTTTGAAAATTCACCCTTGCTTGGCGACTGATGGTTGTTTGCTAAACAGTATTCACGATATGATGCATAGACTTCGGTTGTCGTTTTGTTGATGACATCTAAGTCTGGATTCTCTTTCATAAAGCCCACAATCGGATTATTCGTTTCTTCGTATTCTGCCAATTCTTTATCAACTTTCTGTGATTGTGAAAATGCTTGATTTTCCAGTACACGTTGCAATCCGTCAATGCCAATCTTGATGAAGTATTCCATATTTTCAGGCTTGCGTAATTCATACTTGATATACGGTCTATAATCTGGATCAGACTTTGTAAATGTCGCATTAAATGGTATAATTACAAGTCTGCGTTGTACTGCCCCCGTGCGGTCTTTAATGCGTGGTATGTCGTTTGCCGAAAATAACATCTTAGCATAGTTATTAAATTCAAACGGCGGGCAGTAAATCTTTCGTGCAGACAATCTGTCACCCGTCACCAGTTTTTTAAATGTTGATGAATCAGGAATAAAGTTGTCGGCAATATCGTCCCCGATGTTTGCCAATTTACCATATAATTCAGCGGTCTTGTATTCACTCTTTAATTCGCCCAAATCCAAGGCTGCAATGTTGCAGTCACCCAGCGCATCCTTTACCATATTCAGATACGTGGATTTACCGTTAGAACCGCCACCTGTCAACACGAACGCTTTACCCAGTTCATTACGACGATAGAAACAATAGCCTATACACTCTTCTAACAACTTGCGTATTTCCTGGTCTTGGCACGCTAATTTATTCAACGTGCTATCAACCAATTCAGATTCGGCGTTCGGGTTGTAATTATGTTCAATGCGGTTTGTCATTACCATAGATTCCGAAAAATCCATAAATTCGCCCGTGTTTGTATCATAGACACCGTTCTTGAATGCTATTAAATTCGCTGGTGACGGCTTGGCGTTTTTCTCTATCATAACATTCAGATATTCATATACTTCTGTACGCTTGGCCTTGTTCAAATTCGGTATGTATTTAATCATTTCGTTTTCAATCAGTTCACGCCCGTCAACATAAATCCCGTCGCGGTATATATGCAAAACGCCGTCTAACTTTATGATATGACTGTGATTTTTTAAGAACGTTGCGAATTTATCAAACAAGAACGTCTTGCCGTCATAAAATGTCGGCTTGTCAAACGCATCATCACGCATAATGGTGTCAAGTTCTGATTCTGGCAGCGGTTTAGACAAGATATAACGATTTATAACAGTCAATGTTTCGCGGGCTTCATCAACCGTGAATCCGTTGCTTTGCAGGGTCAATATGTAATTGAATAACTGTTGATTGCGTCCGTCCCCGTCGCCCATACCCAGGAATTCAACCTTTGATTTTACAGGCAACAGGAACGCAGGCACTTCCTGATAGTCTTCGTCTGGAAATATATCGGACAAGATCTGGCGTTCTTGTCCGTCTTTTTTCAAAACCGAATATGAATTTTTAGAACCAATTTTAATGTCGGCCGTCAACCCACACGCCAGTTTTACGTGTGTGCCGCATTTATCGATTTTTGTATTTTTGAATAAAAAGTGCATACCACGGCTAGTTTTATAGATTCTGCAACGCAATTTATTATCTTGGCATATACGATAAAGAATCTCGGATTCTTTATCGTTATCCACGTCAATCAAAACAGTTTCTTCATTTAGTACGCCCGCATAACTGTCCAGCGTATATACATCACGATAACTTTTTAATTTATCAACACCCTTGAATTTTTCAATTGCTGCCTTGCCGTCTGTGACAATGTAGCCTCTAAACAATGCGTATGCCATTTTTCCCTTTCCTTTCTTTTTTGTTAGTTTGCTATAAAAATTTTAATTTTCAACCCCTTATTGCCCTAAAAACTGCTTGACACGTTTTTTCGCTAAGTCGATATAAAACTGTTTGTCCAATTTATCAGGTATTTTCAATGAGTTAACATCACCGTTCACTATAAATACGTTCGTTGATAACTCAGGAAATTTTTCTGGTCGTCCTTTTTTAACCTTGAATATGCCCCTGTCTGAAAACGAATTTGACGCAAACACTCTGAACGTCTTGCCCGTCAACATTTTGCACCCGTGAACAGCGTGGTCATAATTACCCGTCACTTTAACTATCTGCTGGAATTTTTTCAAGTCGTGACAATTATTCACGGTTTGTTCAACTGGTATGTTTCGCACAAAGTAATTGACAACCGCTTCATTAACAATCGGCAAGTTATAATCAAGGTCATTTAATTTTTTAACATACGCACCCTTGGACTTATAATTGCCGTGCTTGTCTATCAAAATATAATTGTTTACGTCGCGCTGAATCACTTTTGTAAATTCATCAAATTCAAGAACCATACCTGTCCGATGTTCCCACTCGTGACAGATGCGTTCAATGTGTTCACGGTTGCCACGCAATTTAATTAAAATACCGTCTGTATTCGCTTGAATCAGATCACAATAATCTTCTAGTTTTTCAATTAAATCTAACAGCAACAATTGCCCACCCACACAGACATTGTTTGCTTGGCGTGGGTCGTATAGATTATTGTGTTTATCTTTCATCGCACCATACGTTGAATTTAGAACAATCTTATATGGTTGTTGCTCTTTCTTTTTGCCTTCACGCTTTAATTTCAAGCGGGTTTCATATATCTGTTTGAATTTATCGCCTGATGTACAGTTGCGGCTTTCCCACCCATAACGCAACATTAAACTTGGGTAATAACTGGCCACGTCTATGTTCAAAAATTCGCCTGTTGATTTATAGTTATTTCGTGCTGCGTGCAATCCACCCCAAGCAAATATGTGTGGTACACCTGCAATATTGATTTCTAAACTTTTATCATAACTTCTATTGTTGTCGTACCAGCGTTTAACATGTTGATATTTGTTTAATCGTAAAGTGTTTGGATATTCAATATCAAACTCGTCATCACGGCGTTGACGTTTCGCCCCCAGGATTTCGGCCGACAACTGGGCTTTCGTTTTACTTATCATATTCAACGGCAGATTGAACGTTTTTATCAACGCAGTGTGTGCGTCAAACTCTTCTTTTTGCTTCAAAAATACTTTAATTGTAGACAGCACATCATTTCTGCAATAGTCTAATGTTTCTGCGATTTCCGCAGGTGTTAATTTGCGGACAAGGTTGAAATCAACCTTGGACTCCCGAATATCATCGCCCATAAATCCCTGTAATGTTTTTAACCCGTGGAATCCAACCATACAATCGTAAATATTTATATTGATGTTTCTAAATAAATCCGAATACTGCCAGCCCATTTTATCCTTGACAATAATCCAGTCCGACACGTCTTTTGGATTGAACCCTAACAATAAGCCTTTCAAAATATACTGGTCATACTGGCGGACGTTGAATCCTGCAAAAATATCATTTTTGTGTTCTTCATAGAATTTTTTTAATGCTGGCACATCGTCCACAAAAACTTTTTCTGAACGGTCAAACGGGTTTATAAACACCGCCACCCAGTTTTCTTTAAAAACTTCCACATCAAAAAACCACAACATAATTAAATCTCTCTCTTTCGTACATATTAAAAGGGCGGCAGAACTCCACCGCCCCAGGACACACGATATTAAAATGGTGTCGCTTCAAATACTTCAAAAATCTTGAATTCTTTGAAGCCTTTCGCATTTTCTGAATAATCCAATGCGAATTCTAGCTTTGCTTCGGTAATTTCATCAAATACGTCTTTAATCAACTGGGCGTATTGTCCGTACGAAACAAATTTAACTTCTTGCTTAGTCTTTAAACTACGCATAAATTCGTTGACAATGTGAATCTGGAACGCTCGTGTGATTACCTGATTCATAAAGATAACCTGTTTTTCACATTCACCTTTGATGATACGGAACCAGCAAGAGAACATCGGGTCGCCTGCGTTGCTCTTTTTTAATTCCATTCTTTCAATTTTAACTTCATATTTACCAACAGGTGCGTCACGACGTTCGGCTTGTGCGCCACTTTCTGCCTTTGCAATGTCTGCTAAAAAGTCATCAGTTAAAAATGCGTTGTCAAAATCGTTAAAGATGTCGTTCATTGTTTTTCTCCTTTGTGTTAGATTCTGCTTGCTGTTGTTTTACTATCATTTGAATAAATTTCAAGGAATTTGTTGTAATCCAGTGGGATTTCTTGTCCCTTGATGTTCAATCGGCCACCACCAAATACAACGTCATCAGCCTTGAAAGACAAGCGGCGGTCTGCGTCTGAATACGCAATTACACGCCCAACCAAGTCAACCATACCTGCGACCTTATTCGCTAACTTTTCGTTGATGTTTGGTCGGATAGATGTCAACTTATCGCCTGATTTCTTTGTAATGTCTTTTGATGAATCTTCGTGTGAAATCAAAATGATATTTTCATAGTCCAAATTCATCAGGCGTTTAATCGTACCCAAGAATTCAGTATTAATCATATCGTAACCCTTACCAAAGCCCGCATCAGATTCGTGTTCAATGCTCATTTTCTGATACATATATTCACGGCAGTATTCACGCAAATCTTCCAGCAAGTCAACCACGATTGTTTTGAAAGTATTTTGTTTCTTTTCCAATTCTTCGATTGTTTCCTTGAATACTTCCCATGGCAATGTTTCGTCTTTAATACGCCCGTTCATTTTAACAATGCGTTTGATTGAAATTGCTGGTGCAGTAATATTTCCAATATTGCCGTCTGTATTCAAGAACAGCGGGTCTGGGAATTTATCTGCAAATGTTGACTTGCCAGAAAATGGCCCGCCATATAACCATATTTTCTTTTTTGCCGTTTGGTTGATCGGCTTACGTTTATTTTCAGGTAATGTAATCATATCGTTGTCCTTTCTTGTTATGATTTCATAATCAATCGCACCGTTTGATTCGCAGAACTTTTGAAATTCGCAGAATCTGCACAGTCCAGATTGACACTTGTTAAAAGTGCTTGCCATTGTTATTTCTCGGGTTGAATCCAAGAAAGCACGCACTTTATCCTGATTGTACGGAACTCGCACAACCTGAATTTCTAATGTCGCAAGTGTTTCATTTAACCGCTTGCGAAACTCGTAAATTGTTTCGGTTTTCTTTTGCCGAATTTTTGTCTTGGGTATAAACAAATAGTACAAATTACCTATTTTCTTCCCAGGGTTTAACTTTTCAAAATAAAATTTGTATAAATGTAACTGTCCAGAATCCATATATGATTCAATGTTATTTGAATATTTATAATCCCAGATGTCATAGGTATCGTTGCCAGTTGGCACAAGGCGGTCAATAAACCCTATGAATTTCAAATCGTCCAGTTTTTCTTCACACTTGCCGTCTGGTAATTTGTCCATAATTTTGGGGTACAACGATTCAATCTTTGTCCACTCATTTATCTGTTCATCAGACAAAATGTTAAATTGCCCAAAGTAATATTCGCGCGCCGCGTCTATGCCCTGTTCAATCGCCAAATGAATTGTTGACCCCAGGATTAAAGCATTGTCGGCATCTTGACTTGGTATTGTCTTCATCAAGTCCAAATACCGCAACTTGTATAGGTATTGGCAGCGATGAAATGAATCTACACGGGAATATGACCACTTCATTTCTTTAACTCCATTATGTACGCTTTGAATTTTTCAAAGTCTTTTGGATATACTAGCGTGCCAAAGCCGCCGCTTTTGTTTATTTGTGATATTATGTAAATCTGTAATTCTGACGGTCTGCCTGTTTCGCATTTAATTTCAAATTCTAATGCTCGGCCTTTCACAACCACCAACAAATCGGGCTTGCCTGCACCAGTCATTGCACTGCCAAGACGCTTTTCATAGTATCCGCAAGGCGCAACTGTCATCTTATTTGCTGATGTTCCAAGTTTATAAATACCCTGGGATTCAAGCCAACGCTTGATTTGATTTTCAAATTGTTTTTCTGGCTGGGCCATAAATTTCTTCCTTTCTGTTGTATGACATAATACAACGATTTTTGCAAAAATCAACTAAAAAATTTACTTTTTTTTCTTATTCAAACAGTTTCATAGTAAAATCAACACCTTTGTCTAATGCATCTTTGATTTTACATTCAACCGAATCTTTTGTTTCCAGTATGTAATAGAAACAAGGCTGTGCCTGTCCGATTCGATGTATGCGTTTTTTGCTTTGCATCCATTGTTCACAGGACAACGGTGGTGAATAAAAAATCATTTTGTTCGCTTTTTGCAAATTCAACCCCATCGCACCTGCTGCATAATTCACGAACGTCACCGAATTATCGTCATTTTCGTATGCTGTTAAATCTTTTATACTGCCGTTTACAACAGAATACGGACGTGATCCAACCGCTTTAATTAACGTGTCCAGTTCCTTATTAAAGTTATAAAAAACTATCAATCTATCGTCCGTGGATTCCAGCAAGTCCGCAAATGCGTCAATCTTGTTTTTGTTATAACAAGAACACAGTTGGCGTTCGTATAACATACGTGTCAATGCTGTATCGCCAATTAAAGTTTCACCGTCTATTTCAACAATCTTGTTGCGTTGGAAACGTTTATATGCACTTATAGGTTCTACACCAATCTTCACGAACGTCTGTTCTGGCAATTTTAACACGTCTTCCGTTTTAAGGAAATAGAAGCCATATTTTCGTAAAATAAATTTCATTTCTTCAACATTTTTATAACCGCAAACAATTTTTATTGGGAATGGCGAATTTTTGATTTTGATTTCACGTTGTACGATATAACGGTCATAAAACTCTTTCTTGCTTATGTTCCACCCAGCAAGCCTGACGATTGTATATAAATTTTCATACTTGCCTTTTGACACAGTCCCAGACAACATAATGATATTTTTAATATCTAGTTTGAATATTGCTTTTGTGCGTTTGGCAGTCGGATTTGATATAATCGTGCATTCGTCCAGAATTACACTTAGTTCTTTTAACCGCATAAGTTCTGGACGGCGAAAAATCAAGTCATAATTTATCAAAATCACGCATTTTTTATCTGGTATAACGGCCTTTGATTTTGTATAATCCACGACTTCCCATTCTGGGTAATTATCTGTTAAATGTCTATGCCACGTATCAATCATTGACTTTTGGCAAACAACCAGCGCATGTTTAAAGTCAAAACATTTCAATTTTTCTGTTGATGTATAGGTTTTGCTAACCTAAACCCATATCAAAAGCAAATACACAGCGATTGTGCTTATCTAATGCACGCAACGCTTCTGCTTGATGCGGCAATGGGTTCATTTTTAATCACCCCCTTTATGTGGCATTAAAACAACATTACTCATTCATAAACCTTTCAAACTGTTCTCTATTTATAAAATAACACCAGCGTGAACTTGTTTGAACAGCCACGCCAAACGGCAGTCTTTGATGTCGTAAGCCAGCCCGTATAAATGATTTAGATACATTCATACGTCTTGCTGCCTCCTCCACTGTCATCCGCAATTAAATCACGTCCTAACTTAAAAATATTTCTGCTACTTCTGAATCTGTCAGATTATAGCGTTCTTTGATGACTTTCATTTCTTTGTCTTTGAATGGACTTTTGCCGTTGACTTTATAGCACAACGCGCGGGTAGTTAACCCCAGATATTCGCTTAATGAAGTCAAGGTGTCGCCATGCAAGACCATTTTCGCCTTTAACAATTTAATTTGCATACTGTTTTATCCTTTCCGATTTATTAAAAAGATACCAATTGTCAGAAAGTATCTTTCTTAGATACTATACTAAAATAGTGTTTTGAAAAAAGCAACAAAAAAATATCTTTTTTTTGCGTTTTCCACGAAAAAAGTATATGATTAAGATACAGAAAGGGGGTGAAACCTTTGCTCGGTGACGTTATAAGAAAATTGCGAAAAGACCGTGGATGGACACAATCCCAACTTGGTGAGATGATCGGCGTGAAAAAAGCCGCAGTCCAAAAATATGAATCTGGAACTGTAAAGAATATCAAACAAGAAACTTTGAATAAATTAGCCGAAGCATTTGACACTACTGCTGGGATGTTGGTTGCTATGGGCAATGAAACGGCTTTACGCAAAGAAGTCATACTTATAGAAGAGATTAAATGTCTATACGGCGATGAATCGGTGGAATTACTAAGCATATTTACCGAATTGCCAGTTGAAAACCAACACAAAGTTATTGAATACGCTTTACTGTTCAAGGCTGTTCAAGGTGACGCAAAAGACCTTGAACACTAAAAAATAAAGTAAAATCAATACCGTGTTTAAGGTGTTAAAGGTGTATATATAATAAAGTCCTATATATTATTTTTTTTATACGTGTTTTTGAAATTATAATTTTTTATATAAAGTTGCGATTTTACCTTGAACACCTTTAACACCTTGAACAAATCAAGTAAAAACAAAGACTTATCTGTTCAAGGCAAAATGAATTTACCTTTAACATTTGCTTTAACATCAAAACCTAGGGGTGATTACATCATGAAATTAAGCAACGGCATGGGGTCTGTATCAAAAATGTCAGGTAAACGCAGACGGCCTTGGCGGGTACGCGTAACAAAAGGCTGGACAGAAGATGGCAAGCAAATTTATTTGAATGTTGGGTATTTTACAACTAAAAAAGAAGCCCTGCTGGCACTGGCCCAGTATCACGAAAACCCGTATGATATTAAAAAATCAATCTCGTTTTCCGAATTGTATGACAAGTGGTATCGTGAAAAAGAAAAGAACCACACTAAAAAGAATATGGATTTATACGCTTTGTCTTATAAATATTGCTCAGTACTGTACAATAAGCCGTTTAATGAAATCAAAAAGAATCATTTACAGGGCATGTTGGATGATATGGACGCAAGTTTTGTTATGAAAAAGAAAATAAAAACTCTCTTAAATCAAATGTTTAAGTTCGCAATGGAAAATGACATAGTGAACAAAAACTATGCCCAGTTCATAGAATTAAAGAAAACAGAAGATCCAAAAGAACATATTATTTTTAACCGTAAACAGATTGATTATTTGTTCAGTATTGCCGACCAAGATGTTGTGGCAAGACAGGCTTTGATTTTAATATACTCTGGAATGCGTATAAATGAGTTTCTAGGGCAGGAAAGAGAATCGGTGGACTTGGGTAGCCAATTTATGAAAGGCGGCTCTAAAACCGATTATGGGCGAAATAGAACTATTATAATTCACGACCGTATTTTGCCGTTCGTTAAAGAATATTATGACAAGGGCTGCAAAACTCTTATTGTAAATGATAATAACAAATCTATTCAGTATAAAACGTTTTACAACACGTGGAACGCAAAATTAAAAGAGTGGGGCTTTCCTAAAACTACTATCCACACGACACGGCACACATTCATTTCAATGGCCCGTGAAGCAAAAGTTGATGAACTAGCACTTAAACGCCACGTTGGACATAGTGACGGTGGTGACGTTACCAATCTTTATTCACATCTAAGTGTTGAGTTCATCCGTGAAGAAATTAATAAGATAAAATAAGCCGTACGATATTTTCGTACGGCTGTTTTTGTGTGTATTACGTGTGCCATACGCACCTGATTTCAAGGGGTTTTATAAGGTCTAAAACCTAGTAATATCAAGGGTTTGCAAGGTTCAAAAACTTTTCATGAAGAAGTTGTAACGCCTTGATAATACTAGGTTTTTAACCTGTTTGTGTACTACCCGTGTACTACCCGATATACTTGATAATTCCTTCTGCGATTGCTTTTGCAAACAAATCTTCGTCGTTTTTCAACATTTGTTCTTCACGTGCATTAGAAATAAACGCACATTCAACCAAAACGGCAATCGTTTTTGTTTGTTCCAAGAATGCCAAATCAGAACGCTTTTTAATTCCACGGTCACGCAATTTCGTTGACGCAACCAATTCTTCTTGAATATGACCCGCCAGTTTTTTGCTTTTTTGTGACGATGGATAATATAACGTTTCCACCCCGTTTGCCTGTGTGCTAGTTGCTGCGTTGCAGTGAATACTTACCGCCAAATCAAAGTTGTTGGCATTTTCGTATTTAATGACTTCGGTCAATGATTTTTTTTGTTGGAATATTACACAATCAATGCCCTTACGGTCTAGATAACGCTTTACTAGCAAAGCGATATTAGCGTTGGCCTTTGCTTCCCACAAACCGCTTTTACCGATTGCCCCGTGATCTAAACCTTCAATGCTGTGTCCTGGGTTGATTAATATTTTCATATGTTATGCCTCCAATGGATAATAATCTTTTTCTTCAACTAAATCATATAAATATTGCGTTCCGTCCCTATCAACAACTGGAACAAAATCACGCACTAACTCACCCGCTTGCCATATCTTACAACTGTATATTTTGCCAACAAACGGACGCAACCCCGCGAAGAAATCATACGCCCCCCCTAGTGGAAATGTAGCCGAAGAAGTGATTTCGCCTTCGTGTTTGTCTTCTATGACATATTCCCTGCCAGTTGCATAATCATAAATTATGCGCTTGTCTTTACTGTTGTATATTTTGCTTTTGCCACCTGGCGTAATGGAGGTTTGTTGTGTTTCTGTGCCAAATAAATTGCGAACTTGATTATAATATAAGAAACTAGAAACGGCAGCGGACGCCTCACGAGAAGAAAGACCAGTCAAACCAGCGTTTGACGAGTCTACGACTCCCGATAAATTTTGTCCTACTATTTCGTACGAAGTATCTTGATTTAGAAACACCCCAGTATCAAAATATTTAGTGCCGTCAAGTTCAACGTATTCAAACGGCACAATAACGTCCTTTATTTCAATCATTAAATTCTTTGGTACAACGTGTTCAAACAAATTTAATATATCATGATATTCATTGTCAGACTTAAAATTCGCTTCCAACGTCAATGTATATTCTCTGATATACATTTTATAGTCATCTAAAATAGACGCAACAACACCATCTAACATTTTATACGTGTACGGCAACGTCATATTTAATAAACTCAGGATTTTGACCTTTCTGTCGTCCAACGTGTCGTCGGGGCTTGGGATAATATTTAACATAGATTCCCAACGTTTAACCCCATATTCCGTTGCGTCTTTTACAAAAGAATCATTTAACAAGCGGGTCAAACAACCCGTCAATTCATTAAATTCTGGGTTTTCGGCTTCGGCAATTTGTTGAAATTCGCCGATACCTTTGACAATAGATGTCCAATATTGCTTTATGTCCTTATCCATTTACTGTACCCCGCACCGCAACTGCGTCTTTGTCTAATTGTAAATTTTCAGCACGCCCATTTATGGTTGTACCACCAATGTCCAATATGCCTTTAACATTTAACAGACGACTTTCAATCTGTGATATACGAACGATAATGTTGTCCAAATCTTCCCACGATGAATTTAATTCTGTGAAATACGCATCAAGTTCATTTAATACATCAGGCTCAACAATAGACCAGTTATAATTATCTTCATATGTTAGATTTACAGCAATATCAATTGTTGTCCCCATTACTGGCACAACTGCTACGTGGTGACCGATTGGTGCAACGCCATAACCCAAGCCCGAATTATCAACTGGGTCAATTTTTATTTGCAACGTTTCAATTAAATTTGTCGATGGCACACCCCACTCGCTAGACTGTACAACTAATTTAACTGTACCGCCCCCGTTCCACTCCTGTGCGCCATAGACTTTTACGCCTCCAACCCCGCCTTGCGACTTAGTTTTGGATTTGTAATCTGTTTTATTACCGCCAAACGCTTCTGATTGTAAACTTGCGAAATAACGATTGCGAAATGTTTCGGTTTCTTCTTCGTTTTCGCCATAAATTGATACAGATGTTATCTTGGCACTTGTCAAGCCGCCAATATTGTCAATCATAATCAACGTGCCATCGTTTATATTTCCATCTGCACCCGTTGTTTCGCATTCAAGATAATACTGACCGTTCATAATCTTTTCTGTAACAACATAGTTCATATCTTCACAAGAAAAGCGACTGCCGATTGGAATTTCAAGTGTTGACGGTGTAAATTCACCCACAACAACGGCTTTCGTTGCTTCAAACGGTGCAATTCCACGTTCGGCTGCACGCTTGATTAAATATTCACGACTGGCGGTATCTGCAAAGGTTTCTTGCAAGATGACATCTAATTCAATATACATTTGTTGCAATTCAACAGCCGCTGGTGCAAGTGCATCGTATATGATACTGCCTTCACGCTTATCAAATGACGCTGGTATTCTGTCCAGCATTCTTTGTAAAATCGTTTCAAATGTTATTTTTTCGTACATCTTAAACCTCCACATTAAAATTAGTTATTTCAACTGTGCCAAAAATTGTGTTCGCTGTAAAGGTAACTTTTACCGCACCGTCTGTATTTTCAAATTCAAAATTTGTAACGCTTTCTATGCGGTCATCTTGTGTTAATGCTTCTGTTACACGGCGTTCAATTTCTGCGTACACATAAGGCACTGGTTGCCCGAATAAATCGGTCAATTCAACGCCATAATTCCACGAATAAATAGCGTATTTATAACGTTCTGTTGTCAAGATTTTGTATATCGCCTGTGGCATAGCGGCTTTATCATTAACAAAGCCGTTGATGCGTGCTTTTGCCATATCCAACTTATATGTATAAGACGGTTGTTTTGCTATTTCAAAATCTGGCACTAAATTATCGTTTTCTGGTATCATAGCCAATGCCCTCCGCAAGTATGGTCGTCCACTCTATCAAGCACATAATAACGCTTTCCACCAGCCATTTGTAGTAAAATTACACGTTCACCCGTTTTTAATCCATTGTGTACTTGAACCTTGATTGTCTTTTTAATCTCGTGGTGGTGTGTAACGTCTAAATCCGCTGTCGGTTGCGTTGTGCTTGCACCAATTGGCGTATCTGTATATGGGTGTGTATGGTCTGGAATCATAAACGCATCGCTTTCCGTCTGTGTTGATACAGTCATATCAACGAAATAATCTTTAACCAAGTGCGACAATTCCAAAAATGATTCTGTCAATTCAAGCGTTGGTTGTATGCGTATTTTTAGTGGACTAACTGACGTAACCGTGCCATAAATCCAATTTGACGGCTTGTCCGCTGCAACCGCATTTTGTGCAATCTGTTTTATTGTGTCAACTAAACTCGGTGCTTTTACTTTTGTCATTCGTAAAACTCCTTATTCCCACGCAAAGTCAAGTCCATTGTGTGCGAACCCTGCACAAAGGTATGTCTTGCTTCTTCAACTAACATATAATTACTTAATTTCGGTATGTCACCCAATGCTAATTGAACCAATACAGATGTACCAGCACGAACCCGAATATCGCCCAAACAGCCCGTTACACCAAGCGAACGGGTTTTGATATTATGTAGTTTTAACAACGACTTAGCCATTTCTTTGACTTGTGCTTCGTTTTGGTTTTCGCCCCACTGCTCAAATTTCTGCAATACGCCCCATTGATGAATAGTATCTTTATCTTCTTCAACAATAATATCTGATAAGCCTTTGTTATCACTTGCTTTTTGAATTTTGATGCGATTGTATGTATTTGAATCAATTGACGATGTATAGTCAAAGTTTTCAGCGGTATCTGCTGAGACCGCATAATTCAATTTAAGATTTTTAATATTCTTTAATTTTATTTCACCATAGTCGTCATATATACAGAACAAATTGCCCGTTGCCATAACAGTGTCATCTATCGTGCCTTGAATCATATCAAACAGCGTGTCGTTAGTATATAATATCTGGCCGATTGCGTGTCCTGTATCTTCTATCTCGCCTGTGGTAATTAAAAAGTCATCACAAATCCGCTTGATAAATGTGCTTGCTTTCATATTTTCAAAGACATACGCATTTTTATTTTTGAAGTAGCGGGTCTGGTCGTATGCGGTAACTGTGATCAACTGGTCTTTATCACGGCTTTTTTCAAACACATAACCAAGAAATACTTTTTTGCCATTGACTTTAAATGAAACACGTGACCCTTCCATAAAACCCAAGGCATCATCTTTTACAACTTTGAATGTTAATTTGCTGGGCGTGTCTTTGCGGTATGTTTCCCACTCAACAGGTTCAATCACTGCTGGTTTTTGCCACGTCTTTGTGCCATAATTGCGTTCAATTAACAGTTCATAGTCTATCATTGTAATTTAATCACCTGACCAATTTGGATTTTGTTTGGGTTTGATATATTGTTTGACTTTGCCAAGTCTTTATATTTTTGCCCGTCACCTAGTTCTTTTTTTGCAATGGCCCACAAAGTGTCGCCTTTTTTAACGGTATACGTTTTTGGTATAACTTTTGACGCAGTATCACGGGCTTTGCTAACTGCTATTGCTTTACGCCCGTTTGCTTCAACGATTTCTTTAAATATGGTAGTGCCATAGTATTTATATTCTTTTAATGTGATATTCAACATGACATCTAAGCCGTTTTCTGAATCTTCGTCCAGTGTGTAATCTTCCAACGTCACCATCATTGAAGTAAAGAACAACGGCTTGCCTTTTGGTGTCATACGTGTCACAACAAAAGGAAATGGAATTTTTGACGCATCTAGTGCTTTTAACGCAACGATAAACGCAGTAGCGTCATAAGCCCCTAGATTATAATTCGCAAAAGGGTATTTTGTCTGGGGCAACAGGGCTTTAAATGATATTTCTTTCAGCCCTGATTTTTTTAATAGACTAACTTCGCCTTCGTTTATCAAAGTCACCGTTTTATTCTTAGATGGTGTTTTGATTTCCAACTGCCCAGGCGTTATAGGAAGTGGCATTGTTCCAATCCAAAACGTATACATTTAATTGCCCCCCTTTTAATAATGCGAACCTTCTGCTGACATAATAGCCAGATTATGAATCTTTTCGCCAATATAATCAACAACGTTATCTAAGTCCATATTTGACGCAATACTGTTATTATTCGTCATTTCAACTTTAACTGTGCGGTTTGATATATTGTTGATTGCGTCACGTGATGCCAATTCGCGCAAGTATGACATATCTTCGTTATTCATTGCTACCGAATCCGCAGTGTTAGCCGTGTTTTTAGCAATATCATCCAAAGTATTCAACAATGGTGCGTTGGCATTCTTCATTGCGTTACCAATACTACCTAAGCCACCACTTACTGGCGATGACCCTAATGTTGAAGCCGAACTATCAGGCAAACTAAATGAATTTGCTAATTTATCCACTGCACTAGAACCCCAATTATAGCCTGCGTCATAAGCGTTACCTAAATCAGTATAATCATATTTTGACCAATCAATAGGCTGGAATTCTGATACTTTACCGTACGCTTTTTTCTGTGATTCAGCTTCAGAGATTTTAGTATCAATCTTAGCGTGCATATTGTCAAACGCACCGCCTAAGTCCATACCGAATAATTTCGCCAATGCTTTAATCGGTGTTGCCAGCCATTCAAGACCAGTCAAGATTGCGTTTAAAAACTTGTAAAATGCAATCGTTGCACTTTGCCACAGGTTGCTGAAAAATATGCCGATGTTGGAACATATTACACTAAAATTCTCACTGCACCATACCCACGAATTAACGAAGAATTGGCACACACCAGAAACAATGTTTGCAATGCCTTTAAATATGTTCTTAATAACCGCCCACATCCAAGAAAACGCACCGCAAATAGCACCGATGACTTCGCTAAATGTTACGCCCATATATCTAGCCCACGCAACTAACGCTGCAACAGTCGCAATTATAACTAATATAGGCCAGTTTATAGCCAACCAGGCGACCGCCTGTGCAAGTAGCGGCGGTATCATAGCCCATAATTTCGCAATCAGTATAGGTATATATACTGTTGTAACGGCAATCAATATCGGTTCAAACACGCTGTTCCAATATTGATACACAAAACTAAATACGCTAGACAATACGTCCATAACGCCCACAATTGCGTTGCCTATGATAAGGAATCCATTTGTTAGAACATCAACAAAGTGTTGAAACTTTTCACTACTCCACAACGCACCTAGTTTTTGCCACAGCCCCTCTAAGCCCTTGTTGACTTTGTTGACAACCTGCGTCCACATACCGCCAAACGTTATCGGCAGTTTTTTATACATTTCATTTACTTCGTCCGCTGTATTAAACAGGGCGTTCTTTATAATGTCTGCTGTAATTAACCCTTGACTGGACATTTCTTTTAATTGCCCAGGCAACACGCCCATTTCTTTTGCGATGGATTGTGCCAACATAGGCGCGTTTTCCAGAATGGATCTAAACTCGTCACCTTGTAATTTTCCTGCCGCCATAGCCTGGGTTAATTGATACATAGCCGCCGCTTGTTCTTGTGCGCCTGTACCTGCAACTTTAAACTGTTTATTCAATAATTCAGTGAATTGTACAATTTCTTCATTGCTACTAAATGCGTCTTTCGCTGTAATACCCAATTTGGCAACAGCGTCCGTCATAGAGTTATAGTTTGTCAATGACCGTTGTGACGCTTCATAAATCTTTTGTTGTAAAGCGGCTGTTTCTGCTTCGCCACCTGTTAATAATCCTAGACGGGCAGTGTTATTTGCATATGTATCACTTGCCCCTACTGCTGCTTTTACAGTTTGAAAACCAGCATACATACCAACAATGCTTTTTAATTTACCCATCAAACTGCTGGCATTAGAATTACTTTCACGAATCTTTTTATTAAATTGCCCTTGCGACCTTGTCATATTTTGAATCGCAACGTTGCTTTGCGTCAGGGCCGAACGCATTGCCAATACACTTTTAGGATTAAAAGCGGTTTTAGTTTTACTGTCCGCCTTGCCAAGACCACTGACCATTATGTTCAGTGCCTTGTTCATATTTTTCAAGGCAGACGTGAACTGGTCATTTAATTTAATTGTCGTTTGTATTGTTGCCATTATCTACGCCTGCCTTTTTTTACTGTTAGTTTATCGTTTTCCTTTTTTTCACGTGCCGTTTGCACTTGAATTGACGCAATCACAAAAGCCTTTTCGTATTTGTCCATATTGGCATATTCGCTAGGCTTCCACCGAAACTTGTGAAGACAATAATGAGCATAATTGAACTCAGCATCGTCTTCGTTTATTAGTTTTTTACTTCTTCAACCAATTCATCCATAGATTCGCCAAAGCCGTTGATTTCACTGATTTTATTAGATAAAACAGAATATTCACCAACGTTCAACATCTTTTTCAAGACTTGTTCTGCACCCATAACCCCGTATGAATCTTGCAGGCCTTTGTCGTTCAGATTTGGAAATACGATACTTGCAACCATCATTTTAATTGCCAGTGCTTCGTTATCAATTTCCATTGTGTATTGGTTGCCCTTGACTTTTACACGGCGTGTGCATTCACGTCTGATTTGTTCGCTTTCATCTGCGTTCAATGCACGCAGTTCCCATTCATAAGGTTTGCCGTTTTCGTCCAAGAATCGTTTAGATAGGGCGAATTTAACGTTGTCCTGTTTGATTGTGTTTTGAGCAAAAAATCCTTTTAAGTCTGCCATAATTTTATCCTTTCTTTTTTATGGTTTATTACATACCTGCCAATTTAGCAAATTGTTCAGGCATTTCAAAGTCTTCAAATGTGAAGTTGATTTCTTCGTCCAAGTAATCCGCATCTGCATCAAACTTAGCCAAAATACCGCCATCCAAATTACAATCTTTCAAGATAACAGTCTGACGACCAACAGATGATGTTGGGTCTTCGTTAGTTACTTGAATGTCAAAGTAAATGTCCTGGCCTGTATTTTTGAAATCTAACAACAATTTACGAAACAAAGATGTGTTGTAATGAATCGTTGCCGAACCAGTACCTGTCCACCCTGTTGACTTGTTGCCTTTACCCGTTTTGCCCAAAATAGGCACTTCGGTCTTGTTCTTTTCAATAGACGCTTCCAAGTTCACAACTTGCATTAAGTGCAAGCGTTCACCATTAATCGTTACCCAGCATTCCGCCAGTTTTCCCGATATTGCGTCTTTTGCGTGCATAACTTGATTTGCCATATCTTAGTCCTCCTTATTTCACAACAACGGTCATATACAGTTTTTCCATCGCACAAGTCGGGAATACTGCGTCACTAACCGCAACTGCTGTCTTATCCGCTTCAACCGCTTCAACTTTAACTTCTTCTGGGTCAAAGTCTTGAATCGCACGGATTGTTTGCAGTTGTTTATGATGTGTGACAATGTCATTCCAGAACGACACACGACCTGATGCGTCATTTTGTACATTACCCAAGTATTTTTTGTTAAATACCGCTGCAATGTCATTTGCAATCTGGTCTAATACACGAACAACCTGATTCTTTGAGAAATCACCGCTTTTTTCGTCTGTGACTGTCACAAATGTGTTAATGTCGGACAACAAACGAACTTCATCTTCCACTTGGTGGAACATCAATTTACCGTCTTTAATGCCCGCTTCCAATTCAGACTGTTTGTAATCAACGTCAACTTCATATTCGCCACTGTATACTTTGTTTGTGCAAGATTTGTTGACAGCACAACCTGCTTCAATACCTGCAACATAATATACCAAGGACTGTTCTTCGCCGTCTTTAACAGCATTTTCAACAGAAATAACACCTTCATAATCGGCATCGTGTTTTTTATAAACAACAACTTGGAATTTAGAACCGACTTGATCACGCATACGTTTTGTATATGCAATGTACAAGGATTTAACTGTTTCTTCGGTTGATGGGCAACACAGAACGTTAAACGCATAGGCTTCAAACTTGTCCAATGCTGTCTGATGTTGTGTACCTGTGATTTCAGCACCGTCTGTACCGCCTGACAAGGCTTGTGTTGACACTGCCAATTCGCCTTCTTTATTCCAAGTTACGAATGCGTTATCAACCAATTCAGACGCACCCGCAATACCTGTCTGTTCTGCAACCAAAGCAGTACCCAGATATGTTTTAACGTCAAATTTAGATTCGTCATCAACGTTTGTTGTAACGATATATTGTAAAGCGTTACCACGTGTACCAGCATATACTGCTGTTGCCAAACCGCCTGTTGCTTTTTCACCGTCTGAATTCAAACGATAGAAATGCACTTTAACAGCGTTTGCAAACACTTCACGCAGATGTTTAATTTCGTCCGCAGTGTAATCATATCCAAATATAGACAAGGATTCTTTTTGGAAGTCTTCTTGTGTAACAGTGAATACTTTGCCACTTACGCCCCAGGTTGCAACGATTGGCATTGCAACTACGCCACGGTCACTCAAATTTGCCGAAGCGCGGGCTGCGCTGACAAAGTTTATATATGACCCAGGCAACACTTTGTTCATAGTTGTAAAAGTTCCGCCACCTAGCATATTTTTACCTCACTTCTTTTTTAAGAAATTTGTTAATAATAGATTCAACTTCCTTGACGGTGTATTGAACCCCCTCTTTTAGCAAAGCGGACAATAAATCAACACGTGTGCTGAATATCTTCGCCTTAACTAACTGCTCTTTTGAAAATTTTTTAGCCATTTTCAATTCCCCCTTTGATTGTCAACGTTTCCATTTTTTCCAACGGCTCAACAATGCGTTTCACAATCGGATTATATGTCACGAAAAAGTGCAAAACACCGTCAACAATTTCATAATTCATTTTAATCATATGGTAAATATTGTCAACGAAATTTATAGTGTCTAAACAAACCATTAGTCTTTCTGCGACATCCAGACATTCGCTTTTTGTGTTTATTTTGTCCTTGGCCCAGTAATGCACATTAAAGGCGTATAATCTTTTATAACGATTGCCCACGATTTGTTCGTTAATCGTTTCCAAATGCACTATTGAAAAGGCTGGTTCTTTTAACCCTTGTTCGATGTTTTCGGTATAGATAGCATAATCAGCCCCGAATTCGGATCTAATTGATTTTGCGATTGATTTAATAATGTCCTGTATCATTTCAATTTCTCCTGTAAAAACTGTACCAACTTTCGTTCAATAAGTTTAGGTAAATCTTTTTCAATCTCGATTTCTGACTTCGTCATCATAAAACGTCCTTCAACCCAGCCCGCATGATTCCTTGTTCTGTGGCCGTATTCGACGAAAATCCCATATGGGGTGCTATTGCTTATCTGTACTTCATAACCGTCCGCAACTTCTTTTATTTGCCCAATCCGCCAATTTCTTCTGAGGTTGCCCCCTACACGTCCCGAACCAGCGGGATATTGACCAACGGGTGTACGCTTGACAACTTTGGCATAAAAGCGTTGTGCTATTTCATTTGTTGCGTCACGAACAAAAGCGTCAAAATCAAACTTCTGCAACTGCTCAATTTGCTTTTGTAATGCTTGTAATTGTTTGTAGTCCGCACCCATTATGCATAACGCTCCCAATTGTTCACATTAATTTGTTGATGATTGATTCCCATACGTGGAATGCCCGAATTTGCTAATATGTACGTCTTACCATTTTTGACAATAACAATCTTACTGCCTTCTTTAATTTCAAGGTCGGGGGCGCAAAAAACCGTGCCAAGAAAGGATGAAGAACTCGCGGCTCCGTCCCCCGTTTGTGGAAAACGGCTAAATGACAATTTGCACGGCACGTTTTCGTGAACTAAAACTTCTTGCTGGCTGGTTATGCCAGTCAATTCGTCTGCAACGTGTTGAAATTCATATACGTTGCAGGTGTCAATATATAAACTTTCGATAAACTTTTTTGCCAATCCAAGTTCAATCATCTACATACCTCCAATGATAACCCGCTGCGGTTTTTCGTTTACCCTTCAAACAAGCATTTATTTGTTGATTTAAAACCCCGTATTTATCGGCGGCTTGTTTTCCACACCCGAACACTTCACCCGTTTCAACGCACACAACTGCACGAGCCATAGGGTGGTTTGCACCTTGATATAATTCTTTGTGGTTTTTAGTCCAATCTGCCAAACGCGTATTACCTTTCATAAAATCACTGTGTTTTTTGCGTCGTTCTTCCGACATCGGGATTCCTTTGTTCCACGCTTTGCGCCCTTTAAATATCATTCTTAGTTTTCGTCTAGTTTCTTCTGATAACACTTTCCCTTTTGCACTATCACTCATTTTTTTACGAGTGATGTCTGAAACAATATGACCTTTTCGTGAACAGCTCATTTTTATGCGAGTTTCTTCTGAAAGAGTTTGACCTTTATGAGATTCACTCATTCGGCGTCTAGTTTCTTCACTATACGACTTTTTACTTTCGCCACCAGATGTTAAATTATATCCTTTATCACGATTCATAGAATCATAGAATTTAATCCAATAAATCTCTTTCGCGTCTAGTTCTTCACGTGTACAAGCGGTATCAATCTGCTCAACAGTAAAGTTCTCACGACCGTGTTTTAATATTGCGCGTTTTAAAAGCGGACAACCCTTGGATTTGCTGCAATGGCACTGCCACCGCCAACGCAAACTTTTAGTTGTCTGCCCAATATAAACTTTGCCATTAATACGATTGGTAATTTTATAGATTATCATTATAACCTCACCAACATAACCGTCTATATTTGATTAAACAATCATCGTGACCGTTTGTTAAATTGTTTATGTAATTGCTAAAAATAGTTTCTGCATCAACACTGCTTGCAAATTCAACATCAGTGTCGCCATCTCTGATTTTTTTAACAACACCTTCAATCTGTCCGCTTGTCAACTGCCCTGACGCTTTCTTTTGTGCCAAGAACTCGCCACAAACAGAATCAACAACAACGTTTTCCAAATCGGCAGGTATCTCATTGATATTACAGAAATTTTTAATGTGATTTTCAACTTTATTTAATACAAATTGCAAAGCAAAAATATCATTGTCACTTGCTTCATATCCTAACGACTGTAATCTTGATTTAATTGTTTCAATCATATTTTTACTCCCTTTTTATATAAGACAACACGTCTCATATACTACGACAGGGCAGGGGTAAAAATACCCCCACCCCTATTTTATTAACCACGTGAAATAATACGAGCAATTGCAATTGCTTTGTGGTCAATGTATGTACGACCCGCACCATTTCCACCATCGTGAATCAGTGTCCAGTTTGCACCATTTGCAAATTCTTCATTTGTTGGTGACAAGCTAGCCTGTGATGCTTTGGTGTAAGAAATGCCGTATGGAGCAAAAACTTTACGATGACGGGTATACAATGTATCCTGACCGCCGTTAGTTTTTGGATCACGTGCCATTTCGTATGGTACTTTTGCACCCAAGTTTTCATAGAAGAACGCACCATCACCCAATACGTATGTTGTGTATTTTGTGTATGCACCTTCGCCTTCGCCTGCTTCTTCTGTTGGCATAGAATCGTCAATCAGAACTGCACGACCGTTCCAAGTAGCCAATGCTAAATCACGTTGGATACCGTCTTTATCTGTGTATGTCATATATTTCAACAAACGCAGATTTTCCAAGTTTGTAGCAACCTGAGAGTGCATAATTGCGATAGAGAACTTGCCTTTGTTCTGACCACAAGCCTTTTGGATTGTGTTGTTCAAAGTTGTTGCACCAACCAAGCCTGCTTCGCCTTCTGCTGCTGAAACGTCATTTGTGTGACCTTCAACGAATTTCAAGTTGTTTGCACCAGTCATAGCAAAGATACCTTTCAAGATAGACAATAAAGTATCTTGATCTTCTGCTTCCCAGTATTCAGAAACTTGTTTTGCAACGTTAGACATAAAGTCAGCACCGCCTGTAATATCAAAAGAGAAATCTTTTTCTGTCCAGGCTTTTGCACGACCGAACGATACAACAGACTGTTCAAATGTCTTTGTTGATGTTGCGTCAATGTCGGTTACACCGTCATAGTTTACAGGTGCACCGTCCAAGTTCCCATAGATTGGGAATGTTGCATAACCTGTGCCTGTCTGACTTGACAACACACTGCGGATTTCCTGATTTGGTTTCAATGCACGAGATTTTAACAATTCGTTACGTTTCAGATTTGGGATACGAGATGTATATGCACCAAATGCTTCTGGATTAAAGCTTTTAGCATCAAATTTTGTACCAGCCATAATTTAACTCCTTATATTATATTTTTGCGTCGGGATTTGCTTCTAAATATTCGCATAACTCGGCGTAATTCATTTGTTCAATCGGTTTATTATTAGGTTCGCCACCATCTTTTGGTGTTGCACCTTTAATTGATGGTTTTTGAGCCGTTTCAAATAAATATGAATCGCTTTCTTGCAGTTTTTTAATCTGGTCGTCTAAACCTTTAATTTTACCGTCAACCAGTTTTGCGTCCGCTAAATCTAACAGACTTTTAACTGCCTTAATGTTTTTTGCTTTTGAATTTACAAGAGCCAATTCAACAGCACTGTCAACTTTTGCTTGTTCAAAATCCGCAGCCTGTTTTTTGTTTGTTTCTTGCAATTCTTGAATCTTTGCTTTCAGACTTTCGGCATCATCAGAACCTTTTGCCAGTTCGTCAATTTTGGAATCTTTTTCTTTGATTTGCGTTTCCAGCAATTCAATTTTATCTTCCAAGTCTTTTTTAGCCGCTTTTGCGTTTTCAATGTCTTTGCCGTTTTCAGCCATAACCTTGTCAATCGCTTCGTCTGCTAGTCCTAATTCTTTCAAAAAATCGCGTTTCATTTTATTTCCTCCTTGCATTTACGCTTTTTTACGTGGGTATCGTCCACATTCTGCGAACCTATTTTACGACTGGTTCTAGTCTTTACTTCTACTATATACCCTACGGGGTATTATGTAAACAGTTTTTTTAATGAAAAACCTAGTGCTATCAACAATATAACAATCACATACACCAGTTTTTCGTTTGTTTCGTCTTTTAACTCTAATTCAGTTTTATAAACGGTTTCAATGTTTGCTAATTCTTCTCTATGTATCATCAAACGGTCGTTTAAAACACGTATAATCGCCTGTACACCGTCTGTTTTACATTCTGGGGTAAGTGTATTGTCCAGACGTTTAATCTCTTCCTGCGTTGATTGTATTGACTGCTGTGCGGTATCTACTAACGCAGATACAGGGCTTTGTGTCGCACAACCTGTTAAAAGTAATAGTAATAAACAAATTCTAATCATCTGCCGTTCCTTTTTTGTTCTAAACGCATTCCCAGTGTAATCCATACGCTGTTTTTTGTTTTTTTCCAAACACTCCCTTTACACCAGACCCGCCGTATTTTCTGTCTGCGTGTCTAATGCACTCAAATACTTCGCCTGTTTCAACACAACGGACTTTCTTTGCACAAGGGTGTTCGCCACCACGTTTCTTTTTTGTGCTATTTAACTGTGCTTGCCTAGCCTTTTCTCTTTCTTCTGGTGTCCAATCTTCTGACAATTTCGGTTTATACACCCCTGCCGCCCAAAGTCTTTTTACTGTCGTTGAAACCCTTTTTCTATATTCTGGGGTTCTATCAAAATCTTTTTTTAAGCCAGTTTTCCAAGCGTGCCTATGATTCATTTCGCAAGTACACCATTCAAGATTCTCAACGCAATTGTTATGTTTGTTTCCGTCTTTGTGGTTGATCTGCGGATAATTGTTTGGGTTTGGTATAAATGCTTGGGCAACAAGACGATGCACGTATCTTCTAAACTGATGGTTTTTAATGGACATCATAACATTCAAATACCCACGCCCATTATTACCAAAACTAAGGATTTTTCTTGTGCTACAAACTCGCCCTTTATTTGATACCATATATCCTTCGTATTCTGTGTCCTTCCAAATTTCTTTCATAACAATACTCCATTGTTAAACTCAAAAACTTATTGGCAGGGATTGAGTAGTTCCTTTTCGGTAGCGAACCTAGCCAACATTTGCATATTAGAATAAACTACTTTTGAAGTCCATTTCTTTTTTGTTCCAAAACTAACCATTGCATATATTCTTGTAATGTTAATGCCCCTTTTTGATGATTGCATTTTTTACAACAGGGGTATAATTGACTTTCGCCCAATTCCTTTTGTCGTGATTTGGGCGGTTCGTGATCAATAGTAAAATCTTTTTGCTTCGTTATAGGTTTATTACATATATAGCAATAAACAGTTTCGATTTTAATCGACGCACGATATAAATCTTTAAACTGTTTTTTACTTATTGTCATCTTCCGTTATTTTTAATCCATGTTCTTTGCTATATTCAATGTTGAACTTTTTTGTTACCCAAGGCAACGCCAAAATGATTAAACACAATGCGGCCAGTGCCACAATCGCAACCACGCCCCAAGTGCCGAAATCAGCGTTATATATTTCGCCAACGATTAACGCAGCAATACAGCCCAGTAAACCTATGATTAAACCGATTTTAGTTATGTATTTCATGTTCAACCTCCTTAATTTCTTCCCAGTCGTTGGCACTGCCTTCACGCAACCAATGACCGCTTGATATTTCGCCTGTGGTTTTATGACGCAAGACCTTGCCTAAATCTGGTATTACCATTGGGCGTTCTTCCAGAATTTTTGCATTTTCAACAGACTTGCCCACAGCCAGCCACGCTGTCTTGCCATTTTCTAATTCAACAAAATAACTCATTGCTGTTTTCATTGTTTCCCCCTATTACAAATCAAAATATATCGTGGCATTAGTTGCACCCCATTTATTCGCATATTGTGTTGTCGCTTCAATTTGTGATTGCATATCTGACCTAAAATGTATTTCGGTTATCCCTGTGCAACTACGGAACGCACCATTCAATGCCGATGTAGCAAAACTATTAGCAGATACTGTTTTCAACGAAGGAAATGATATTACTGTAAGTTGCTGGCAGTTATAAAACGCATTATTTAGACTATTCGCTCGTATTATACTTAACGAATCTAAACCCACGCTAGTAAGTGCGGTACAACCAGAAAAGGCATTTTGTAAACCGTAATTATTTACTGATTGTAACAAATTTAAGTCAACATTTGTAATTGCCGTACAGCTCTGAAACGCAGCGCTAAGACCATATAAACCTATGGAACGCAATGAAGTTAAATCTAAACTAACAATACCTGTACAACCATTAAAAGCATTGTATATACCATAATTATTTACTTCATTCAATGAAGGAAACGATACTTTTGTAATGCCTGTGACATCACGAAATTTGTTATACAAACCATTTTCCAGAATTGTTTTAACGCCATTAAAATCTAACTCGCCTTCCCAAGATGGCGGTTGTAATTCACCGCTTGTATTTACATCACCCAAGAACGCATCAACAGTAACACCGAACTTTGTCTTTTCAACAGGTTCGCCACCGCCACCAGTGATAGTATCAATACAACCTGCCAAATTCGCGCTGTTCTGCTCGGCTGGCATTGTCGCACCCTTGCCACTTGCAGCGGTATATGCTGACGCAATATTGCCTTTGATACGTGTTATTTCATCTGCAACACTCATATCACACCTCCGCCAATGCTGATTCAATATCGCCCAGTGCGTTGTTTATCATTGATTCAACTGTCGTCTGCGTCACAAATTGACTTACGTCGGGAATATCGGTCTTGTCCGCCTTGCTTGCTAAATCTTCTTTGGTCGCAATAACGTCCGTATTTACCCCCATTGGCGTTTCTATACCGTCACCGACCACTGTTTCATCGTGCAAAACAGGCTTGGTTTCTGTTACAATGCGATTTCCAACTTCAACATCAACTGTCGGTGATTCTGTGTCCAAGATAACGTCAACTTTCATTATTCCACCCCATTTTCAAACGTGTTGTTTTCAATGTTAAACTTGCCTTGAACGATTGTATTTACAAACACCCCACCCTTGAACAAGCGGATTGCGTAATAATACTGCCCGACTGGATTTTCGGATATATATTTTTCAAGTGTCACCGCCATTACATTGTCAGTAAAGCTGCCCAATATAACACAAGCAATCGCCTGCGTATCGTCGTCGTCTTTCTTTGCCTTGACGATAAATTGTGCGGTGTAATCTGTTAAATCGTACGGTGTACCGTCAGTGTTCTTGACGTTGAATTTAACATCAACCCCATAATCAAACTGATCAACATAAATATCTTTACCGATTACCTTTATCGCCATTTTTCCACTCCTTAATCGTTTCAATCGCCAACACTGCTAACCCCCAGATGAACGCAACAGCAACAGACGCTAACATAATACCAGACATAATTTTTAACACTGCTATCATTTTTTACCCCCATGCAATTCACGTTCCATATCATCCAATCTATGATGTGCGGACTTTGCACTTTGTTCACAGGCAATCATACGTTCAAGAATATTGTTATATTTGTCTTGGCGGTGTTTTAAATCTTCAATGCTTTCTTTCATCCATTTTTGATTTGCAACAACGGTTGCCACAATCGCAATCCCCGCACAAATTTCAAGAACAATTGTTAAAATCAATTCTGGTGAGAAATTCATTGTTTATCCCTCCATTATGCTGTTCTACGCCATACATTTACTACGTATGCAGGCGGTTGTACTGTTGTTACATCGTTACGATAAACCGTTGATGAACGAGACGCGTCAAACGAGTAATCATAATAACTTAAATCGTCTCCTCCATTACCATGTCTTTCTGTCGTACCCGAAGCAAATGCGTTAGAAACAGTATTGTTTACAGACGCTACACGACCAAAAGAGCCAGTAATGTTAGGCAACCCTGCTGCAATAGTAGTATTTGCCGGTGCATTATTATACTGGTCATTTGCGGTTGTTCCACTCCCACTTGTTCCATTACCGCCCCATAAAGCACGTCCTTTTGCTACTAATGTCCATGAAGAACCTTTAATCAATGTAGCCATTGGGTTTGTGTCCGCGGTTGTTATATAAACACTTCCGATTGGGTATATCGCAGATAATATGTTTGATAGTAAACCACTATTTGTAGTTGGTTGCAAGTCGCTATAATCTACTGCGTGGAATGCGGTCTTTGTTTCAAAAGATGTTATCTTGCCACCGACAGCCGAACCTGTGCCAACAATCATATAATTACCTGTGGATAGTGTGTTGGTTTTATTATCATAACTAGCATTAGCATTAAAACCGAGTACATTTGCTCTTAAAATCACAGGTCTAGCATCAAATGTTCCGCTTGTTAGTGTTTGTGTTAAAACTGAACCTGTTGTAAATTCTGTGTTTTTTAAACTTCCATCTGCATTTCTTCCGTTTGGTGCCAATCCTTTAACCCCTGGTAAAGCAAATATAGTTGAACCGATATATCCAAAGCCATTAAAGATTTGGTCTATGCTGGATATTGCACCATTTGACACAGTTACAATTCCAAGTGGCAACGAATAAGCCTCACCTGAATACCAATTTGCACCCTTGTCCCCCGTCAAATACATTTTGTTTTCATCTGTCGCAAAATATAATCCTGCTCCACGTTCTAATAATGTTGGTCTATTTGCTATTGTGCCTGACAAACAAGTTTCTATATTCGCAAGATATAATGCAGTTTTAGAAGAACGCATAACGACATATTGTCCAGCATTAGTTTGGGTTGCCGAAACATCAGACGTTGTTGTGGCAGTAGTTTCAAGGTCGCCATATGCTAAATGTATTTTTGAACCTGCTTTCAGTGTCAGCGTACCATCAGCCAATTCCAGTTTTATATCTTGTGGAATTTCGGTAATGCAGTTTGTGATGTTGCCGTAGTTTACTGTTCTTTCAAACTGTTCATCCACAGTTATCTTGTCCGCCTTATCATTCAACACTTCTGTAATTGCGCCTACATTAATATCGTCTGCCATTTCTATCAACCTCCGTTATTCCAAGATAATATTGCTTATGGTAATTACACCATTATTAACAGCGTTACAAGTACACTTAAAGCTGACTAAACCTAAATTGGTAGGATATTCATACGTGATTGTGTGTGTTCCAGCTTTCAAATTAGATGCAATTGTCGTTGTAGATATAGACACGCTTGCTTTAGAAGGAACTGTAATATCAAATGTTATTTTATTATAAACTTTTGATAAGTTATCATTGTAATAGTCCATCATATTAGGTAATGTGAAATTTACACCAATATAATCACCACTATACGGTTTAGCACACGTAAACGACATACTAAAAGGTTTACCGTTGTCAAGCAATAACATTTTTTTACTGTTCAATCGTAGCATTTCACGCTCCCTTCGTTATAGCACCAACTACCCAACCGCCTAAATTGTTGTCATAGTCAAAGTAAATATCATAATGACCTTCTTCAATTACAGGGGCTTCTTTGTTTACGAAATAAGTCGTTCCCCAGGTGATAGTCGGCGTGCCAGTTATTTGTGCCATAACTTTAATCTGGTTGAAGAAGTTTGTGTCAACCGTTGTTGGCAATACGAACGATGTATCACTTGTAATTGCCATACTGTAAATCTTGTTGATTTCCAGCGACACTTCGCCACTTGTCGCAGCCAACGTTATCAGCGGTTGTTGATAACTTGATATTGATTCGCCTGCTGATATAACTTCTGCAATTGCGGCATTTTTAACAACGTCAATTTCCGCTGCCGTTGCTTCAATATCAACGCCGTGTGCCAATTCAGACCACGCACCGATATTTATTTCGGTTGCACTGCGAACGTAATTACCAACATAGAAATACAAATATTCTGAATCTGATTTTTCACGTGGCAATTTGAACTGCTTGTTTGCTGTATCAATTATGTAATACCAGGACGCGCCTGTTGCTTCATATATTGACTGCACGTATTGTTCGCTGGCAACATTAGTTATCTTGTGGCCGTCAGGCATTAGTTTAAATCCAATAGTAACGCCACCAACTGTTTCATGTGTCCATTCGGTAACGCTATCATATTCATTAACTAAATGATTATACGCAGCAACATATACGTCCCCGCTGTGCCACGTAAAACTATCCGCACGCAAATATGAAACATCGTTGAATTTATGTCTTGACCGTATATAACCAAACAACGGCAATCCACGTGGTGCGTCTTCCCACGAATACTCAGCACCGTTCGTTCTTAAATATTTACCTTCGTTGCCTGTCTGGTCTGGCAAATTTTCAACGTCTGCCCATTCAGCACTTTCACCGTTTGTGCGTAAATATTTATTTGCGTTACCCGCTTGCGCTGGCAAACTGTCCTTGTTTTCAATTAAAACTTTTAACGCTTGCAACGCTTCTTGCACTGTTGCGCCCGTCAAGCCGTCAATTTCACTTATGCCGATGTTCTTCGCAACTTGTTCTGGTATCAAAATGTTACCATTTGAATCTTCCAACTGGCCATTCTTATTTTCTGCATATAAATACTGATAATATAAACGACCTGGCATACGGTCTTCTTTTAATATCGTTTCACCGTATGGTATATAGAAAATAGCCGTACTCAAAGAACCTGCCATTTCTTCAATACGCAATTCCCACTGACGCAAAATAGACGGATAATCCGCCACAATCTTATCATCTGCATTTATACTTTCGGCATTTAATATCACGCCCTTGGCACTGTTCCAAACTGCTGATGTATCGTCTTTTGCTACTAATTGATATGTTAATGTGTTGCCCAGTCGTGTGACGTATTCAGTCAAGTCAAATGTAACCTGCAACTTGCCGTCTACAATAGCACTAGTCAACTTTACAGCGTCAACACCTTCAACACCGATTAAATGCACATACCAGTCATATGTGCTTAGATCACGTTCGCCAATAATGTAATTTTCCAGTGTATAAACAACGGTATCAATGGCATTTGAGCCTTGCACAACGTTGAAAACTGTGGGATATAAGCGATTATCCGATAAAACCTGTATATTCAATGCCATAACATCACACTCCTATCATTTGTATATATACCCCATCGGGTATTTTTAATCAACAACAAAATTTGCTTTCCATTCTTTATACGTCATATCAGCGGGTACGGTCTTGTATTTGCCATTTTCATCACGCATAGCACGTTCGCCACCTAAATCCGCAAAGTACGGCACTGTCGTACTTCTGCAATTACAGTGAAGCGGTGGAGCATTTACGCCAATCTCACGTTCACTCATCTTGAATACTTTACCGTCCATTTCTTCGCATATCTCAGACGTGCGTGTGTCCAGTGTTGCTACAAATTCATATTTTTCAACACCCACGTCTTTAAATGAATCCATCTGTGCAGCGGAATTAAAATACGCACTTTCAGTCATAATCAAACGCCCTGCCTGATGTTTGCTAACTTCAAATTTCCTTGAAATCAGTTTAATCAAGTTATCAGGACTTTCGCCTTTAATAATGTTTTGCGTCAATAATGTATGTAAGTCATTTACTAGCGTTGAACGCTTTTTCCAAATGCGTGCGCTAAAATTTGAACCGTCTGCGGCCCAGGGTTTTGATATAACCTTGTCAATCTTCGCCGTATCAAGTGCTGCGAATGTGGTACTAACGCCCGAACCCTTGGCAACTTCAAACGCCGTACGATAATACCCGTCTGTGTAAATATCACGAGCTACCTTGTCCAGCGCGTCTAATTCGTGACCCGCTAACCGTTCTACCTGCTGTTGCATTTGAACTTTTAACGCTTCCAAACGGCTGATATGAACACGAACGCTGGCCTGTTCTAATTGTTTAGCCCATTGCGGATCTAATGATTGACCTTTCGCTATGTATTCTTTAACGTCCATACGGAACGCTTCCAAATCACGCCCTGCTAGTAATTTCTTTGCTTCTGATAGTGTTATGCCGTTTTCTGTTGCAAATCGTGCGTACCACGACAGGATTTCTTTCTCAACAGCACGTGCCGCTTGCATATATTGCTTTTCTAATTCGTGATAAGTAGACAGCCCTTTGTTTAACTGGGCAGTCTCTAACAACTCGAATCTTTTTCGCCAATAGGCATTACTCTTCGCCATTTACAACACCACCGTTTGCAGGCAATGCGCCACCATAAATATCTTGTTGCTTTTTGTCTTCTTCTTCTAACAGTTTTTCCGCTTCGTCTGCATTATCTATGAACGGCACTTGTTCTAACAGGACTTTATTCGGTATGCGTACACCCGCACTTGTCAACATCTGCATTACTTCGGTTTCATTGACCAGCGTGTCACGGTTGAATACTATATCAACATCTTCATTTTCAAAATCACCCACGCCCATATTCGCCAGGTGCTGATTGACAAACCATAACAGATTGTCCAATGACGCTTGATATTCTGTTTCCATATCGTGCGCGTCAAGGTCAATGTCCGTGTACATACTCTGAATATTCATCTGGTTTGGATTGCCACCCATGCGTTCGTCTTTCGCATCAAACCCACGGCAATTTTCAATCAATTGACGTTTTAACAGTTTTAATATCAATTCATAATTCGTTGCGTTTACTTCAACCGTCAATGTGTCAACACTACCCTTTGCAGATTCGGTTGAACGAATCTTTACAGCACGATATTGTGATAAGTTCTTACGGAATTCGCCCAAGTTTTCGCCATCAAAGTTATTCAAAACGATAATTGAATTACCACCTGCGTTTTCTTCCATACCATTAACAAAATCACTCATAACCTTATTGATAGCGTCCTGTATGCTTTTGCAACGGTTTAACAGTGGTATTTCACTTGAATTAAACTTGAACGGCACTAACGGTACACGTGTCCAGTTATAGTCCAGTTCCCCTTCTTCTGATTCAACAGTTAAATAATTTCTGTGTGGTGATTGGGCGTCTGGGTATAATGTGTTGTTGATTAAAGTGTAGTAAAATATACCCACTGGGGTATAAATTTCAACACGTTCAACGAAGTCATCGTGTGCAACACCTTCTTTTTCTTCTAAGTAATAACGCACGGCCATTTTTAATTCAGTATGTGCTTTATCTGCCCAGAATGGTAAAATTTCGTGTGCTGGAAATTCTTTAAACTTAAATTGACCGTTTTCATCATAGTACGGGTGCAACCACGCCAACCCACCTGTAATTGAATCCTGTCCAACGTCTTTTATCGTCTTCATAAACCGCTTGCCCAGCACATCACGCAATGCTTCGTTGTACTGTTCGTTTTCTGAATTAAATGCGATAGGTTGGCCCAGCAGATAGTTCTTTTTTTGGTCAACCATCTTACCGAACTGGTTGTCCACAATCTTGTTATTTGGCAGATTATCTACTTCTGTCAATTCGCCACCTTCACCGACAACTTGTCTTTTTCTACGCAGAATATCGTGTGCGCCCTTATAGTACAAATCACCCTTGATTTGGTCTTGCCGTCTTTTGGATGATTTCCAAGCAGAAATCTTTAATTCAATATATCTTTTATCAGATACGTCAATGACAGAATTAGTTGCAGTAATCATCTTTTTCCCCAATCTGTTTATAAAAAGTTTAATTTTATCAAACATTTATTTGCCCCCGCTTGATTTATATTGCAAATGAATAAAAAAGTCAATCAAAAGAAAACACATTTCCTCTTGCAAAGTCCTCAATCGCATATCGCATTGCGTCCATTAAGTGGTTAAAGTCATCAATCGGCTTGTTTATCTTGTTGCCAAACTTATCTTCGTCCCACGTGTAGTTAGATATTTCAGTCAGGAAATTAACGCATCGTGGGTGTATATATATTTTGAAATCTTGTATATAGTCTATACCATTGTTTATACTGTCTTTTCCTTTGCGTGCCTTGCGTATACGTCTTAGACCTAGTTCATACAGACGGTCAATACTTTTTGGTTCTGCACTATCGGCTGTTATCTTTTCCTTGCTATATCCCATTTCAATCACATTTTCAGCAATCTTTTCATTGGACAGGGCTTTTTCATACATTTCATCAAACACATATATTTCTTTTAGATCTGGATTGATTAACCCACAGAACAACGCAGACGGGTCATTTGTATAACCGAAGTCCAATCCGAACGCAGAACTAAACCCTGGGCGATTTGATACTTCATTAACATCAAACTCTTTTTCTTCCCAGTTTTCGTATATAAGACCGTCAATAATACCCCAGTCACCCAACCCAGCAACACGGTAACGCTTCGGGCGGTTAATTTTCATATCTTCAAACAATTTCAAGTCAGATTCATCCAACCACTCATTGCACATATAGTTCGTTGTTTTTGCTAGAACTTCGGGGTGTTCAACGTCAAAAAAACGCTTTTTAATCCAGTGGTGTTCATTCCACGGGTTAAATGTCAGCGTTATTTGTTTCCATAATCCTTCTGGCACTTGTCCACGAATAGATTCGTCAAGCATATTAAAATCTTCTTCTTTATTGATTTCGTAGGCTTCTTCAATCCAGCACCAGCACAACACGCCAATATCAACTGTAATAGATGTCAGTTTTAGCGGGTCATCAAACCCACGAAACAGTATTTTCTGGCCCGTTGGTATATAAACTATTTCAAGCGGGTTTAATGTTGCTTTCCAATACTCATCCACGCCCAGGCGGTGAATTGCCCACTTTAAGTCAGCATACGTACTGTCTTTCAATGTGCGTTCAGTCTTACGCACGACAAGCAGGTTCGCTTGCGGGTGTTTCATCAACTTTACAATGTAATACAGGGCGGTGGTCTTTGATTTCTTAGACGCACGACTGCCCTTACAAACACGATAGCGGCCCTTGAACCGCCAATAATCGCCGTATCCCTTACCGATTAAATCTGGAATGTGTTTAACATTAGTCTGGGACATTATCATCACCGCTTAATACAACTGGTACAGAACCTTCAATGTTGACATCACGTTTATCACGCCATTCGTGGGCTTTTCTGTTTTTCAACCAGAATATCATAGCGGTTACATTTGGTGGCACTTGTTTCTTGACGGCCTTTTTCTTACCCCCGTCAATAATATATTCTGTCGTTTCATATCCAAGTGCTGTTTTTAACAGTGCGTTTTCAACTTCAATGTCCGTAACTTCACGTCCCTTACGCAATGCTTCACGAATTTTTGGATGTTTCTTTTTCCATTCAATTAAAGTCTTTGGTGTAATGCCGATATTGTGGGCAATTTGCGTTTCTGTGATATTACGCGCCCAGCCAGTCAACATAGTCAACTTTTCTTCGGTCATCCACTCGTGATATAAGGCCATATACTAGCACCCCCCTTGCGTAAACAACCCATAACGGCACATATCAGCGAAAATCGGCTTTTTTAAATTAAACAAAGCAACCAATTCAGACGGGCTTTTGCTTTCTTTATAACTTGCCAATTCATTGTTATGTTCGTCCCAGATTGTAATTTCAATCTCTTTTTGCCCGATACAGCACCCGATACCGCATTTAGCATACGGCACACCGTGTTCTTTTACATAATCCAGTGCAATCTTGCGGGCGTATAGGTTTAATGTTAAATCGGCTTTACTGCCGTCCTTAGTCCAAGGTGAGCCACCGCCCACATTACAATTGCCACCATAGAAATCAACGGCCAATTTGCGACCTGTTGTCCCACAGTCGCCGATAGATGCGTGTTTAACATATCGCCCCGTGCCGTTTATAATCAATTCATAATCGCCTGGGATAACTTCACGCACCTTGCTTTGAACGGCGGTCGTGTCGTCTGTTAAAAGCGGTATTGCCACAATGACTTTATTCACGTCATCGCCATCAATGACAACCTGCGTTTTAACATCCAAGCCCCCCAGCCCGCTGTTAAACAATTCTTGCCCCAGTTTCTTGGCCAGATAAAAGTCTTTTGGCATATAATCCGTGTCGGGACTGTTGACAGCCATACCGAACATAATCCCCTGATCGCCCCAACCGTCTGTATTTACACCCTGGGCAATGTCTGGGCTTTGCTGTGATATATGACAAACAACGTCCAGTGCGTCAGGGTCAATTGTGTTTTCTTTGCCCCATTTATCACAATATTCGGCCGTGTATCCGACCGATTCAATCGCTTGACGCACCCAGCCAACATAATCTATTGACTGTGCAGCGGTTGTTATTTCGCCGCCCAGCGTGACGTGATTGTCTTTAATCTGTACTTCCAAGGCGTAACGTGTGTTTGGGTCTTGTTCTAGTAATCTATCAAGTATATATTCACTGATATAATCAGCGACCTTATCTGGGTGTCCTAGTGATACATATTCACTTATTTTCATTGTTCTATCCTTTCTGCTTTATTTCCAGTTAGGTTTTCCCACCGCTGAATGATGACATCGCAGTAATGTTCGTCCAGTTCCATTGTGTAGCATTTACGGTTTAATTGTTCACAAGCGATAAGCGTCGAACCACTGCCGCCGTATAAATCTACTATTAAATTTGCTTTGTCCCCCCATTGTTTTATTATTTCGGCTAACAAGCTTGTAGGTTTTTGTGTAGGGTGAACTCTGTTTCTTGCTTCTTTTGGGTCTTTACTTGATAAAAAACCAAACCAATCAAAACGCAACATTCTTCTTTTGTGTTTATTTTTACTCCATATTAGTTCAAACTCTGAACCTATTGCATCAGCTTGGCTTTCTTTTCTCTTGTCCCATACTAACCAAGAGCCACTATTTTTATCTAATAACAATTCTGCAAAATAATCAGCCCCAAATAAAAACATTTCTTTTACATAGGCAAAATTAGCAAAAAAAGTGTTTATAAGGTCAGGTGTAAAGTCGTCATTATCACCTATTACAGCTTTATATTTATTCCCTTTTGTATTGTTTTTGTTGCCTATACTTTTCATTGAGCCTACACAAGATGAAAAATCCGTGTCTAAATGCATTCCGTATGGTGGGTCTGACAAAACCATATCCGCCTTTTCACCATTCATCAACTTTTCAACATCATCAACCTTTGTGCTATCACCACACATCAGCCTATGATTACCCAGTTGCCAAATATCGCCCCGCTTGCAACGAGTTTCTACTTCTTCTGGCACTTCATCTTCAACGACTTCGTCAGGCTCTTCTTCTTTAATCTCAAAGTCAAATTGCGACATATCAAGTTCAATGTTCGCCAGTTCTTGTTCCAACAAATCAAAATCCCATTCAGCCAATTCAGACACTTTATTATCAGCCAGACGGAACGCTTTAATCTGATCTTCGGTTAAATCATCGGCAATAATACAAGGCACGGTTTCAAGTTTTAACTTCTTTGCGGCCTTTAATCTGGTGTGGCCACAAACAACCACTTTATCTTTATCTATAACAATAGGTACTTTAAAACCGAACTCTTTAATACTAGCGGCAACCTTATCAACAGCCCCGTCATTTTTACGTGGGTTATTGGCATAAGGCGTTAAATCATTGATGTTTAATTCTATTATTTGCATATCCCTTTCCTTTTTTTAGAAATTATAATCAAAAAAATTAAATTTTCAATGCCTTATTTCCAGTGAACTCTTCCCAGCGTTGAATAATAACATCGACGTATTTCGGGTCTAGTTCTATCAATCTTGCTTTACGTCCTGTCTTTTCAGCAGCGATTAAAGTCGAACCACCACCACCAAAGCCGTCCAGAACAATGTCGCCCTTTTCAGAACTGTTTAAAATCGCCCGCTCTACCAATTCAACAGGTTTCATAGTCGGGTGGATATCGTTCTTTAACGGCTTGTTATATTCCCAAACGTCTGATTGATTGCGGTCACCGCACCAGTAATGCTTTTTACCATTACCCCAGCCGTATAAAATCGGCTCGTATTGTCGTTGATAGTCGGCACGCCCCAGTGTAAACGTGTTTTTGGCCCATATAATAAACGTTGACCACTTACCGCCTGCATCAATAAATGAATTATAAAGAGTATGTAATTCGGACGAACTCATACAGACATACGCTGCACCATCATTAAATGACATCAGATTTGACAGACTGTCCGTCAGGAATTGTCCGAAGTTATCGCCCAGATTGTCATTCATAATCTTGCGGTTATCCAGCCCACGCAACTTGTCTTTCATTGTTGCACCATAATTGACGTTGTACGGTGGGTCAGTAAATACCATAGCGGCCGTGTCGCCACCCATCAACTTGGACACGTCGTCAATTAAAGTCGTGTCACCACACAGCAAGCGGTGTTCGCCCAACTGATAAATGTCACCCAGTTTTGCCTTTGGTTCTTCTGGCACGTCTGGCACAACATCATCTTGTTCAGTCGGCAGGACTTCCACTTCAATTTCATCAAACCCGAAATCAGTCATATCAAAGTCAAGTAATGCGTCCAGTTCTTCTTGCAACAGGTCAAAATCCCATTCTGCGAACTCATTTGTCTTATTGTCCGCCAGTCTGTACGCTTTGACTTGTTCAGGCGTTAAATCGCTTGCCACGATACAAGGCACTTCTGTAATACCAAGTTGCAGGCAAGCCTTGTGACGTGTATGCCCGACAATAATTACATTCTGATCATCAACAACGAATGGTTGTTTAATACCGAATTCTTTAATACTTGCTGCTACTTTATCGACAGCGTCATCATTAATGCGTGGATTATTTTCATACGGTTTAATTTCGTTTATATTTTTGTAAACAATATTTGTTTTCAGAAAAATCACCCTTTTTGTCAAGTTTCCTTAGGATATAACTTTATTTACATTATATCACGCAAGTATCTAAATTAGATACCGATTTTGTGCAAAAATAACGCCTGTACAGTCGCAAAAACGATTTTAGCGGTACAACCCTACGTCAAAACATTAAATTTGCGTGTACGGTCAAATAAACGATAGTTTTTTGACTGTTCAAGATGTCAAAAGGAGTGTTAAAGATGGTGTTAAAGATGCTTGAACACATAAGTGATTGAAATTACTTAAAATGTTCAAGATGTTTAAGATAAATATATAAAAGTCCTATATATATTCTTTTTTATACGTATATATAAAAATAAAAAAATATATAAAAGATTGAAAATTACGCGTAACACCTTTAACACGCGTAACATTTCTAGTAAAAACAATGACTTACGTGTTCAAGGTGAATGCGTTTTACCTTGAACAAATGCTTAAACTTTAAAACCCCTTCGTTATTTTCACGTAATTTTTACGTGAAAATAAAAAAACGACCCCCGAAAGAGTCGTTTCATGTTTAGCGCGTAACGTTGACAAATTATTCAACATTAAACCATTCACAAACGGTCACAATTAAGTGTTCATAATCCCCGCTAGTTGCATCGGCCATAAAAGCAGGAAATTCATCGGCACGCCCAGCCTTCCGCAATGCAGCCCGACACCGTCCCAGAATTGCGAATGCGTTTCCGTCCTGTCCGACTAATTTAACTGTTAATTTTTGCATTGTGTTCTCCTATCGTTTCAAACGCGTCATCTATCGCTTTCAAGCCGTCTTGTTTACAATCTAATATATACTCGTCGCCAAGATAAGGCTGTATTGCGGCTAGGTTTATGCGTGCGTCGTTCAACGCATTTATCGCAACATCTAATTTTCGTTCACAGTCCAACAATTCGTTCAGATAGCACCATTTGTTGCAATTCGGAACGATTTCAGTTCCAGGCATTGTTCCATAAACGCCATAGAAATCAACATTGCGATAATGCACCAAAATAATTTTATTAGGTTTCGGTTTCTGCTCTGCTGTATGCCATATCATTGTATGTCCTTTTTGATTAAAGCGAACCGTATTCATTTAAATACCAACTGTATCTAGCAAGAATATTCGCATTGTTGGTCATTTTCTTAATGTGGGTAATTTCTTCGGACGTGCCGTATTTTAAAGCATACTGAATCAGTTTATTTTTCATTTTTTTATCCTTTTTGTTTACACGTACATTATACGAAATAAAAATCATAAATCAAGAAAAAAAAGCCACCCCAGGGGTTTAACGAATGTAGGCAGTATCCTGGGGTGATAGAGTGGACGGGCAGTATAAGAACAAACAAAAAGGATAGCCCGTCCGTGGTAGTCAGACTGGGATTTGAACCCAGAATAAAGCCGTATCAGGACTTTGTGATAACCATTTCACTATCTGACTAAAACTTGGTGCGAATACAGAGAATCGAACTCTGAATTTAACCTTGGCAAGGTTATGTTATACCATTTAACTACATTCGCAAAAGACATACTATTGGCACACTTGGTATGTCAGCAAGTGGATATGCCTTATGATTAGGCAACGCCAATCTCTTTACAGACCGACCGCTTGACGATACATTTTAATCAATTCATCGGCTTCGTCAAGTTCATCTTGGTCTAATTTACGCAAGGCAATAATCTTTTTAATATATTTCGGATCGTAACCCGCTGATTTTGCTTCGCTGTAAATTTCTTTGATGTCTGCCGCGATTACATCGGCTTCTTCCATTAAACGTTCAATTCTTTGAATTATACTTAATAATTGTTCTGCGTTCATTTTTTATCCTTTTGGTTATAATCTTTGGTGGGCGGAGTTTTATGGAGAGAGAATGAAGTAGAAACAAAGGCCCCCGCCCGTAAAAACTATTCTGGCAACCCATCTCTTATGTTGCCACGCAACCCACGCAAATAAGACATGTCTTCATTGTTCATCTGCTTTGGTTTGCGTGCGTTTTTAATAAACTGTTCGCGTTTCGTGCAAGATTCATTAGCAAGCGAACCAGTACAAACATATTGAACACCGTCAATAGTTTTGAATCGACAACCACGGCAGTGAATTGTACCGTCTTGCATAACAGAAATACCTGCACCAAAAGCGGATGTTGTGA
>JAZOQZ010000090.1:0-2154 GCA_045656345.1 Clostridia bacterium
CACAAAGCAATTATTGACACCTACAACGGGCAAAAAACGCTTCCAAGGGGCTACAAGGTGAAATATACGGACGAATGGTGCGCCACGTTCGTTTCGGCTGTGGCGGTGAAATTAGGCTATACAGACATCATTCCGCCAGAATGCAGTTGTCAACGCATGATTGATGGATTCAAGCGCATCGGGGCTTGGGTTGAAAATGAGGATAGAACACCGAAGCCGGGGGATGTTATCTTTTATGATTGGCAAGACAACGGCAAGGGCGACAATTCCGGCTGGGCTGACCATGTGGGAATCGTTGAAAAGGTTTCCGGCGGATATATCACGGTTATTGAAGGCAATTTTGGCGGTGCCGTGAAACGCCGAAAAATCGCCGTCAACGGGAGTTTCATTCGTGGGTATGGTGTTGTTAAGTATGACAGCCAAACCGCCGCCAAATCAGCGGAAACGGTGGCAAAGGAGGTTATCGCTGGCAAGTGGGGGAACGGAGCAGAGAGGGAAATCCGCCTTGAAAAAGCGGGGTACAATTACAAGGTTATTCAAGCAAAGGTGAATGCGCTGTTAAAATAGGCAAGGCGGGGGCAAACCCTGCCCACAAACGCACGAAACGGAAAGGGTGGGTATTTGTTAGGGTAAACAAGAAAAGCCAACACAGGGCAAAATTTAAGGGTATGAAGCTTATATGCTCCATACCCTCTTTTTTTATTTTATACTGTCTTTGATTTCCTCAATCACATTTGAAACATATTTCTTTGCTTCATCTGTTTTCAGGTGTGGCAAATCACTTTCAAGCATTTCAAGAATTTCTTCAAGTATTGTTTTATAGTCCTTTTCCATTGGTGTCACTTCCTTTTTATAGCTTGTCTATATTATTCAGTTTTTTTCGGAGGTTCGCAAGAGCTTCGGCTCTTTCTCTGCTTCGTTTTGTGTTGATGCTTTTTTCTATCGCTTCCGCTTTATGCGTTGCGAGTATCAGCAAATCGATTTCCTCTTGTGTCAATGATATTGTTTTCATATTTTCGTCCGCCTTTCATATAATAGGTATCATAATGTCACTATCACATAGGTAACATATTGATACCCATTTGAAGTTGAAAAGATAAACCCTTGATTTATAGGGGCTTTCGGGGTAGTTTCGGATAGATAGTGATGTCAAATCTGCCTTTCTTTTCTGTTTTGCGGAAAGTGACTTGGTATAGCACTTCTTTCCATAGGGCGTTCTTTTCGCCGGGTGTCAGTTGGTCGTAATTATCCAAAATCTTTTGTGTTGTCGGGATGATGTTCAACGCCGCCGATTGCGTTTCGCTTTGCTCGGAAATTTTCATTTCCAAATCTGCAATGTCTGATTCCGCTTGTTCAATTTCCGCTTCCAATGCGGCGTTTCTTCTTTTGAACAGCCTGTCGGAATACTCCTTCTTTTCATGTAGTTCGCATATTGCATCTTGTTGTTCAATTAAATCATCTAAACGCTTCTTCAATATTTCAAGGGATGTTTCAAGCCCATCATCCTCAACAGGAAGCTCCGTGCCTAATGTTAGAATATATCCTTCCAACCATTCCCGCATTGCTTCTACAACAGCTTCTTCAACCTCGTGGAAGACATGCGATTTGCACCCGCAGTTTCTTGCTTTCTTGCATCTTATTCGTGGTTTTGCGGTGTGGCTTAATGTTGGCGTTACACGATTCATAAGGCTCCCGCAAATTTCACACCGTATCAAGCCAGCAAACGGATTTGAAATTTCAAAGCTAATCTTTGCCGGTGCCACATATTTTTCTTTGCGAATCGTTTGCGCCAATTCAAACTGTTCTTCCGAAATAATTGGTTCGTGCCTACCTTCGTATAATTCATACTCTTTGCTTCTATATGGCTTCTTGACAAGTTTGCCATCCACGAACATTTTTTTTATTGGTCTTTTTTTAGCCATCGTTTTGCCGATATAATGTTCATTGTCAATAATATTTCTGATTGTTCCCGAAATCCATTCGGCAGCATGGCGGGGTTTAATGTGCAAATCGTTCAACCGATTGGCAATCTGTCCCGTTCCCAAACCTTCATTTGTGTACCAATCAAAAATCATTTTAACGACCTTTGCTTCTTCCGGCACAATTTTCAGCGTGTTTCCCTTTTCGCCTTTGATTTTTACAATTTCATACCCA
>JAZOQZ010000091.1:0-1816 GCA_045656345.1 Clostridia bacterium
TGAGGTTGGCGGTGCACCGCTTCTGGGCCTGAACGCTCCTGTGGTAAAGGCACACGGCAATTCAGACCGGGTGGCATATAAAAATGCAATTTTACTCGCCGCTTCATTAACCGAGAAAGACGTGTGCGGAAAAATCCGTAAGTATCTTTCTTAATTTTCTTCATTTCGTTAAAATGATATACCGATATAAAGGAGGACGAAGCACAACATGTTCGATAAGGTGAAAGACATTATCGTGGACCAGTTAGGCATCGATGAAGACAAGGTTACTCCCGAAGCTACCTTAGTGGATGACCTGGGTGCCGATTCTTTGGATGTTGTTGAATTGGTAATGGCATTTTCCGATGAATTCGGAATCGACATTCCCGACGATGCAGCAGAAAAAATCAACACTGTGTCTGATGTGGTAAACTACTTAAAAGAAAATGTGTAATCCACACAACATATAAAAAAAGGACTGCAAAGGCAGTCCTTTTTTATTGTTCCGTAATCCTGATATCGGCTCCTAACATCTGCAGATTTTCTATCATATTATGATAACCGCGAAACAGATGCCCTCCGTCCTCTAAAACCGTGATGCCTTCTGCCATCAGTCCTGCAATCACCAAAGCTGCAGAACCTCGCAAATCGCCGGAAATTACCTGAGCACCGTTTAACTTGTTTGTCCCTTCAATCACGGCAGTGCGTCCTTCTGTGATAATTTTTGCACCCAGACGCTTCAGTTCTCCAATATGAAGAAACCGATTTTCGAAAATCGTTTCCGTGATAACGGATGTGCCTTTGGCACCTGCTAAATACGAACAGAACTGTGCCTGTAAATCGGTGGGAAATCCCGGATGAGGCATGGTTTTGATGTCCACCGCTTTGTGAGTGGATTTTCCTTCCACAGTCACAGCAGATCCTTTTACCGTCACGTGGGCACCGGTTTCTCTGAGTTTGGCGATGAGGGGATTCAGGTGCTCAGGAATCACGTCTGTCACCGTCACTTTTCCGCCGGTTGCCGCTGCAGCAATCAGATAGGTACCCGCCTCAATACGGTCAGGAATCACACAATACTCACAACCTGCCAACCGTTCCACACCGTGAACAGTCACCGTGTCACTGCCTGCACCTTCCACCCGTGCTCCCATCTGATTTAAAAAATTGGCAAGGTCACAGATTTCCGGCTCGGCAGCTGCGTTTTCAATCACCGTGGTTCCTTTGGCTAGGGTTGCCGCCATCATCAGGTTTTCTGTGGCACCCACACTGGGGAAATCCAGATAAATTTTATTGCCCCGCAGCTTTTCTGTGCTAAGAAGAATATATCCGTTCTCCGTTTGAACAGTGGCTCCTAATTTTTGAAAGCCTTTTAAATGCAAATCAACCGGTCTGGCTCCAATGGGACATCCACCCGGATAGCTGACACGGGCATATCCTGTTTTTGCAAGTAAAGGACCTGCCACCAAAAACGACGCCCGAAGACGGTTGGTCATCGTGTAAGGCGCAAAAGGAGAAAGTTCTCCCGAAGCCTCCGTAAAAAAGCTTTCCTTACAAAAATTACTTGCTTTTCCCGTTTGTCTGAGCAAATTTTTCATATTCAGAATATCTGTGATGGGAGGCACATTCCTGATGTGACACACCTCATCGCAAAGAAGGGTTGCAGCTAAAATGGGAAGGGCTGCATTTTTGGAACCGCTGGCTTTGATTTCTCCGAAAAGAGGTTGTTTTCCCCTGATTTGAATTTTGGGCACCGTTTGATTCTCCTGTCATTTGTTTCATTTAAAAATAGTATGACCTGTCAACATAAAAAAATACCCGGAAGAATTGTAACAAAAAT
>JAZOQZ010000092.1:0-1087 GCA_045656345.1 Clostridia bacterium
GTTCTTCTGATGCTTGGTGTTCCTGCTGTGGTTGCAGGCGTGGAAAAAATCGTGGTGGTAACTCCTCCCAATAAAGAAGGGAAAGTGGACGATGCGATTTTAACTGCGGCAAAACTGTTAGGAATCACCGAAATCTTTAAAGTGGGCGGTATTCAGGCGATTGCGGCAGTGGCATTCGGAACCGAATCCATTCCGAAAACCAGAAAAGTAATTGGTCCCGGCAACGCTTTTGCCACTGCGGCAAAACGTGTGTTGGCTAATTATATCGACACCGGCTTACCTGCAGGTCCCAGTGAATCCATCATTTTGTGTGACGATTCCACCGACCCCAAAAAAGCAGCTTTAGACTGGTTAATCGAAGCAGAACACGGTCCCGACTCTGCGGCACTGTTAGTATGTCACAATGAAGCTTTTGTGCACGAGGTGTGTGCACTGGCAACCGAATATATCAAAGAGTTGCCGGAGCTTCGTCAGAACTTTATTAACACCAACTTATCCACCTATGGCGGTGCTATCGTTACTGATAACTTTGAGCAATCCGTTGCATTTGTGAACGAATATGCTCCCGAACATATGGAAGTGCTTTGCGAAAAACCCTTCGACGTGCTTCCCCAAATCAAAAATGCAGGAGAAATTCTGTTAGGCGAATGGACTCCCGTTACGCTTTGTAACTTCTTAATGGGACCCAACGCAATTCTTCCCACCGGTGGTTTCGCAAAAACCTATTCTTCCGTTGGCGTTTTAGACTTTATGAAACGCTCCTCCTTCGGCTACGTAACCAAAGACGGCTTCATCTCCGTAAAAGACAAAGCCGGAAATTTTGCAGAATTAGAAGGGTTTGCGGCGCATGCTATGGCAGTTCGCAAACGTCCTCTCTAAGAAAACTTGAAAAATGGTGCAAAATGTACGAACAGAACCACTCGCCGTACACTCGGTACGGCTTCGGGAACTTCCCTGCGGGTTCTGTTCCTCCATTTTATCATCCATTTTTCTGCGTTCTGAGATTTGATTCATATTTTCATTATGAATGCAATTCTTACATCAATCCAATAAAAAAAACGGTATCTTCGGATACCGTTTTTTTATG
>JAZOQZ010000093.1:0-9024 GCA_045656345.1 Clostridia bacterium
TGCAAGAGATACCCTCTTCACTGCATATTCTCAGATTAATGCTTCCTATCAGGAAACTGAAACTCTGCTGGATAAAATCTCTTCTTCCAGACAGGTTATCAACAGCTCCAGGGACTAATCCGTCGCTGAATAAAAACCTAATATTGCCGCAAAATATGAATCATAAAAGAGCTGTTACTTCAATGTAATGGCTCTTTTTGTAAACTAAAAAAAGATGGGAGGGACAAGCTATGCCGGTCAGCGAAAACCCAAAACTCAAAGAACACCGTGAAAAACTGAAATTGGTGCCGAAAAAACCAGGCGTATATCTGATGAAAAATCAGGAAGACCGCGTGATTTATGTGGGCAAAGCAAAATCTCTCTGGAACCGTCTTTCTCAGTATTTCGGAGGGGCCCCGAAAGATTTGAAAACCATGCAGATGGTGCTTCACGTGGATCACTTTGATTATATTATCACAGGTTCGGAAAAGGATGCACTGCTCCTGGAAAACAATCTCATCAAAAAATATAAACCGAAATACAATATCTTATTAAAAGACGATAAAACCTATCCGTTTATCAAAATTGAAAAAAAGAACGATTTCCCCTACCTTACCCTGGTGCGAAAAACCGAAAAAGATGCCAATAAATATTATGGTCCCTATCTGAATGCTCAGGTAGTCAACGGTGCAATTGACCTGATTTCCAAAGAATATAAGTTGCGAACCTGTCACGCAGATTTAACCAAACCGAAAAATCGTCCCTGTTTAAACTATCACATGGGATATTGTTCTGCCCCCTGCACAAGATTGGTTAGTTATGAAGAATACGACAAACAATTAAAAGAAGCTATCCGTTCCTTGGATTCCGGGCTGAAAAACCTGATTCCGATTCTTTCAGAAAAAATGGGAAAATGTGCAGAAAACCTGGATTTTGAAGGAGCAGCAAAATATCGTGACAACATTCGTCTGGCAGAAAAATTCTCAGAAAAACATCAGGTTGTTACCGTGAAAAAGGTAACGCTGGATGTTTTATACTGCTACCGTGATGGTGATATTTCCGCCATTTCAGTACTTTCCGTGAAAGATGGAATTATTCACGATAAGAAAAACTACACCTTCCCTGATTCCAAAGATGTGTCGGACGAAGATATGATTACTTCTTTTTTCAAGCAGTATTATCTGATCAAAGAAATCTCCGTAAAGCGCATTGTGGTGTCTTCCAACACGGATTATGAAATTCCTTACAAAGAACTGTCTCAACAAATGAGCGAACTGTCTGGAACCCCTGTTACCGTGTCCTCGGGACGAGGGAAATTCACCAGAAATCTGATTGGCATGGCAAAAGAAAATGCCATTGAGGCAATCAAGTTACGTCTGCATACCAAAATTGACGACCAGCTGTTTTTATTAAAAGAATTTTTGGGATTGCAACAGGCTCCGATGCGGATTGAGAGTTACGATAACTCCAACACCGCAGGTTCTAATGCAGTGGGAGTGATGACCGTGTACGAAAACGGTGTGTTATCCCAAAAAGAAAAACGGACATTCACCATTAAAAACCACAATGGTTCCGACGATTACGCCGCTATGTATGAAGTGTTGGACCGGAGATTTTTTCATTTATCCCAAGGTGATAAGGGATTTGAAGTTGCACCTGATTTGATGCTGGTAGACGGCGGAAAAGGTCAGGTGAAATGCGCAAAAGAAGTGCTCTTAAAATACGGATTTTCCATCCCCGTATTCGGGATGGTGAAGGATGATAAGCATCGCTTAAAAGATCTGACAGACGGTTACCGTGTGATGGATTTAAAATCCAATAGAAACTTATTTGTGTTTGTAACAAAAATCAACGAACAGACCCATAAAAACGCAATTTCTTATCACAAGAAAAAAACCTCACTCACCGCTACCCAATCGGAACTTTTAACCATTCCGAAAGTTGGTATGGTAACTATTAAGAAACTGTATGGTCACTTTAAAACCTTAAAACAAATAAAAGAAGCAACCCTGGAGGAACTATGCCAGGCACTTCCCCGTGGAGTTGCTCAAAATATCTTTGATTATTTTCATAACAAAGAAGATTAAAAAACCAACCAGAACAGCAGTCCCCAAAGCAACAAAGAAATTCCCAAAGAAAGCAAAAGCCCGATTCCTTTCAGATTGTGTCTTTTGCTTCTTTTATTTCTTTTATTTTTTTTATTTCCTTTACTAAAATATCCGGAAAGTTCTTGCTGTTTTTGAACAAAGTTGGCAATAATCTCTTCTGCTTCCCGTATAACGGTTTTTTTCGGCTCCATATTATCACTCCCCTTTTATTATCGTATTATTTTAAACAGTTTATACGAAAAACAAGCAGTTCTCTTTTTTCCTGTTTTCTCATAGAATGAAAGAAAAAAAGAGGTGTCTTATGAAAAAACCAATCATTATTTTCTTAAAAAAACTGATGCAAAAAGTTGTTGCAACACTGCTGATTTTTGTTTGCATGTTCCTGTTGTTTTCTCTGAAAATTCCTCATCTGATTTGCAAAAAAATCACCAACGACCTGATATCTAACCAAGAACAGGAAATTCCCCGCCGCTTTTTGAAAGTCTTTTCACTAAACTCCGGTGCAACCGTATATGCAGCAATGCCGATAGAAAAACAAACGATTCAATATAACCTTGCAGCCGTTTCGCCTGCCACCCCCTCAGCATCTCCTGCTCCTACCGGAAGCCCGCCACCTGAAACCAACTTATCCAACAAGATATCTTCCCAAAATATTCAAGTGAAAAACCACACCCAAAAAACATTCGACACTTCTGCATTACTAACAGCTCCTCTTTCCTATCAAAAAAACGGTGACGGGTACAAGGTGCTTTTAGTACACACTCATACCACAGAGTGTTATTTCCCCAATGACCGTTCCGAAAACCCTGATGAAAATATGATTCGTATCGGTAAAGAATTTCAGGCTGTTTTGGAAGAAAACGGCATCAAAACCCTTCACATCACCACTGTTCACGATACGCCTTACACCACATCCTACAAAAAAAGTCTGGAAAGTGTTACCAAAGCGCTGCAAGAACACCCTTCCATTGAAGTGGTAATTGATTTGCACAGAGATGCTATCTATGCAGAAAACGGTGAAAAATTAAGACCCATTGCCAAAATAAACGAAACAAACGCAGCACAAGTTATGCTGGTTTGTGGAACGGATGAAGGTGGTCTTCCCCATCCTGACTGGAAAGAAAATCTGTCTTTTGCCGTAAAAGTGCAAAATGAAATGCAAAATCATTATCCCAATCTTGCCCGACCTTTAGATTTGCGAAAAGAACGCTTTAATACCCACACCACAACAAAATCTGTAATTTTCGAAATCGGCTCTAACGGCAATTCTCTGGAGGAAGCAATTGCAGGCGCAAGACTTGCAGCCAAATCGGTTGCCAATGTGTTAAACAGTGCCAACTAAGACACAAAATGCTCGGAAAAAACAAGGTCAATATTCTGATGAAGTGCCAGATTGATTCCTCCGGCAAGTGTTCTGGCACTGCAGGAAATCAAACGGTCAATATCCTTTGGGCTGACAAACAGTCCGGCTTTGGCAAACTTCATCATATCCGTCATCATATTTTCTGCCTCATCCAGGCTGTCGTTTGCCCGAAAAAATTCCGAAACAGCCGAATATACAATAGAATGGGAATCCACCACCGTTGGAATTCCAATGGCAATCACAGGAACACCCAAAGTTTCTTCATTCAGTCCGTCCCGACGATTCCCCACCCCGGAGCCGGGATGAATTCCCGTGTCGGTGAGTTGCACGGTGGAAAACATCCGTTCCGGACTGCCGGCACACAGTGCATCCACCGCTATAACAAGAGACGGCTCATACTGTTCTGCAACCCCTTTCACAATATCAACCGTTTCCATTCCGGTGATGCCCAGCACACCGGGACATATTCCACAAACTGCGCGAAAATCATTGCTTTCGTCGGTGTTGATATAGTTCATAACGTGATTGGTAATCATTACCCGATCCAATGTGGAGGGACCCAATGCATCGGGAGTAATTTTACGATTACCAAGACCAACCACCAGAATTCTCCCTGAATTCTCCGGCAATAAAGCAGATAATTCTTTTGCAATGATTGCCACATTTCGTTCCAGAACATCGGGATCATAGTCCGGAAAACTCTGAAATTCCAACGTAATAAAATTCCCCATCGGTTTTCCAATAAGCTCCGATGCTTCCTGAGTTGTGATAGAAATTTCGGTGACTGTGCAGTTTGATTCTATGCGTTCCTGTTTCTTGATGCCTTCATTTTCGTGCGTGTAAATACTTTCCAATGCCAAATCGGTTCGTAAGGGTAACATAGGCTCCTCCTGTTTCATCATATAAGATAGTTACAGTATTGACAAATTTAAAAAAATCACATAAAAAAAGCAGAAATTTCTGAAAAATTTCTGCTTTTTCTTTTTATTTACTTGTGGGTGACGGTGATGGAGAAGCACTTGCCTTCGGTGTGGGAGAGGGCGACGGTGAAGGATGCAAGTCCACATCCACCATCTTTTCACAAATGTTTTCAACACCTTTTGCAATATGCTCTGCGATTTTGTCAAGCCGTTCATCATCCAACAGTTCCAGCAAGTCTTCCTCGTTGGACATAAACAGACATTCCACTAAAATTGCAGGCATTTCGGTCTTACGGATTACCACAATCTGAGGATTTTTCAATAATCCTCGGTCTTGCCCTTCTGTGCCTTTCACCAATTCTTTTTGCATAATCTGAGCAATGGTTTTACCCGAAATATTATTTCCCTCTTTGGGATCATCATAAGCATACATGGTAAGCGTGCCCTGCGCCTGGGGATCCTCGAAAGAGTTGTTGTGAATGGATACAAACAAGTCTGCATCAGCCGAATTTGCAATTTCCGCACGGGTGGTGAGTCCAACGTATGTATCGGTGGTTCTGGTGGCAATCACGTTGTACCCTTTGTCTCTTAAAATCTTGATTACCCGATTGGCAATTTTTAGGTTGATATCCTTTTCTTTTACCACAACTTCGCCGTCTAATTCTCCTAAGGTGCCCGGTTCGGTTCCACCGTGTCCCGCATCGATTACAATCACTTTCTGATATTTTGCATTCGATGTGTTGGTTCCCGGTTTCGGAGTCACCTGAGGAAGCAACGGTTCTGTAAGCGTAATCTGTAGGCTGGTACCGTCTGCCTTGAATTCATAACCGGAATTTTCATCTGCTGTAATAGTAATTCTGGTTTTTTCAGGATGTTCGTAGAATTGGATTTTCTGAATATAATTCCCCTCGAAAACAAGACTGTCGGCACTGCATTTTGTGTTATAAAAATCAAAAACGATTCGATAAGGATTATACAGCACAAAATATTCCGGCGATAACACGGTGTTGGACGAAATAGTAACAACATCTTTACCGCTTTGTTTCTTCGCTGAAATTCCCTTGATTTCTGACGGTGAATCCTTCATGGATAACGTGAAGAAACCATCCTGATATCCGTAAGAAACATCGGCGTTTTTGTTTAAGTCGATAACTATGCGGACGCTGTTGGGATCCTGTGTGAACTGAGAAAAACGAACCTTGGAAATATATTCTGAACCAACATTGATTTCTCTTGTGGAAATATCCAGCTTCGCGTCCGGAATATCAATTACATACCGCAAAGGGTCCTGCAACGTCATTGTTTTGGGATTTTCCACTCTTCCTCCAGTTGCCTGAATCTTTAAATACAACTGATTTGCAGTACGTTCCGTGAAGATTTTATTGATGATGATATCATCATCTTCGTCCTGGGTGCCGTAATCGGCAGAAGTCTGATTTTCCGGCTTCTGAGATGGTTTCGGCGTGGGTGTGGGTTTAGCTGTGGGAGATGGTGTAGGAGTGGATTTTGGTGCAGTAATCAACACGGTTCGGGTATCCCCATCCCAATCCACCTGAAATCCAAAGTTTTCTGCAATAAAACGAATCGGAACATAGGTTCGGTCGTTACGAATCATTGCAGCAGTGTCCATTTCCACTTTTGTTTTTCCCACTTGTGCGATATGATCGTCAATGGTCAGAATAATGCGCTGACGAAGGGATAAAACAGTCACCATTCGATTGGTAGGATTCCACAGCACATCGTAACCCATATTTTCCGCAATCATACGAACCGGAACCATAGTGCGATCATTCTCAATAAAAGGTGCCGCATCAGAAATGAGCAATTTGTCTTCTAAATAAATTTTGATATCAGGGGTTTCTTCTGCGAATACCGTGTGGGAGGCACATAACAGCAGAAGCAACAAACTAACAAAAACACATCGAAAAAGATTTCGCATAGATCCTCCTTTCATCGCTTGATTAATCTAGAGAAATTTGTTCAAAAGGATTTTCTTTCGGTTCATCATACGGGATACCGAAATGAGCATAGCCTAAACGGGTAACGGTTCTGCCGCGAGGAGTTCTCTGAATGAATCCAAGCTGCATTAAATACGGTTCATACACATCTTCAATGGTATTGGAATCTTCCCCGGTGGTTGCAGCTAAGGTTTCCAATCCAACAGGACCTCCGCCAAAAGCTTCAATCATCGTCATAATCATATTTTTATCGGTTCTGTCCAACCCGATCTGATCAATTTCCAACATAGACAGTGCCTCATCGGCAGTTTTCTCGTCAATCACGCCGTTTGCTCTGATTTCCGCATAGTCACGGACACGGCGAAGAAGACGGTTGGCAATTCGGGGAGTTCCCCGGGAACGGCTTGCAATTTCCTTTGCACCGGATGTTTCGATGGAAACGCCCATAATCTGCGCAGAACGGAGTACGATTTCGGTCAGCTCATCGGAAGTGTATAATTCCAGACGCTGAAGCACTCCAAAACGGTCACGAAGAGGTGAAGTTAAACTTCCTGCTTTGGTAGTGGCACCGATTAAGGTGAACTTGGGCAAATCCAAACGGATGCTTCTTGCCGCAGGACCTTTTCCGATGATGATATCCAAAGCAAAGTCTTCCATCGCCGGATAAAGCACTTCTTCCACGCTTTTGGACAGGCGGTGAATTTCATCAATGAATAATACATCGTGTTCCGCCAGGTTGGTTAAAATTGCCGCTAAATCGCCTGGTTTTTCAATGGCAGGACCTGAGGTGACACGAAGATTCACATTCATTTCATTGGCAATAATATTCGCCAACGTGGTTTTCCCTAGTCCCGGAGGTCCGTAGAACAGACAGTGATCCAGGGATTCATTTCGTTTTTTGGCAGCTTCGATAAAGATTTTCATATTTTCCTTTACCTTTGTCTGCCCGATATAATCCGAAAGAGTTTTGGGACGAAGACTCAATTCCGAGTCATTGCCCATCACTTCCGGAGATACAATTCTTTCTTCCATATATAACTCGATTCCTTTCCTCAGGATTTCAAGACTACATTAATTCTTTGAGTGCAAATTTAATAATTTCTTCCAATTGGTTGGATTTCGAAGAAACAAACTTCACAGCCTGACGGGATTCATAAGCTGAATATCCCAGCACCATCAAAGCATTGACTGCTTCCTGCAGAACATCGTTGGATACAGAAACCGTCTGGGGAGCTTCCCCTGCAATTTCACGAAGATCAACGCCCTTCAGCTTGTCCTTTAATTCCACGATGATTTTTTCTGCCAGTTTTTTACCAACGCCCTGGGCTCTGGTGATACTTTGCGCGTCCTGGGTGGCAACACTCATAGCAAATTCGGTAGGTGTCAGTGCAGAAAGCACTGCCAGGGCAGCTTTCGGACCAACCCCTGATACTGACAGCAACATCTTGAATGTGGAGAGTTCCTCCTCTGTTGCAAAACCGTATAAATCCATCGCATCTTCTTTCACGTGAAGATAGGTATAAACAGTGATCTCCTGGTGATTTGTCACCCGAGCCAGCGTGGTGTTGGAGGTGTAGATTTTATAACCAATCCCACCGGTATGTATCACTAAAAAATTTTCCTTGGCTTCTCCAAGACCTGTAATGCTATAATACATATCAGGAAACCATCCTTTCCGAATTTTATATCAAACGGGCTATCTCAGCTTGTCTAAATAGCTGTGATAACCGCTGTGGTTAGTGTGACAAATGGCAATGGCAAGTGCGTCGGCAGTATCGTCAGGTTTGGGAACTTTATCCAGATTCAGAATGGTTTTTACCATCTTCTGCACCTGCACCTTTTCCGCTTTCCCATAGCCGACAACCGCCTGTTTTACTTGCAAGGGCGTGTATTCATAAACAGGAACTCCCTCCAGCTGGCAGGCAAGTAAGATCACTCCCCTCGCCTGGGCAACCGCAATTGCGGTAGTGGTGTTGGTGTTGAAAAACAGTTGCTCAATTGCCACCACATCAGGTTTGGTTTCCGCAAGCCATACGTTCATTTCCCGAAATATGGTTTCTAAACGTTTAGACATTTCTTCCTTTGGAAAAGTTTCAATTTTCCCGTATTTTATTACTGAATATTTATTCCCGATATATTCAATCGCCCCCACGCCAACCAAGGCATATCCAGGGTCAATACCCAAAATTCTCATAAATTTGCAAAAAATCACCAATTTTATGCATAAATTTGCAGATGATTTTTCTCCTTTTCTTCCGTCATTTCAGAAAAATCAAGATTTTTTTCATATTTTTAAAAATATTTTTCAAAAAACTCTTGCATTTTTATAAATAATGTAGTATAATTTTCGGGACGAGTTTGCAAAAGCCGTTTTTCATACGGTTTTCCGACAAAATCATACCCGTTTATTATATTATAGCACATATAAAGGAGAAATGCAAGATGAAAGAAAAAGTTATTTTAGCTTATTCAGGAGGCCTGGATACTTCTATCATCATTCCGTGGTTAAAAGAAAACTATGATTACGAAGTAATCGCTGTTTGCGGTGACGTTGGTCAGGGGAAAGAAACTGACGGTCTGGAAGAAAAAGCCATTAAAACCGGCGCTTCCAAATGTTACATTGAAGATTTAAGAGAAGAATATGTAAAAGACTTCATCTACCCCACCGTGAGAGCAGGTGCGGTTTACGAAGGAAA
>JAZOQZ010000094.1:0-14961 GCA_045656345.1 Clostridia bacterium
TGCCGATTCTGTCAGGCAGGATATATCTACCGTCCCAAACGGGAAAAAGATGCGGACAAGTTGTCCCAAATTGCCCAGTTATCTTTTTGCAACACAGGATATGAAGAAATTTCTCTTTCTTCTTTATCCACCAGTGATTATTTGCAGTTAAAAGATTTGAAAGGGAAACTCAATACCTTTACCAAAGAAAATATGATTAACCTGGCGCTTCCGTCGTTACGAATCGACAATTTTCACGAGGAAGCGTTGGAAAGCTTATCCGAAGTGAGAAAAAGTTCTCTCACCTTTGCTCCCGAAGCGGGAACCCAGAGAATGAGAGACATTATCAATAAAAATATTTCTGAAGAAACAATCTTAAACACCATGCAGTTTGCCTATGAAAACGGCTGGTCCACCGTGAAACTCTATTTTATGATTGGTCTGCCCTTTGAAACGGATGAAGACGTTTTAGGCATCTGTGAATTGGTGAAAAAAATCGAATCCATTTATTACAGTGTGCCCAAGGAAAAACGTGGCAAACGCTTTGGTATCACCGTTTCGGTGTCCACCTTTGTTCCCAAGCCTCACACTCCTTTCCAGTGGGCTCCTCAGGATTCTTTTGAAACGATTTTGCATAAACAGAATCTGTTAAAGGAAAATCTTCGTTCCAAAAATATCCGCCTAAACTGGCACGATGCAGAAACTTCTGTGTTGGAAGCAGTGTTTGCCCGTGGGGACCGTCGCTTAGGCAAGGTGATTTTAGAAGCTCACAAACTGGGTTGTAAGCTGGATGGCTGGAACGAATACTTCTCTTATGAAACCTGGCAGAAAGCATTCGAAAATGCCAATGTGGATATGAAGTTTTACAGTGAACGCGAACGCTCCTTAGACGAGGTTCTTCCCTGGGATGTCACCTTCTGTGGCGTTACCAAAGAATTTTTCAAACGTGAACTGTTAACTGCAAAGGATGCCGTTACCACTCCCAACTGTCAGGATAAATGTGCAGGTTGCGGTGCCAACCGTTATCAGTGCAACAGTGTTTGTCATAACAGAGGTTAAACATATGAAAAAACTGATTATTGAAACCGAAAAATTAGCGGAAAATGTGCAAAATATCAAAACATTTTGCAAGGATAACATCATTTTTGCAGTGGTAAAAGGAGATGGCTACGGGTTATCTTTGCTTCCTTATGCCCGCTTTTTGTTAAAACAGGGAATTACCCATTTTGCGGTGTCAGAATCTATGGAAGCAATTGCTTTAAAAAGTGACGAGGATTTTTCTGATGCAACGGTTTTGTTGTTAACTCCCGAAAATCATCCCGAAATTGTGAAAGAATTATTGCAAAAAGGGGTTACCTTAACCGTGGGAGCAACCTCTCACTTAGAGTTGATTGCAAAAGTTTCCAAAGAAACGGAAATTGCCCCTTCTGTTCATATCAAAGTGGATACCGGATTTGGTAGATTTGGTTTCTCATACCGTAACGAAACAGACATCCTGTCCGCTTTTGAGGAGCACGGAAAAACCGTGAATATTACAGGGATTTTTACCCATTATTCCTGTTCTTTTGAAGCAAAATACAAAATTACCAAAACGCAGGACAAGCATTTTGATGTCATTTTAGCAAAAGTAAAAGCAAAAAATCCTGACCTGTTTTCCAAACTGACCATTCATAGTGCAAACTCCTGCGGCGCATTGCTGTATCCCAACAAAAACCGCAATGCAGTCCGTATCGGTTCCGCATTTTTAGGTCGTCTTCCCATGAAATCGCCTGTGAAACTTCATCGGATTGCTTATTTACAAGTTCGGGTGCTGGATGTGAATTCCTTACAAAAAGGGGATAACGTTGCATACGGCAATACCTACAAAGCAAAGACCGATATCAACACTGCTGTAATCGGCATCGGTTACAAAGATGGTTATTTTACCACCAAACTAAACGATGCATACCGTCCCATTGATGTGCTTCGTTATCTGGTAACCGATTTTCGTTCCATCGGAAAAAAACAGTATTTATATCAGGGGAAATATGAAATTTTAGGACGTGTGGGAATGTATTGTGCCATTGTGAGAAACGATGGCAGTCTTCACACAGGAGATATTGTGAAAGTGGATTGTAATCCCTTGTTTATTGATTCCTCCATTGAGAGAGAATACTGCTAAAACCTTGAAAGGAGAGGAGCTTTATGGAATATATTTTGTTGGCATTATCCTTGGTGATTGTGGTGCTTCTGATTGTGCTTTTGGTTTCTAAAAACAATCAGAACGATTTTTCCAATCTCCGTATGGAGCTGACCAACCAGATGAAAAATATGTCTGATATGTTATCAGAATCCCAAAAGCAGAGTACCCGTCATCAGGACGACCGTATCAAAGATTTGAACAACCGTTTTGAATCCTTTCAGAAAGAAGTGTCTGAACGGTTAAAATCTTCTGAAGAGCGCTTGAATCAGTTTTCTTTGAACAATGAGAAAAAACTGGAGCAGATTCGTGAAACGGTGGAAAACAAATTAACCCGTATGCAGGAAGACAACAACAAAAAACTGGAAAAAATGCGGGAAACTGTGGACGAAAAACTGCAAAAAACCTTAGAAGACCGTATCGGAAAATCCTTCCAATTGGTATCAGAACGGTTGGAAGAAGTGTATAAAGGTTTAGGAGAAATGAAGACCTTAGCATCAGGCGTTGGCGACTTAAAGAAAGTGCTCTCCAATGTAAAAACCCGTGGTATTTTAGGAGAAATTCAGCTTGGTGCGATTTTAGAACAGATGTTTTCACCCGACCAGTATGAGCAGAATGTGGCGGTGAAAAAGGGAAGCGCCAATGTGGTGGAATTTGCCATCCGTTTACCGGGAGATGGGGAGGAACCCCTCTATTTACCCATTGATGCCAAGTTCCCTGTGGATGCCTATACTCAGTTAACCGACGCATACGACAGCGGTGATGTTTCACAGATTGAAACCGCAAAAACCGCATTAGACCGCCGTATCAAACAGTTTGCAAAAGATATCAGTGAAAAATACATATCACCTCCGGAAACCACCGATTTTGCCATTATGTTTTTGCCTGTGGAAGGTTTGTATGCAGAGGTGGTTCGTCACGGTATGGTGGAAGTGCTCCAGCGTGATTATAAAGTGAATATTGCAGGGCCCACCACCATTTGTGCATTCTTGCAAAGTCTGCAGATGGGCTTTAAAACCCTGGCAATTCAGAAGCGTTCCGGCGAAGTGTGGAACGTGTTGGGTGCCGTAAAATCAGAATTCCAGAAATTCTCCGATGTGATTAAACAGGCTCAGCAACGCTTAGACCAGGCACACGGAGAACTGGAAAAATTGGTAGGGGTAAGAACCCGTGCCATTGTGCGGAAATTAAACAGCGTTTCTTCCTTATCCGAAGAAGAAACCAAAAAGATTTTACCGGAAGTTTCCGATTTGATAGACCCCATAGAAGAATAAGAAGGTGTGTTTTGTGAAATTTAATCCCAACATTAATTTATCAATGTTGACTGATTTTTATGAATTTACCATGTCAAACGGTTATTTTAAAAACGGTATGAAAGATACTGAAGTAGCCTTTGATTTGTTTTTCAGAAAAGTTCCCAATGACGGTGGTTATGCCATTATGGCGGGTCTTGAGCAAATGATTGAATACATCAACAATTTGCATTTCTCCGAAGAAGATGTGGCGTATTTGCGTGGGAAAGGCATTTTTTCTGAAGAATTTTTGGAATATCTTTTAAATTTTTCTTTCTCTTGCAGTGTGTGGGCGATTCCCGAAGGAACTCCCATTTTCCCTATGGAACCTGTGGTAACGGTTCGTGGTCCCGTGATTGAAGCACAGCTAATGGAAACGATGTTACTGTTAACCGTGAACCATCAGTCATTGATTGCAACCAAGGCAAACAGAATTGTGCAGGCGTCGGAAGGCAGAGCAGTGATGGAATTCGGCTCCCGCCGTGCCCAGGGGTATGACGGTGCTATTTACGGAGCAAGAGCAGCTTATATCGGCGGATGTGCAGGAACTGCCTGCACCGTGACCGACCAGTTATTTGACATTCCTGCTCTTGGTACTATGGCACACAGTTGGGTGCAGATGTTTGATACTGAATTGGAAGCGTTTTGTACCTATGCAAGATGTTATCCGAATGATTGCACACTTTTGGTGGATACTTATAATGTGTTGAAATCAGGGATTCCCAATGCCATCAAAGCATTTGATACTGAGGTGGTTCCCAAGGGTTTTCGTCCCAAAGGAATTCGCATTGATAGCGGTGATATCACCTATTTATCCAAAAAAGCAAGAAAAATGCTGGATGATGCAGGGTATCCCGACGTAAAAATTGTGGCATCCAATTCTCTGGATGAACATATTATCCGTGATATGTTAAACCAAGGTGCTAAGGTAGATACCTTCGGAGTAGGGGAACGGCTGATTACCTCCAAGTCTGAACCGGTATTCGGCGGTGTATATAAATTGGTTTCCGTATTTCGTGACGGGGAGGAAATTCCTAAAATCAAGCTTTCGGAAAACGTGGCAAAAATCACCATCCCCGGATTCAAAAGCTTATACCGTTTGTATTCCAACGAAACAGGGAAAGCCATTGCTGATGTTATCACCAAACACGGTGAAACATTTGACGGTGTGACCGAATATGAACTGTTTGACCCTCAATATACCTGGAAAAGAAAAACAGTCACTAATTTTACTGCAAGAAAATTACTGATTCCCATTTTTGAACGTGGGAAACAGGTTTACACCTCTCCCACTTTAAAAGAATTAAAGGATTACTGCCAGAATGAGGTGGCTACCCTTTGGGATGAGGTTACCCGATTTGAAAATCCTCACACTTATTATGTGGATTTATCTCCCGAGTTATGGCAGATTCGGGACAACATGCTCCAGCATCACAACGCATAATTTTCATCAGTTGAGCATATCTTTAGCATAAAATGAGAACGTTACATCGTTTTATGCTGCTTCATCACTGGTGAAAGGAGGGAGATTATGGATCAGATTTTTTTAAATCAGAGTATGATGTATTTTATGCGACTGATAGTTGCCGGCATTTGCGGCGTAATTATCGGATTTGAGAGAACCAACCGTGCTAAAGAAGCAGGGCTTCGAACCCACTGTATTGTGGCAATTGCATCCTGTCTTATGATGTTGGTTTCCATTTACGGTTTTATGAACATCGAAGGCGTTACCACCCGCGATCCTGCCCGTATTGCAGCGCAGATTGTCAGCGGAATCGGGTTTTTAGGTGCTGGTATGGTGTTTGTGAAGCATCAGATGATCAGTGGTCTGACCACTGCTGCAGGGATCTGGGCAACTGCCGGAATCGGTATGGCAATCGGTTGCGGAATGTATGTGGTTGGTATTGCAGGAACTTTACTTATTCTGTTGGCACAAACTGTTCTGCATTTTCGCGGCAGATTCACTTCCAAACCCAAAAGCAAGATTCTTACCGTGAAAAACATTGAAAACGCAGACATCATCAAAGAACGTTTTTCGCAAAACAAAATTGTGCTGTTTGATACCAACGTTGTCAAGAAAAACGGTATGTTTACTTATGTGTTCTACATCGAAATTCCTTACGATTTAAACGAAGAAGAATTCCTTCGTTCCATTCCGTATGACTGTGGATTAAAAAGCGAATTATAATTAAAAAACAAGAAAAAAGGAACTGCTCCATCAGGATGCAGTTCCTTTTTTCATAAGAGAGGATTTTAAAAAATTAAGATAGAAATGGTTTTTTCAAAAGAAACCATTAAACCTGTGTCGCCACAGCTTCTTTGGATTCTTTGATTGCAACGTCCAACCGTTTTTTTGCCAGATTCAGATTCATAATGGCGATGTCGATATATTCATCCCGGGTCACTTCGTTGAACTTGCTCCAGGCAGCAGCGACCTCCTGTTTTGCTTCCATCACCGCGTCATAAGATGGATTTTCTTCCGGTTTTTGAAATAGTGCTGTTATTTTTTTCAGTAATTTTTCCATAGGGAGACCGCCTTTCTTTTTTCTTTTCTATCCAAAGTATATTCTGATTTATCATAAAATATACCTTTTATTCAGATTTTTCCTGAAGATTGAAAAGATGGTTTTCGTGTTCTGCTAAATGTTGTTCGAAAAGCTGGGAAATAGCGGGATTTTTTTCTTCCAATTCTTCAAATTCGGAGGTCATCAGATATTTTGTGTGCTCCTCAATATGAATGTTGTGGTCGTCTCTTGCTTTCACAGGGCAGACGATTTGTTCACGCATTTTTAAGTTTTCGCGGGCTGCTTTGGTCAGATGAAGCGTTCCCGATTCCATCTTGTTTTCCCAGTCGCCCATTTTTAACATAGACAAAATTTTAGATTTGGCGGAAGGGGTGATTCTTCCTGTTTTGGGATCGGTAAACAGTCCCATTGCATACAGTTCCCGAATCAGCTCCCGCTTTACGGCAAAGGAATTTTCAATCTCATTTAGTGTGGTCAGTTCCAACTGTTCGGGCAGTAGATTGGTGTTGCTCCAACGAATCAGAGCGTTGTCGGTATCGTCACCGCCTAAATGAAGCATTCTTTCAAACAGAGCAAACTGACGGTACATTCTTAACCACTGCTTCGATACTTCCAACACCGCACTGCGGATGTTTTCAGCACTCACTGCCAGACGGTTATCATCCTGTTGTGACAAAATGGACAGTGCAGTTCCTGAAGTCACGTTAGACGGAGCAGAAGAATATCGGGAAAGTTCCGAAATTCCTGAAATGGAAACAAATGCTTCTTCCAATCGGTCCTGCTTGGATAAGAAACTGTAAGGCAGGGCAGGAGTATCCATAAAGCGGGGAGGTTCACTGCCTCTTAAGTACACAATGGGCATACCCGGAGGCATTCCGTAATATTCCAAGCTGTCCACATCCACGCTACCGTCTTCAATGACCGGGATTCCAAGCGCAGCACGGTTTAAGTATTCATTGATGCGGTTCTGAATGGCGTTGTAGTCCCTTTGGATGGGAATTAAACGCTCAATGATGCTGGAGCCGAAAAAGCATCCCGGTCTGGATACGGAAATCTGTTTCACAAAGGGATATCCTCTGGTGTGATATTTGGCATTGAGATAGGGAAGGGGTCCTTCATAGAGCAACACCTGATTATGGTATGCCACAATCAGAAGACGTCCGTCTGGATATTTTTTGGTGGGCTTTTCGTAGTATTCCAACACAATATCGTAACCGTCTTTCACTTCCTGTCCCACACTTTCCAGACTGCCTGTCCATCCAAGACCGCCTGTTACATTGGTCACGTTGGTCATGGAAAACAAATTCACAGGATGTCCTTTTAACTCCTGGTTCCATTTTTCCTTGATTTCGTCCACGTGATAAGGATGAGCATGAATGATGCTTCGCTGGTCACAAACCTGCTCGGTATAAAGGCTTTCTGGATAGATTTCATAGGGGGTTAGCACCACGGTTTCTACCTCGCCTGCTTTGATGGGTTCACCGTTTTCTAAATAGAGAAAATCTCCCTGATCTTTTTGCCATACCGTTTTATAAAACGCAGTGCCCAACATTTCCGACACACAAACTGCATTGGCGATTTTCTCAGGAAAATTCAACTGTTTGGAAACAGCTTTCAAAACTGCTGTGGAAATTTTAGCGTTGGCAATATCATTTAAATCAGAACTGTCTGTGGTGGCACCAATTTGCGGAACCACCCCGGACAGTTTTGCCACTCTGGTTTCCATAATGGGAGCAATGTTGTTATACACTGCACGTTCCTGATAGTCATACAGTTTTTCCACGGAATAAATTTTTCTGCCGTTATAGTCCACATCGCAATACTGATTCCCGTTTAAGAAATTGATGTTTAAGTTCCATTTTAGTTCCAACGGACTTCGTTTTTCCTTGCGGTCATTAAATTCGTTACAGACAAATAAGGCAAGATTCTCAGGCATTGTTGTGTTCCTCGGTTACTTTTGCATAATAAGGTTTTTGACCGTACATTCCGCGTTTTACGGCAGATTTTTTCATATCTTTTAAACGGCTTAAGAGTTTCTGTGTGCGTTTTTTCTTATCTTCTTCCTCTTTTTTTTGTTTTTGAGCAGCCGTTTTATCATAGTCATTATGATTGGGGCTGTAAAGATTGTAGGCACGGTTATAGCTCTCATATTTTTCTTTTTCTTCTTTGGTAAGATTCATATTATCACCTCAAAAATTTACTCTGACACTACTCACTCAAAGAATACCAAAGAAGGATACAAGATGGCAAGTTCAGTTTTTTCTCTTGATTTTGGTTAATTTGTTTCAATGATTTTTAAGTTTTTGGGGTCGATTTGGGCTTCGTTTTTCATCGTGTCCCGAATTTGGGCAATTTGCTGTTCGGTTAATCCTTCTGACTGAACGCTTACCGTGGCATCAGGTGAACTTAAAAACACATGCACATTCTGAAATCCTTTTTCCGTGAGAATTCTTTCTGCTAAGGTTTCCTTTTCCATATCTTTGGCAATGCGGATGATTTCTCCCTGTGCTTCCGATTTTTTTTCGGGATCTGCATTTTCGTCTTCCGACACAATCTGAAGCAGGGAAACTGCCTCGCTTCTCTCTTTTTCCAAGGTTAAATCGGAAGACACGTAGCGCGCTTCCCCATAGGTGGTGCCTTCTTCGTAACTTTCGTTAGCGGGAGGAATGGTTAATGCAACAGACTGAGTTTCAGAATGATTGATGTAGTTGACCACGCCTGCGGTTGCCAGCAGGGCAGTGCACACCACTGCCGCAATTTTTCGCTTGTGTAATAAAATCATGGTATTATCTCCTTTTTATGATGGTTTGTCATTGGTTTGATTCGATTGGAAAATCACCTCCACGGTGTGCAAATCTGCACCGAGAGAGCCGTGTGCAGCTTTGTATAACAGTGCCTCAGTTTCCTTTTCGTAGGGCCCGAAATAAAAGATGCAGACTCCTTTGATGCGTGGCTGATGTCTGTTTTTAATCTGAATGTTTTTGTTGGCGTCCAAAACGGGTTTCTGATCCCGTTTTTGTTGCACATCTCCTGTGGTGCTTTTTGTTTCTTGAGTCACGGTTTCTTCGCTGATCACCTCCACATTTCCTGAATCTGCATAAGATACCAGCACCCTCACTTTTTTCCCTGTGATATCAGTGAGCAGAGTTTCTAATTCTCCAACCGGTACAGACTGCTGATTTATCATATTCTGAGGAGTTGGATTTGATGCTTTTTTCGAAGAAGAGGGAAACATCAGCAAAAGAATGCTGATAACAAACAGCATCACAATCAGCTTGATTTTCAGATTTTTAGGGCTCTTCACCCAATACTGTTTCAGTGGGGACAACCACTTCATAGGGAAAATCTCCTTTCAACACAGCTTGAATTTTATCAGTGCTTTCCCTGGAAAACACGGTGACCGATGCAATGTTGTATTGATTGTCGAGGCAAACCTCCACTTTTTTGGCACTCAGATTGTTTTTGGATAGTTCTTCTGAAATTTTATTGGCAATTTGTGTTTCGTATTCGGAAAGTAACAGATTTTCAGTTTCGGTTTCTATGGTGGGGGTATGAAATTCCGGCAGGGAAAAATCCACCTTGAACAGAGACGAAATCAAGAATAAAAACAGGAATAACCGAAGAGCAAATTGCACATATTTCCGAAAAGAATCCGTGGACAACAGTTCTTTTAAAAATTCACAGGCCAACACCACCAACACCACTTGCTTTAAATTGGCAATCCATTCTGTCATACAAAATCTTCTCCTTATATTCCCATTAAAATCATAATGCCCAGCACCGAGATTACCGAAACGGTTGCCACAATTGCTGTGAGCATCCCCAAAGCGTTAGCAATGTCTTCAAAAAAGAGTGCTGTTTTTTCATCAGATAAAAATCCCGCACAAATAGCTAACCCCTGAAAACTAAGAAATCCGGCAACAAGTTTTACCAGAGGAGACAAAAACGCATAAGACACGGTGATCACTCCGGTAAGTCCTGCCTTTGCTTTAATCTGACTGAGCGTTTGAATCAGGTATTCCCCCGAATCGCTTAAGGTTCCTCCTAAAAACGGAATACAGTTTCCCAAAGCCATTTTAGCAGATTGCAATGCCAGGGAATCTGATGCCTTGGTTACGGTGGTCAATAGGGAAAACACAGTCATAAAAATGCCGATTAAAATGGGAAGCACTGTTTTTACACTCCATAAAATCGCCTTTTTTAAGGATGAAAAATAGTCTTTTTCCAGCAGCGAACCCAGAATGACACACATAAAAAAAATGAAGATAGCGGGCAGGAAAAAGTTTTTTAGCAAAAAGGTGAGAATATTCATAAATCCCAGAATAAAATAGGTGGATTTTGCAGCACTGAGCACTCTTCCGCCATTTGCAACAAGACCTGTCAGCGCCGGAATTGTCAGATATACCAGTTCTGAAAGGCGGGTGATACAGTTTTCTGCCACAGCGGATAATTCCCGGAACAATTCTCCCGCACTCAGTGCCAGGGCACAGAAAAATCCGAGATGCACCGTCCGAGTCAGGCTGATAGGGAATTTCATGCAGTTTTTGATACCGATGAGTATCATCAGAATCAAAAGAGATGGTATTTTCCCCCTTAACAGAGAAAATTCACCCCAAAGCACTGTTTTCACGGTTTCCCACAAAGCTTCCCAGGAAAAACCTGCCTCATCGGTAATTTCACTTGCCTTAACACTGAAAGGACAAGCAACCAGAAACAAAAAAACCAGTCCCCAAAGTGTAAACCGTTTTACCCGAACAGAGACCATACCGTGTCCACAACCTTTCCGAGCAGGGGGAGAATCAACATTAAAATTACCACCTTTGCACCGAATTCTGCCTTTTTTGCAATGGCACTTTCTCCTGCATCTGATATCACATTACAAAAATATTCCGAACCGATTCCGATGCCCAGAATCCGAAGCACGGTGGAAATGGTTTGTTCATCCAATCCCGAAATGTTCATCAGATTCTCTAAAGACGAGAGAATGTTTTCCAATTCTCCTGCCACCAGAGAAAGGATTACAACGCCTGTAACCAGGGCAATCATCATTGCAAACTGAGGGGATTTTTCCCGCAAAAACACTGCCGATACGGCACCCACAAAGGCTATCCCCAACAACTTGGCAACCGTGTCCATCGTGGCACCTCCTAAAATCCGAACATACTTTTTATGGTCTCAAATAAGTAGGCAATTTCCTGCACAATCACAATCAAAACCACCACCAGACCTGCCAATGTTACCATAGTTGCCTGCTCGTCCCGTCCGGATTTGGAAAGCAGCTGATTTAAAATGGCAACGATGATGCCGATTGCGGCAATTTTAAAGATTAATTCAACATTCATATTAGTCCTCTCACAGTAATAAAATAGCTGTCATGGCACTCACAGAATACACACTCGCAGAAATCAGTTTTGTTGTTTTGGGAAGTTCTGCCTGCAGTTGTTTTAAGATGTTTTCCAGTTGCCTTTTTGTTTGGCAGAAACATTCTTCGGTTGATTTTGCGGTTGATTTTCCCAGCTTTTGAAAATAGTGAACACAGGTTTCGCAGGCTTGTTTGGAAAGAGGAAGCTCCTCCAATGACTTTTGCAGTGCCTCCCGAAGTGGAAGCGATTCCCGGCACTTCAGAAATTTGTTCTGAAATATTTTTGGAAACACACCAGGGTGTTTTTCTTGCAGAATGGCTTTTTCCAAAGTCCTTTTCCAACCGGTAACACTGTCGGTGATGGTACTTAAAAATCCGATCATTTCCCACAGGCACCGAACCTTCTTTTTTGCGTGTTCACCAAGATAACGAACCAGCAAGATATCACCTACAACCAACAATACAATCCCCCACAGTTTTGTCATGGACATTCCACCTTTTGAATGGTTACGGTGCGCTGGAAAGAGTCGGTTCTTCTAAGATAGACCTCGTAGGTAAATATCTGCTCTTTTATCAACCTGTGAATTGTTTTTTTGAAATTTCCGTTTTCGTCTCCGTGAATTGTTGCCACCACAGAAATTCCTGCGTGATAAGCATTCAGTAAACTGCTTTCATCTTCCCGGTTTCCGATTTCGTCCACAGCAATCACATTCGGAGAAAGACTGCGGATTGCCATGGGAATTCCGTCTGATTTCTGATAACCGTTTAAAATATCACATCGTCCGCCCAGATTGTTTTGTGCTGCTCCGTGATGGGTTGCTGCAATTTCACCCCGTTCGTCTACCAGTGAAATCCGGATGCCGGCTCGTTTTTCCGATAGTTGACGCAGAAAATCCCGAAGCAGAGTTGTTTTTCCGTGACCGGGAGGTGATATGATTAAAATCCCGGGCAACGGATTCAGATGTCCCACAGCTTGAAACAGGTCGTCGGCTGCTCCTTCGACTTCTTTCGCAATCCGCAGATTCACCGAAGAAATATCTTTCAGATAAGTCAATTGATTTCCCTCATACACCGCGGTTCCCGAAAGACCAACCCGATGACCGCCTTTTACGGTGATATACCCTTGTCGGATGGTATCAAAATAGGAAGAAAGAGACCCTTCTGTCAGTTGATCTACCAGGTCGTCCATTTGTTTTTCGTCAAATTGATAGGGAGTCACCAATTCCTGTCCGTTTTCTAAAAATATGACAGAACGGTTTCTTCGAAAGCGAATTTCTTCGGTTTCGTCTGTCAGGTATGGCATCAGGTGCGCGGGAAGTATGTCACGAAATTCTTCTTGCTTTGCCGTCACGAACGTTCACCTCACTTTTTATCACTGTATGTGAGGCTGTCCAAAAGTATGACAACCCTGGTTCTTTTGTCTTTATTTGCAAACAGTGTTGACTTTTTTGACAAAATATGTTATGGTATCAAAAGAATGAAAAATGGAGGGGTCTCTATGAATCAGGGAAAAATTATTTTGGCATCTCAGTCTCCCAGACGAAAAGAGCTGCTGGAAAAAAACGGTATTTCATTTTCGGTATATGTGACCGATGCCGATGAAAGTGTTTCGGAAAAACTTTCACCTGCCAATTTGGTGGAAGAATTGTCATACCGTAAGGCAGAGAGTGCTGCAAAAGCTTTTTTGGATGAGAAGGTTCTGATTATTGCGGCAGACACCGTGGTGGCATTGCAAGATGAAATTTTCGGGAAGCCGGAAGATGAAGAGGATGCCCGTCGAATGCTTTCCTTATTAAGCGGAAAAGCCCACAGTGTTTTTACGGGTGTCACTTTAGCTTATGTGAAAGACAAAGAGGTTTCCTACAAAAAAATCGTATGCGAAACCAAAGTGTATTTTTATCCTATCACCGAGGAAGAAATCACCGAATATATTCAAACGGGTGAACCCTTTGATAAAGCCGGCTCGTATGCGATCCAGGGGATTGCTTCCAAATTTGTGGAAAAAATCGAAGGCGATTTTGATAATGTGGTGGGACTTCCCGTCTATGCGATTTTTGAGGATTTGCAATGCTATCTGAAACAGGGAAGGGAGGATTCCTCTTGTTGACCGACAACACCTATGCGCCCCTTCGTTTAAAAGAAGATTTTGTGATTAAAAACGTGGTCACCATTCATTATCTGGAATACGCCAAGGATTTTAAGTTCACAGGAGAAAAACACGATTTTTGGGAATTTATCTATGTAGACAAAGGGGAAATCAACGCGATTGCCGAAGATACCACCCACCGTTTGCAACAGGGAGATGTGCTGTTTCATAAACCGGATGAATTTCACAATGTGTATTCCAACGGAGTCATTGCGCCCAATATTGCCATAGTTTCTTTTGAGTGCAAATCCAAGGCGATGAATTTTTTTCAGAATAAAGTCTTCCACGTAACCAAGGAAGAAAAAAACCTGCTTTCATCCATTATCAAGGAAGCAACCAAAGCATTTTCCACTCCGCTCAACGACCCTCTGACCAACGGACTGAAGCGGAAAGCAGAACCTTCCTTTGGTGCGGAACAGATGATTCTTTTAGGGCTCACTCAGTTTCTTCTGTCACTTTACCGCAACAACTCCATTTCACACACCCCCAAGGCTTCGTTGTCTGTTCTGAAGGAACGGATGGATAACGACATTGTGGAAGATGTGATAGAGTTTTTAAACGAAAACATCGGTAACACCTTGAGTTTTCCCGATGTGTTAAAATATTCCAAAACCAACAGTACCGGTTTGAAAATGCTCTTCAAAGAAAAAACGGGGATGGGGGTTATGCAGTATTTTAATTACTTAAAAATTGAACGTGCCAAAATGCTGATTCGTGAAGATAACTACAACTTCACCCAGATTGCCAATATTTTAGCGTACGACAGTATTCATTATTTTTCCAAGCAGTTTAAGAAAATTGCCAAAATGACTCCGTCGGAATATGCATCTTCAGTGAAAATTGTGTTATAAAATGCCGTTTTTGGCTGTTTGGTTCAGCGAATATTCAATTTTTTTTGTGAATTTGTAATAAAAATGCAAAAATCAGAATAAATTTTTTAAAATCTATTGAAAAAAATTTCCTGTTATAGTATAATATTATAGAAAATTTATAAAAACATTTAAACGCACAATTGTGCAAGGAGGAAAAACAAATGAAAAAACTGATTACTCTTCTGTTAGCTGCTGTTATGCTGCTGGCATGCTTCACCGGTTGTGGTGGTTCCAAAAACGATCCCCTGGTAATGGCTACCAATGCAGAATTCCCGCCCTATGAATTTATGGAAGACGGTAAAATTGTTGGTATCGATGCGGAAATCGCTCAGGCAATTGCAGACAAATTAGGCAGAGAACTGGTAATCGAAAACGTAGATTTCGATTCCTTAATTCCCGGTGTTTCTTCCGGTAAATATGACTTTGTTATGGCAGGTCTGACCGTTACCGAAGAAAGAAAAGAACAGGTGAACTTTACTGATAGCTATGCTACCGGCGTTCAGGTTATCATCGTAAATGAAGGTTCCTCTATCACCACCGCAGACGATTTGTCTGCAGAAGGTGCTAACACCACCATCGGTGTTCAGCTGGCTACCACCGGTGACC
>JAZOQZ010000095.1:0-43779 GCA_045656345.1 Clostridia bacterium
TTGTTGCCATTGTGGGACGTCCCAATGTTGGGAAATCTCAGTTATTTAACCGTATCACCGGGAAAAGAATCTCCATCGTGGAAGATACTCCCGGCGTTACCCGTGACAGAATTATTTCTGAAGCAGAATGGCTTTCCAAAACCTTTCTGTTAATCGACACCGGCGGTATTGAACCCGATTCTACCGACGAAATCACCGCAATGATGAAACGTCAGGCAGAGGTAGCGATTGAAACCGCAGACGTGCTCATTTTCTTAACCGACGTCCGTGCAGGTGTAACCGCAACCGACAGAGAAGTTGCCGCTATGCTGATGCGTTCCGGTAAACCTATTGTGTTGGCTTGTAACAAATGTGACACTCCCGGGGAACCTCCCATGGAATTCTACGAATTCTATAACTTGGGGTTAGGCGATCCCATTGCAATTTCTGCAATTCAGGGAATGGGTATCGGTGATCTTTTGGATCAGGTGGCAGATGGCTTCCCCAAAGAAAGCGAAACCGATGAGGAAGACGATGTGTTAAAGATTGCGGTTATCGGCAAACCCAATGCAGGAAAATCTTCTCTGATTAACCGCTTGCTGGGTGAAGAACGCTTAATCGTGAGCAATGTGCCCGGCACCACCCGTGATGCTATCGACACCTACGTGGAAAAAGACGGTCAGAAATATCTGTTTATTGACACCGCAGGGATTCGTAAGAAAAGCAAAGTGTATGAATCCGTGGAAAAATATTCGGTTCTTCGTTCCTATGCGGCAATTGAACGTGCAGACATTTGTCTGATTATGTTAGACGGCACCGAAGGGGTTACCGAGCAGGATACCAAAATTGCAGGCTATGCCCACAACGAAGGAAAAGCTTCCATCTTTGTGGTAAATAAATGGGATATCATTGATAAAGACGATAAAACCATGGACAGAATGAAGCTGGAAATCAAAGAAGGCTTCTCCTATATGATGTACGCCCCTGCCCTCTTTATCTCCGCAAAAACCGGGCAGAGAATCGACACCATCTTCCCTATGCTTAAAACCGTGAACGAAAACAGAAACCGCCGTGTTACCACCGGTATGTTAAACGACCTGATTGCAGATGCAACCGCTCGTGTGCAGCCGCCCACGGATAAGGGAAGAAGATTAAAAATCTTATATGCAGTGCAATCTGCTGCAAATCCACCTCAGTTTGTTATTTTTGTAAACGATACACGTCTGATGCACTTCTCTTATGAACGATACCTGGAAAATCAGCTGAGAAATTCCTTTGATTTCACAGGTACTCCCATTAAGTTCTACATCAGAGAACGTAACGAAAAGAAGAAACTCTAATCTTTAGGAGGAAATCGCCATGATTGCTCTTTGGTATGTTTTGTTTGCCGTCTTAGGTTATCTATTGGGAAGCTTAAATTTTTCCATCATTATCGGCAAACTGTTTTATAAAATTGATGTCCGTGAACACGGAAGCAAAAATGCCGGAACCACCAACACCTTACGCACATTGGGTAAGGTGCCTGCCATCTTCGTGTTACTCTTAGACACCTTTAAGGCAGTGATTGCTTACTGGCTGGTATTTTTAATCACCCAAAACGTGACATTTTCATACATTGCGGCGGCAACCGCTGTGGTGGGTCATAATTTCCCCGTATTTTTCGGATTTAAAGGCGGAAAAGGGGTTGCAACCTCCTTGGGTGCCTGCTTCTGCTTAAATCCTCTGTTGGGACTTTATGTGCTGCTGGTTGGAGTTGGCACCATTGCCATCACCCGCTATGTGTCGGTTGGCTCTCTGGCAGGAAGCACTTCTTCCATTCTCTTCTTTGCAATTTTTGATCCCAATCCGTTAAAAATCGTGTTGCTGGTTATCTTAACTGTTTCTATGTATATCCGTCATCACGAAAATTTAAAACGTTTATGGAATCATACCGAGAACAAAATCTCCTTTAAAAAGAAAGAAGAAAAGTAATGGATTTTATTACTGCAAAAGGACTGATTGTGAAAGAAACCGACTTTAATGAAGCGGATAAAATGCTCACAATTATGACCGATTCTTATGGGTTGTTGCACGCTAAGGCATCCGGTATCAAAAGTTTAAAACGAAAAGAATTATCAGGAGCAAAACCCTTTTTATATTCAGAATTCACCTTTGCCCAAAAAGGAGATTCCCTAAATCTTCGGGAAGCTAATATGGTTCATTCCTTTTTGGATATCAAAAACGATTTGATTGCCCTGTCGTTAGGGTTTTACATACTGGATATTTTGGGGAACATTGCTATGGATAACCAGCCAAATGAACCTCTGCTCCGCTTGACTTTAAATACCTTATTTGCCTTAAACAGCAAGAAAAAGGAGGCATCCCTGATCAAAGCGGCATACGAACTGAAGGTTGCAGATATCGAAGGATTCACCCCACACACCTTTGAATGTATGGAATGTGCAAATGAGCTGGATGATGCACCCTACTGCTATTTCGATGTATTAAACGGCGGTATTTTATGTAAAGACTGCTGTCAGGATGCTCAGAGAAACATCTTAAAAATTTCTATTCCAACCTTCCGTGCCATCAACTATATTTTAGATGCAGATATCAAAAGTTTTTTGTCGTTTGAATTATCGCCGGAAGCTCGGGAAGAATTTTCTCAGGTTTGCGAGAAATATTTCTTAACCCAGAGTGATTTTCATCCCAAAACTCTTAACTACTATAAAAAAGTGATGCTTGCGGATTAAAAAAATCGATCCACCAACTGTATCCGGCGGTATTCCACCTCCGTTTGCTGGCTCAAATCCAGTGATATTACAGAAAGACGGTTTAGCACCGCACGCGCCACATCAGGATGTGCAAAGAGAATCTGACCTGCAATTTTGTGGGTCAGATTTTTTTTGTCTTCTTCACCGATTCTCTGATACAACCCCGAAAAACTTTTTGCCTCTCCCGTCCAACCAGGACGAAGCAAGGGTGTAATTTCATCATAGAACTCTTCCCACCTTAAGGGAAGCGTTTTTTTAGAATCCGCCACATTGAAAAATCCGTTTCCCCTTGGTTTTAGAAAAGTGCCTTGTCTAAATCCGCGCCGTTTCCATCTCATCATTGTGCCTCCTTATTTTTTGGTTATTACCATTTTATTGGTTTTTTAGAAAAATGTGACAGCATAACCGGTCCTCGTTTTTTAAAAACTAAAAGTATCTTAAAAAAAGAGAGGCTTCCGAAATGAAAAAAATCAACAAAAACGAATACCAAAAAATGGTCTCCCAACAAGGAAAAAGTCCCTGGCTAAAAAATATCATCTGGGCGTTTTTCGTGGGCGGAGCAATCTGCGTGTTGGGGCAATGGATTTTAGAAACTGCACAAATGATGGGAATTTCCCAGGAAGATGCAGGTTGTGTCACCTCCGTATCCTTAATTTTCTTAAGCGGACTGTTCACAGGACTGGGATTATTTGATAAACTGGCAAAAAGAGCAGGTGCCGGTACGCTGGTTCCCATCACAGGCTTTGCCAATTCAATGATTTCCCCTGCTATGGAATTTAAAACAGAAGGCTACGTACTGGGACTTGGTGCAAAAATGTTTGTGATTGCAGGACCTGTGATTGTGTATGGGATTTCTTCTTCCATTCTCTGCGGTCTGATTTATTATCTTGTAAAGGGCGGTATGTGATATGACAAAACGTTTAGGAACATCTACCTTAGTATTTCCTTCAAAGCCTGTTGTCACAGGATTTTACTCGGTGGTTGGAAAAAAAGAATGGGAAGGGCCTCTGCGAGAGTGGTTTGATTTAACCATTGGAGAAGGTCACTTAGGAATGGAAAGCTGGGAAAAGGCAGAAAGCAAACTGATCGAATTATCCGCCAATGGTGCTTTGCAAATGGCAGGTCTTAATAAAGAGGACATTTCCCTGTTTTTCGGCGGTGATTTACTCAACCAATGCATTGCCACCAATTACACCCTTCGCACCCTTTCAATTCCCTTTTTAGGGCTATACGGTGCCTGCTCCACTATGGCAGAAAGCTTAATTGCAGGTGCCATGAGTATTGACGGTGGATTCGCAAAAAACGTGCTTTGTGCCACCTCCAGTCACTTTTGTTCTGCAGAACGGCAATTTCGGTTTCCGCTGGAATACGGCGGTCAACGCCCCCAAAGCGCTCAATGGACGGTGACAGGATCCGGCGCCACCGTGTTATCCAATCAGGGAAACGGAATCCGTATCACCCGTGCCTGTGTGGGAAAAGTGATTGATGCAGGGGTGAAGGATTTAAATAATATGGGGGCTGCTATGGCACCAGCCGCTTGCGATACCCTTTGCGGATTTTTTCACGATACCAACACCACTCCCTGGAATTATGACTTAATTATCACAGGGGATCTGGGAAACATCGGGAAGGATTTGCTTCGGGAGCTTCTTTTTCAGAATGGGTATGCCGCAAACAATCTGGAGGATTGCGGTGCATTGATCTTTTCGGAAGATCAGGACGCTCACGCCGGCGGATCAGGATGCGGATGCAGTGCTTCTGTGCTCAATTCCTATCTGTTAAAACAATTAAACCAAGGAAAATGGAATAAAATTTTATTTATGGCAACCGGGGCGCTAATGTCCCCTACCAGCGCTTTGCAGGGCGAATCCATTCCAGGAATTGCCCATCTGGTAGAGTTGGAAAGGGAGTAGTTTTTTTGTTGACAAATTATCTTTTAGCTTTTTTATTTGGTGGATTTTTATGTATTATCGCACAGCTTCTGATTGATTTTACCAAACTTACCCCCGCCAGAATTCTGGTAGGCTATGTGGTGGCAGGGGTAATCCTCACCTTCTTGGGGCTCTATCAACCTTTGGTGGAACTCTTTGGTGCAGGTGCCACCGTTCCTTTGACAGGATTCGGAAATGCTTTGGCAAAAGGCGTGATGAAAGGCGTTTCGGAAAAAGGGTTACTGGGTGTAATTTCAGGCGGTATGACAGCGTGTGCCGCAGGAATTTCTGCCGCTATTTTCTTCGGCCTTATTTTTTCACTCATTTTTTCTCCCAAAGAAAAGTAACAAAAAAGGATACTCAGATTGAGTATCCTTTTTTTATGAAATCAAAAATTATAAACCTAATAAATCCACCAGTTCTTCTTTGGAATGATAACCGATTACGGTTTCTTTTGCTTCACCGTTTTCGAAAATCATCATAGTGGGCACAGTTGCCACACGATACTGACGGGCAAGTTCGATATGTTTATCAATATCAATTTTTACGATTTTCACTCTGCTGCCGTATTCTGCGTCCATCTCTTCCAACACCGGTGCCAACATTTTGCAAGGTCCGCACCAGGTTGCAAAAAAGTCCACCAATACGGGGATTTCCTGATTTAATACGTCTTCCTGAAAGTTTTTTAGTTCCATACTGAAAAGTCTCCTTTCCAAACATTATAAATCATTTTTGATTAAGTCTTCGTAGGTTTCCCGCTTCACAACAAGCTTGTCCTGACCACCGGATACCATAACCACTGCAGGTCTGGGAATCCGGTTGTAGTTGGATGCCATAGAGTAGTTATACGCTCCTGTTGCAAGTACACAGAGAGTGTCACCCACTTCCACCTTGGGAAGCTTGGCTTTTTCAATTAAAATGTCTCCTGATTCACAACATTTCCCTGCAACGGTATAGATGCAATCTGCAGACTTGTCTGCCTTGTTTGCAAGCACCGCAGAATACTCTGCGCCATACATAATATAACGGGGATTATCCGCCATACCACCATCTACCGACACATAGGTGCGGATACCGGGAATTTCTTTCACACAACCCACTTCATACACGGTGATACCTGCAGGTGCCACAATGGAACGACCCGGTTCCATTAAAATCTTGGGGACGGGAATCCCAAAAGATTCTGCACAGGTCTTCACTTCCTCAGAAACTGCTTTGATATATAAATCGTAGGCAATGGGATCATCGGATTCCACATAACGGATACCGAATCCGCCTCCTAAATCCAACTCCTCGGTGACGAGATCCAATTTTTCCTTGATTTCTTTGATAAATTTCATCATCACTCTGGCAGTTTCTTGGAATGGTGCCACATCAAAAATCTGAGAACCGATATGGCAATGAAGACCTTTATAGCAGATGTTTTTCTTGCCCTTCACCGCTTCAACTGCAGACAACGCTTCCCCGGTTTCCAATGCAAAGCCAAATTTGGAATCAATCTGACCGGTCATAATAAAATCGTGGGTATGAGCGTCAATCCCGGGCTTAATGCGAAAAATCACATTCTGCACTTTTCCCATTTCACCTGCGATTTTATCAATCTGCTCCAATTCATAGATATTATCCACCACAATGGTGCCAACATCGTGACCGATGGCAAAAGTAAGCTCATCCTTAGTTTTATTATTGCCGTGAAAACAGATTTTATCCGCAGGAAAGTTGGCAGATAATGCAGTATAAAGTTCACCGCCTGACACCACGTCTAATCCTAAGCCTTCCTCTGCCACAATTTTGCACATATATTTGGTGCAGAATGCTTTGGAAGCAAACTGAGCCAGTCCGTTTCCGTTATAATAGGTATCTAAAGCATCCCGATAGGTGCGAAGATGGGTGCGAATCATATCTTCATCCATTACATACAAAGGAGTGCCGTACTTTTCCTGTAAACCAAGCACGTCCACCCCACCAATGGTGAGATGTCCCTGCTCATTGACTCCTAAATTTTCTGAAACAAAATTCATAGAATTTCCTCGCTTGTTACAAATTCAGCGGAAGGATATCCCCTCCGCTGAATGAAGTATTTCTAAAAATCAAAAGAATTATAAGTTTGCGCCTGCTTCGATGGCTTTTTTGTTTAAGTCGTAAAGTTCGGGTTTCTTTGCAGGAACCAGACCTTTTAACGCTTCAAAAATCACATCTAATTCAAACACTTTGGATTCTTTCAACACTTTACCAACCAAGAACATATTGGCAAGTTTACCCATACCCATTTCGGTTGCCATTTTGGTTGCTTCCACACCAACATAGTTGATGTCATCACGGGTGGGAGTGGGCTGAACCAAAGAACTATCGTAATACAAGGTGCCGCCTTTTGCTACGCTTTTTTCAAATTTTACGAAGGAGGGACCGTTCATTGCAATTACTTCGGTTGCTTCGGTTACCAAGGGAGAACCGATAGCATCATCAGAAATGATAACATTACAGCTTGCAGTACCGCCACGCATTTCGGGACCATAAGACGGGAGCCAGGATACCTGGTAATTATTTTTCATACCGGTGTAAGCAAGGAGTTTTCCGATAAACAGAATGCCCTGTCCGCCAAAGCCGGAAATAATAAATTCTTTCTGCATATTATTCGTCTCCTTTCGCACCTTTATCTTTATAAACGCCTAAGGGATACTGAGGCATCATATTTTCTTCCATCCATTTTAAGGATTCAGAGGGAGATAAGCCCCAGTTGGTGGGACAAGTGGATAACACTTCCACAAAAGTGAAGCCTTTTTTCTCGGTCTGATAGGTGAAGGCTTTTTTAATAGCCGCTTTTGCTTCACGGATATTTTTCACGTTGTTTACTGCAACTCGCTGTGCCAATGCGGTGCCTTCCAGCTGAGAAACCAGTTCACAACCGTTGATGGGCCAACCCTGAGTTTCGGTTTTTCTGCCGTAGGGAGTGGTCTGGGTTACCTGACCAACCAAAGAGGTGGGAGCCATCTGACCACCGGTCATACCATAGATACAGTTGTTGATAAATACCACGGTGATGTTTTCGCCACGGGTTGCTGCGTGAATGGTTTCTGCAGTACCGATTGCCAGTAAGTCACCGTCGCCCTGATAAGTGAATACCACTTTGTCGGGATGTGCTCTTTTTACACCGGTTGCAACAGCAGGTGCTCTACCGTGTGCCGCCTGCACCATATCACATTCAAAATAGTTATAGGAGAATACGGAGCAACCTACGGATGCAATCCCTACTGCTTCTCCTTCTAATTTTAATTCATCCAGCACTTCTGCCACCAGACGGTGCACAATACCGTGAGTACAACCGGGGCAATAATGGAAGCCCACATCAGAGAGTGCATGGGGTTTTTCAAATACAATACTCATCTTAATCTTCCTCCCTCTTACAGTTTTTTGGACATTTCCACGATTTTGTCCAGAATTTCCTGAGGCACGGGTACCACGCCACCGGTTCTGCCGTAAAATTCAACGGGGCATTTGCCGTTTACTGCCAATTTTACGTCATAAACCATCTGACCGGTGCTCATTTCCACGCTTAAGAAACTTTTTGCGGTTTTTGCCACTTCTGCAATTTCTTTTTCAGGGAAAGGCCATAAGGTGATGGGACGGATTAAACCTGCTTTGATGCCCATCGCTCTTGCTTTTTTCACCGCATTCATTGCCACTCTGGCGATGGTGCCGTATGCCACTAAAACGATGTCTGCATCATCACAGAAGAAAGATTCTGCACGGGTTTCGTTTTCGGTGATTACCTGGTAACGTTTTTCACGTTCCAATACCAGAGTTTCCAATTCATCAGGATTGATGTATAAGGAGTTTACGATATTTTTCTTACGCTTCATACCGGTGGTATCACAAGCCCAGGATTTATCGAAGGATACGGAATCATCGTGCTGGGGGAAAGTAACAGGTTCCATCATCTGACCTAACATACCGTCACCCATAATCATAACGGGAACACGGTAGTTATCTGCGATATCAAATGCTTTGTAAGTTAAGTCCACACATTCCTGAATGGTGGAAGGAGCCAATACTACCAGATGATAGTCACCATGACCGCCGCCTTTGGTTGCCTGGAAATAATCAGACTGTGCAGGCTGAATACCGCCTAAACCGGGGCCGCCACGAACAATATTGATGATAACACAGGGAAGATCTGCACCTGCAATATAGGAAAGACCTTCCTGCTTTAAGCTGATTCCGGGGCTGGAAGAAGAGGTCATCACTCTTGCGCCTGCAGCTGCAGCACCATATACCATATTGATTGCCGCAACTTCACTTTCAGCCTGTAAGTACAATCCATCCACCTGAGGCATTCTTTTGGACATATATGCAGAAACCTCGGTCTGGGGAGTGATGGGATAACCGAAGAACAGTTTACATCCGCTGCGGATAGCAGCTTCTGCGATTGCTTCGTTCCCTTTCATTAAAACTTTTTCACTCATGTTATTTCAATCCTTTCCTACTTATTTCTCAACAGTGATAACCACGTCGGGACACATAGTTGCACAAAATGCGCATCCGATGCACTGGTCCATATCCAGCACTTCAACGGGGTTAAAGCCCTTCACGTTCAAACGGTCAGTAGCTTTTTTGATAATCTTTTTGGGACAAACGTCCATGCAAAGATAACAGCCTTTACAAGCGTTTTCGTTAAATGTTACTTTTGCCATAATCACTTTTTCCTTTCTTTCCGACATTCCGTCGGGTTTCGCAAATATATTGAAATTTTATAAACAAATGAATAAAATGCTATAATTCCCAAGGTTTTTTGTGGAACAATTGCACACTGATTGCCTTGTTCTTTAAGTCATCGGGCAATGAATCAAACAGTTCGTCCCACACAAAGGTGTATCGGTTGGGAATTCCGCTTTCTTTAGAAACCTCTTCGGTAATTTTCTCCCCCTCCAAAATATCAGAAAGGGTGGTTTCATAAGAAATATTGGTGGCATTTACCAAAGCGGTAAATTTCAGCCTGGAGGCACATTCAATGTCCTCTTTATACATTATAATACTTTCTTTATCTCTCGTCAATGGTCTTTTTGAATTAATCACCAAAAAGAAATCGTATTCCTCTTGTGAAAAGTCCATAAAATAACGGCTTAGGACCACGGCACCGTCATCATCTCCTGCGGCGTCAAACACCACATAGGTATCCTTCTGACTGAATGCCGCCATCACTCCTGCAGGAATGGATGGAGTTTCAATATTAGTGTTGGCATAGGTGGGAGAAATCACGCTGATGCCTAAAGCATCCAACTCATCCTGAGCATCTTTGGTGCGATAATAGGGATTGATTAAGTCAATATCCACAATCATCACTTTTTCGTGTTGTTCTCTTAATTTTTTCGCATAAGCAACTGCTGCGGTGGTTTTTCCGCTACCGTAATGTCCTGCAAATATGGTAATACGCTTCATATTATTCCTCTTTCCTGGTCGCCTTGGGGATTTTTAATTTTCGAAACAGCAACGCTATCATCACAAAAACCAAAACTCCAGCCGAAATTGAAATCAAAGCAGAGAGTGCTTCAGCCAAATACCGATGACAAAGCCAGAACGCGGCTATCATCACCGCAAGTGGCACAAAAAATACCACAAAAGAAATGGAGAAATAGCGTCTGTTGGGAATGGTAACCAAAACCTCATCTCCCTCCTGCACCCAATCGGTGCATTCGGCAATAATGTCGGCTTCTCCACCGTGACAAATTCCGCAAGTATGACAGTTTCCGCCACAAGCGGAGGAACGAATTACTTTGACAAGGATATTCTTCTCATTTAAGCGCTCAACAACGGTTCCTGCGACTTTCATACTAACACTCCAATTTGAACTCTGCTGCCAGATTCAGCATTTCTTCGGCACTTTGTCTGGTAATCTCGGTAACTGCAACACCGCCAATCATACGAGAAATTTCGGTGACTCTTTGCTCCCCTGTGATTTCGCAAACGCTTGTAACAGTTTCCCCAGCGATGTCTTCCTTGTTGACTAAAATATGTTGGTCTGCCATAGTGGCAATCTGCGGAAGATGCGTAACACAAAGCACTTGGGATTCTTTGGCAATGGCACACATTTTCTCCCCTGTTTTCTGAGCAGCACGACCACTGATTCCTGTGTCAATTTCGTCAAACACAAAGGCACAGGCAGGGTCAATTCCGCGAAGCACGGATTTTAATGCCAGATTCACACGGGAAATTTCGCCGCCCGATGCAATCTTAGACAGCGGTGCGGGAGGCAAACCAAGGTTTGCGGAAAATAAAAATTCCACTTTTTCGGCACCGTGAGAAGTAAAATCGTTTTCTTCCTTTAATGCTACCGAAAACACAGCGTTTGGCATCATTAAATCCTGAAGTTGCCCTTCTAATTTTTCTGATAACTGTTTTGCAAACTGATTGCGGATTTTGGTAAGTTCCTCAGATGTTTTTTTAAGCTCGGCAAGGCACTCTTCCTTTTGTTTGGTTAACTCTTCCACACGGTGTTCCCGATGCTCAATTTCATAAAGCTCACGGGATGTCTTTTCATAAGTATCAAAAATGGATTGGAAGGTTCCGCCGTATTTCATTTTCAGCTGATAAATCAACCCCAGACGATCTTCTAAATCGTCTATATTCTGATATTCCAGCTCTGTCTTCCTATCCGAAGTGCGGATTTTTTCAGACAGTTCTGCAATTTCATATCGAAGCTCATCCAATCGTTCCGCAAGTTCGCAAAAGCCGTCTGCATTCTTTAATGCTTTTGCCGCCACAGAAACGAAATGATAAGCACTTTCTTCATTTTCATATAAGGCATAGGTTGCCGTTTTAATATTTTCTTTGTTTTTCTCCTGATTTTTAAGGAGAAGCTTGATTTCTTTTAAATGCTCTTCTTCGTCAGGTTGCAAAGCGGCACCCTCAATTTCCCGAAGAACAAATTTCAAATAGTCAATCCGCCCAAGATCCTGCTCTTTTTTGCTGTCTACCGCTACGATTTCCTCGCAGATTTCCCGATAACGGCGGTAGCAGGATTCATATTGGCTGAACAATTCATCTGCACCTGCAAAATGGTCTAAAAACCGAAAATGCTCTTCCGAACGGAATAGAATCTGATTATCATTCTGAGAATGAATGCTGATAAGATAAGGTGCAATCCCACGAAGCTCCGCCGTGTTGGATAAAGAACCGTTTATCTTCACAATATTTCTGCCGTCTCTGAAAATTTCACGGGAAAGCACAATCATATCATCCAAAAGATAGGGTTTTAATGCTTCGGGAACAGTTTCCTCGGAAAAGAAGAAACCAACCTCCACCAAAGCGGATTTTTCATCGGCACGGATTAAGTCCTTAGAAACACGGGCACCCAAAACAGCCTGCAAAGCGTCCATCAAAATAGACTTCCCCGCACCGGTTTCCCCTGTCAGCACCGTAAGACCGCAATCAAACTGCAATGTAATCTCACGGATGACAGCCAGATTTTTAATATGCATGGTAGAAAGCATAATCCGTTGTTCCTCTCTTAGAGATGAGTTTTTAAGTAATCCGCCACAATACCGGTTTCTTCGGGAGTGCGGCAAACCACCATAATAGTGTCGTCTCCGGCAATGGTGCCTAAAACGTCGGCTCTGCCCATATGGTCAATGGTTGCAGCAATACCCTGCGCCATTCCGGCAGCAGTGTGAATCACAATGATATTCACACTATAAGTTACAGAGTGAATCAGGTTTTTGAAGAAACCGAATCCGGTACCGGAAGCGTGCCCAGAAGCATCTTTCTGCGGTGCTAAATAGCAGATTTCTCCATTTTCATCGGTGGTTTTGATAATCTTTAATTCTTTGATATCACGGGAAACTGTTGCCTGAGTTACCCGATATCCCATCTGGGACAAGCGTTCCGTCAACTCTTCCTGGGTTCTGATTTTCTCCTGACGGATTAAATGGAGTAAATCATCTTGCCTTTTTTTCTTCATTGCAATCGCTTCCTTCTTAAAGTTTATCTTTTAGAACAGAATAGAAATTTCTGTTCACAATTCGAACCAGCTTAGTGGTATGTTCTGATAATTTTATGGTGATTTCCATCCCCGGACTAACGGTTACCGCTTCATTGCCGTCATAAGACAGAAAGGAAACATTTTCGGTGCCTTCTTTTTGCTTGATGGTGATGATACGGTTTTTGCAGAGAACCATCGGACGGATGGTTAACGTGTGGGGACAAATGGGAGTTACCGCAAATGCTTCTGCCAACGGATCTATAACCGCCCCCCCTGCCGACAGAGAATACGCCGTGGAGCCTGTGGGAGTGGAAACAATCAGACCGTCGGCACGAATGGGTGTGCAGATGGCTTTGTCAATATACAAATCCATTTCCAGCATCTTTGCAAAATTTCCACGGGATAAAGCAATTTCATTGAGCGCAGAAAAACGGTATTTTTCGCCGGTGTCATCAGTAACTGTGGCAGTTAACATCATCCGCTCGTCAATGGTATATTCTCCGGTAAAAATACGGCTGATTAAGTTCATTTCGTCCTGCTCCAGATCGGTAAGAAGCCCTACCCGACCGAAGTTGATTCCCAAAATGGGAATCCCATAGCGGGATGTCGATTGGGACACCCGAAGCATGGTTCCGTCACCACCCAGCACAATCACCATCTGCACCGTCTGATAAAATTCTTCTCGTGAAAGACAGGTTCCGAAGGTTCCCATTGTGCTATCGCAAGGGAAATAAACACGGGCCTGATGTTGCTCCAATAAAGAAACAAGCCGTGTAATCACAGAAGAATCAATATTCGTTTTTCCGATGATAATTCCAATGTTCATAGTATCCCTCAGATTAATCCAATGTGGTATGAGAAGCTTCTGAAATTTCCTTCGCCTTGGCAAGATAATCCATACCCGGTTCCTGCCGTTTGGTCATATACAGTAAGTATTCAATGTTGCCTTCAGGACCTTTGATGGGAGAAAAATCCAGATCCAATAAGGTGAGCCCTTTGGCAATCATCTGCTCACACACTTTTACAATCACGTCGTGATGCACTTTTTTATCCTTCACCACGCCTTTTTTGCCAACAAATTCTCTGCCTGCTTCAAACTGGGGCTTGATTAAAACCATCAGTTCTGCAGTGTCACTTAATAAATCCACTGCGGTGGAAAGCGCCGTGTTAAGCGAAATAAACGCCACATCGGCAGACAAGAAATCGGGATTTTCCGGAATTTCTTTTTCGGTTAAGTAACGGGCATTGGTGCGTTCTAACACCACCACACGCTCATCACTTCTTAACTTCCAGTCCAACTGACCGTATCCTACGTCTACCGCATACACACGTTTTGCGCCGTTTTGAAGCATACAGTCGGTGAAACCGCCCGTGGATGCTCCGATATCCACGCAGATTTTATCTTTTAAATCAATGCCGAATACCTTAATTCCCTTATCCAATTTGAATCCGCCACGGGATACAAAGGGAAGTTCTTCCTTCACGGTAAGCTTTTGGGTATCCTCCACCATTTCGCCTGCTTTGTATGCTTTTTGCCCATCCACAAAGACCTGCCCTGCCATAATGAGTGCTTTCGCTTTCTCACGGGAGGGAGCAAGTCCCTGTTCAGTTAAAGCAACATCTAATCTCAGTTTCAACGGAAAAATTCCTCCATAATTCGTTTTGCCACGCTTTCGCCATCCATCCCGAACATTCTGAACAGTTCGTCCACTTTGCCGTGAGGAACATAACAATCAGGAACGGATATCGACAGAAGCGGCACGGTGGTTGCGCCGGTCAGCATAGAATAAACGCCGCCGTTCTGACAAGCATTTTCCATCACCACCCCCCGTTTGGTTTTCATTAAGGATGTGCCGATGGTTTCCCAGTCTAAGGGTTTTAAATAACGCAGATTCACAAGTTCTGCCGAAACGCCCCATTCGGCAAGCTGTTTGGTGGCCTTTAAACCTTCTGCCACCATAGAACCGTCACACAGAATGGAAACGTGTTTTCCTTCTACCAATACCTGTGCTTTTTTATCTTCATAAGGTTGCTCTAATTCACAAACCTCCAAGGATTCACTACCTCTGGGATAACGAATGGCACAGGGTGAATGATACGCTTCACAAGCCTCTTTCAACATCCATTGCAAATCATTGTAAGTTGCAGGAGAAAACACCGTCATATTGGGCATTGCGGTGAGATAAGAAATATCAAAGATTCCCTGATGGGTTTCTCCGTCTTCCCCCACAATACCGGAACGATCCACTGCAAACACACAGTGCAGATTCATACCGCAAACATCGGTAATCAGCTGGTCGTAGGCACGTTGCAAAAACGACGAATATACTGCAAACACGGGAACCATTCCCGCAATAGCCAGTCCTGCCGATAATCCTGCCCCGTGAGCTTCCGCGATGGCAACATCATAGTATCGGTCGGGATACTGCTTTTGGAATTGGGTGAGTCCTGTTCCATCCGGCATTGCAGCGGTTAATGCCACAATTTTCGGATTGGTTTTTGCAAGTTCCACAATGCTTTCCCCAAAAGCAGCAGAAAAATTCTTTCCGGAAGGCGACACAACACCGGTTTGCACATCAAAACCTTTCACACCGTGGAATAAATCCGGACGTTCCTCTGCGGGACGGTAGCCTTTTCCCTTTTTGGTCATCACATGGATAACAATGGGTTTATCAATGTCTTTCAAATTGTCAAACACTTTGCAAAGTCCTTTTAAATTGTGTCCGTCAAAGGGACCTGCATAGTAAAAACCTAGTTCTTCAAAAATATTATCCCCGATAATCATATTGCGGAATGCCGTCTTGAATACCGAGATGAATTTATAAAGTCCTTTTCCAATCCAGGGGATTTTGGAAAAGAAGGTGGAAACACCACCCTTTGTGCGCAGATAAATGGGGCTTGTGCGCATTTTCGCAAGATGACGGGCAATACTGCCCACGTTTTCTGAGATACTCATTTCATTATCGTTTAACACAACGATAATGTTATTTTTCTCTCTGCCGGCATCATTCATTGCCTCAATTGCCATCCCACCGGTTAACGCACCGTCTCCAATCATAGCGATAACATGAGAGTGATCTCCCTGCTGCTCCAAACCACGTTTTAAACCAAGTGCCACCGAAATGGAATTGGAGCTATGGCCGGAATGGAAGGAATCAAACGCACTTTCATTCACTTTGGGGAAGCCGGAGATTCCGCCAAACTGCCGGAGTCCTGCAAAATCCTTACCCCGACCTGTTAAAATTTTATGCACGTAACTCTGATGCCCCACATCAAAAATCAGTTTATCATCGGGAAACGAAAAAACTCTGTGCAATGCAACCGTCAGCTCCACGGCACCTAAATTGGATGCCAGATGGCCGCCGGTTTTAGCAACCGAATCAATCAAAAAACTGCGGATTTCATTGCAAAGTGTTTCCAGCTCAGAAATCGGCATTTCTTTGATATTCTGATAATTATTCAGCTTGTCCAGTAATAATTGATGTGTCACGTTTTGTTTCCTCTGTTATATCTTATTTGTTAACGTTCTTTATGAAACCAATTTTTCACATTGGTCATCCGCTTGAAAAAGTGCGCTGTTTTCCCCACCAGATACACAATTTTTTCTGCATTTTTGATGGCGTATTTTTTTCCTGCTGCTTTTCCGCCCACTGTCAGCGCTGCAATTAAGGCAGACAGGATACTGAGTGTAATCAGTTCTCCCAACTGGCTGTTCCCTTTGGAAAGCACATCTTTTAGCATTCCAAGCACATAAACACCGATGGTTGCACCGGTTACACCGCTGATAATACCTGCAATATCACCAATCACATCGTTAAAGATGCTGGTGGCTTTTTCTGCATTTTTCAGTAAGGAAAGCGCCTCTTTTGCACCCCTTATTTTTCTGGCAGCCATCGCATGCAAGGTTTTTTCGTCTGCCGTGGCAATGGCAATCCCTGCCATATCTGCCACAATCCCCACTAAAATAATAAAAATTAATACCAACAGCGCAGGCACAAAGCTCAGGTTTTTGGATAACACATCTGCAAAAACCCCTAAGAAAAAGGAAATCACAAGTGTGATTAAGGTAGCTTTAATTGCCCAGTTCATCGGTTTTTTCTTTCGTTTGGGAATATCTTCTTTTTTATTTAGTTCCATAGTTTACTCCATCGCAATGAAATAATGTTATGATAAAAGGGGGGTTAAAAACTTCAATGTATTGTATTGAAAAATAGTTGAACTCTTTTCAAAGAGTTTTGCTAAAATGGATTTGAACATTGGGTTATTGTGGAGAAAATTTTCTTGTAAGAGTAGGTGAAAAGCGCAGTGAATACTTTGTGTATTCACGAGCATTTTCGCACGCTGTATCAAACATCCAATGTCTATTATTAAAAAGATCTAAAATTGTAAAATAGATTCGGACATTTGGTTATTGTGGAATAAATTTTCTTGTAAGAGTGGGTGAAAAGCGCAGTGAATACTTTGTGTATTCACGAGCATTTTCACACGCTATGACTGAAAATTTATCCACAAGAAGCAGGTGGACGAGTCTGTTTTGTAATTTAAAGTAATTGTGGCAGAACCGGAGTAAATTCTGCGGCTTAGGTCGAGTTGGATTTCCCAAGATGCTACTCCTTGTCGCCAATGGAGCGATTTCTCTTTGAAGCATCTTCAGCACAGTCACCAGGTTGCTGCACTCGATCGCCACTGAGTCCGCACTGCAATCCTCCGATTCTATTCTGTCTAGTGGTTTTCCCATACAACATTTGTATTATCTAATCCTATTTGGCAAACAGAGTTTCAAACAGCAATAACCTTTCCGGAATGGCCGTTCCAAAAAAAGTCTGATCCATTCTCCCCTGCTGTTCACTTCAAGGCAAGCTACTCTGCACACAGCACTTTACCAAGATATCGTACCGCAATTGCAGGTTTAATCCTGAGCCGTAGCGGGCAACTTGCAACGGTGTTCGTTACATCTATTGCAGACCACGAGAACAGGTCTCCACGGAAATAGGGTTTCTGCCACTATGCCGTTAGCGGCTGCCCCATAACCTTAACTCCCAGCATCCACCCCGGACTGGGCGTCCGAAGCAAACACAAGAAACTTCATCGATATGCTCTTTAGCGGATTTTTAGGCCCGCCCTCAATAATACATAGTTGACTAGAATACAGCGCCACATGATAAATAATCACTTATAAGCAAAACAAAATACCAATGATCACACCCAGCAGTGCTCCTGCCCAAACCTCGGGTTTGGTGTGACCAATCAGTTCTTTTAATTCGTTGTCAATCTGAAATTCCTGCTTTTCAAATTTTTTGATAATTCTGTTTAAAATTTTCGCCTGTTCGCCTGCAGCCTTTCTTACGCCGGATGCATCATACATTACGATTAAGGCAAATACCACCACAATCGCAAACATAGGACTCGCAAAACCTTCTGTCATACCAATACAAGTTGCCAGCGTACAAACGGAAGACGAATGGGAACTGGGCATTCCGCCCGAACCGATACATCGGGTGATGTCCCATTCTTTATGAATCAAACGATGAAACGGTATTTTCAGTAATTGCGCCAAAAGACAGGATACCAACGATGCAATCAGGATATGATTGGAAAAAATACTTCCAAAATCGTTCATAAAGTTCCCCTCCTCAGGTGATTAGTTCGTTCTTTTCGCCATATAGGTGGTGAGTTCTTCCAGGAAGGAACAAACATTTTCCTTGCCCAACAATTCTTCCACCCGGGATAATTTAGCTAACGCAGTTTCTTCATATTCTGCCATCAGCTCACGGCAACGGTCTATACCGTATTCGGAAACAAAGGTGATTTTTTGATTTTTTAAGTCACTGTGTACCGGTTTTCCTAAAGTGGCTTCGTCGGATTCCACATCTAAAACGTCATCCTTAATCTGAAAGATCAGTCCGATGAGATCGGCATATTCTTCCAGCAAGGTAATCACTTCTTCGTCTGCACCGCCAAGAATGGCTCCGGCAACTACCGATGCTTTCAACAGAGCACCGGTTTTCCCACGGTGCATCTGGGTCAGACTGTCAAAATCGGTTACCGACTGCTCCATATCAGACATCTGTCCGCCACACATTCCCTTGGCACCGGATGCGTTGGCAATATAGGTCATCGCCCTCAGTGCTGTTTCGGGAGAAAAATTCCCTGCATAACGGAGCATGGTTTCAAAGCTTAAGTTTAAAAGAGCATCCCCTGCCAGAATTGCTCCGAATTCGGAAAACTGCTTATGGCAGGTTGGTTTTCCCCGTCTTAAATCGTCGTTGTCCATAGCGGGTAAATCATCGTGCACTAGAGAATAGGAATGAATCATCTCCAATGCTGCCGCATAAGGAATTGCTTTAACGCTGTCATCACAAAACAGCTCATAGCCGGCAAGCAGCAACACCGGACGGAGACGTTTTCCACCATTGGTTACCGCATATTCCATAATTTTGCGAAGGTTTTCCTGGGTGGATGCTTCTTTGAGCTCCTGTCTTAAAAAATTTTCCACCAGGGTAGCTTTCGCCATCAATTTTGTTTTCATAAACTATTCCGCCGTTTCTTTGGTTTCAAAATCAACGGCAGTAACCTGTCCGTTCTGTTCGGTAATCATTTTGATTTTGGATTCCGCACGGTCTAAAATCATTTGCAGGTCTTTGGAAAGTTTGGTGCCTTCGGTAAACAGTTCCATCGCTTCTTCCAAGCTGACAGAGCCTCTTTCCAGGCCTACCACAATTTCTTCCAACCGTTTCATACCTTCTTCAAAGGTGAGTTTTTTATCTTCCATCTTATTTAAACCTCTCCGGATTTTTTCGATTTGGTAATTTGGGTAACATCGCACCCCAGTTTTCCGTCTGCCATGGTTACATACACACGGGAGCCAACATCAAACGCCGAAACGGACGACACGGGATTTCCCTTTTCGTCTTCCGCCACAGAATATCCTCGTTTTAAAATCTTTAACGGACTTAAGGCATCCAGCTTGGCAACATGTTTCACAAACTGTTCCTTCGCACCGTGAATTGTTTTGGTATAGCAATTTTCCAGTCTGGTGGAAAAGGCATCAATCTGCATTCGCTTGATGTTATACACGGCAAGGGGATTTTTTAAAACTTCTTTTTCCCGCAACACCTGCAGATTTTTCTGAGAGCGTTCCAACTGCCCCACTAAAGCTGCATAAAGGCGTCCGTCCACAATTTTTAAAAACTTCTGAAGTTCTGCACCGGAAGGAACCGAAATTTCTGCCGCCGCCGAGGGAGTTGGAACCCGTTTATCGGCAACAAAATCGGCAATGGTGAAATCTGTTTCATGTCCAACTGCTGAAATCACAGGTGTTTTCATCGCAAAAATCTGGCGAGCAACCGCTTCTTCGTTAAACGCCCATAAATCTTCAATAGAACCGCCGCCACGTCCTGTGATAACGGTGTCCACCTTTCCGTCAAAGAAACGAAGACCCCGAACGATGGATTCCTTTGCGCCTTCCCCCTGCACCAACGCAGGATACAGATACACTTTGGTGTATGGAAAACGCCGTTTTAAGATATTTAAAATATCCCGGATGGCAGCTCCTGTGGGAGATGTGACAATCCCGATGGTTTCGGGATATCGGGGAATGGGCTTTTTATACTGCTGGGAAAAGAGTCCTTCTTCTTCCAGCTGTGATTTCAGCTGCTCATAGGCAACATACAAAGCGCCCACGCCATCGGGCATCATTTCGTCAATATACATCTGATACTGACCATCCCGTTCATACACGGAAACCTTGCCCGATACCACCACCTGCATTCCGTTTTCAGGGCGGAAGCGAAGTTTCTGTGCAGCAAAGCGGAACATTACGGCACGCATCACCCCACCATCATCTTTCAAAGACAAATACATATGCCCTGAAGAATGATGCTTGAAGTTGGAAATTTCCCCCTTCACGGTAACGTTCTGCAACACAGCATCCCGCTCAATGATGCCCTTGATGTATAAATTCAGTTCTGTAATGGTAAGAACATCCATAGTAAAGTCCTTATTCTTTCCCTCTGGACACGGCACCTAACACGCCGTTCACAAAGGTTTTCGATTTTTCATCCTCAAAGGTTTCGGCAATTGCCATCGCTTCGGATACAGCAACCCCATCAGGAACGGTATCATCAAACAGCATTTCTGCAACGCCCAAACGAAGCACCGCCAAAGAAACTTTGGAAATACGGTCAAACGCATAACCCTTTACGTTGGCTGCAATCACTTCGTCCACCTTTTCCAGATGGTCAAACACCAGGTTGACTTTTTCGGTCAGTTCTTTAGCGTCTTTTCCTTTGATTTCGTTATCAGCAAGATAAAATGCAATGCCTTCTTCGGGAAGCACTCCGTCGTGTCCTGAAAAAATCAGTTTGAAGGCATGCTCTCTTAATTCTCTTCTTTTCATCGTTATCTTCCTTTATTATTGAGCTTCGGAAAAATCCACACCTGCTACCACAACGTTTACGGTTTTTACTGCAAAGCCCAGCATATTTTCCATTGCATCTTTCACTTTCAACTGCACTTCTCTGGAAACATCTGCCACGCTATAGCCATACTTCACAATAATATTCAGACTCACGGATAATCCGTCCGGCTTCTGATCCACGCTGATGCCACGGCTCAGCATTTTTTTGGAATAAACGGTGCTATCGGGATCTTCAATCAAAGAAGCAACTCCTTCAATGTCATTCACCGCCATTCCGGAAATAACGGACAACACTTCTGCACTCACTTTAATGATGCCCTGTTTATCATTGGTTAAGATGTTTTCTTCCATGGTAATAAAATCCTTTCTGTCTTCTATTTTAGTTTTTGATTTTTTTGGTAAAAAGCCTCTCAGCTTATTTATATATTATAACATATTACTCTGTATAATTCAAATATTTTTTGAATATTTTTTAATTTTTTTGCACTTTTTTCGAAAAAAACAGGGCTTTTTAACCATTTTTTTCAATTTTTACAAAAAAACAGTATGTTTTTCGCAAAAACACAATAAAGCAAGCGTTGTTCTTTCTCACATAACCGCATAATTTTTTTGAAAAAAAGTTATAATAATCAAAAATCGGTCAAACATAAAAGAAGAAATCAAGGTTCCTTTGTTTATTTTTGAAAAAGAGGCAGGTCGTTAAAAATGGCAACAGAAAACCCGATTCTTACTATGAAGAATATCACCAAAGAATTTGTGGGAGTGAAGGCGTTAAAAAACGCAAATCTGGATTTATATCCCGGGGAAGTGCACGCACTGGTGGGAGAAAATGGTGCCGGAAAGTCCACCTTGATGAAAATCCTCACCGGGATTCATCAGAAGGATAGCGGAACAATCACATTCCAAGGGCAGGAAATACATTTTAAAAGCCCGAAAGAAGCACAGGAAAACGGCGTAATTATTGTGCATCAGGAACTCAATATGATGAACCACTTAAGTGTGGCAGAGAATATTTTTATTGGTCGTGAACAAAAAAAACTTGGCTTTTGGCTGGATGATAAATCGTTAGAAAAACAAACAAAAAATCTGTTTCAAAAACTTGGAATTTATATTAACCCAAAAGAAATTATCGGAAATCTGACCGTGGGAAAACAACAGATGGTGGAGATTGCAAAAGCCATCTCTTATCATGCGAAAATCATTGTGTTTGATGAACCTACCGCCGCCTTGACAGAGCACGAAATCAAGGAACTTTTCCGCCTGATTTCGGAGCTGAAACACAAGGGAGTGGGTATGATATACATTTCTCACCGTATGGACGAAATCAAAGCAATTACCGACCGTGTTACCGTGATGCGGGACGGCGAATATATTGGCACCATCCGCACCAAAGACACCTCAAAAGACGAAATCATCAGCATGCTGGTTGGCAGAACTATTTACGAGGATCCCAAAACACAAAGCACCGTTCCGCAAGATGCTCCTGTGGTGTTAAAGGCAGAATCAATTACCTTATCTCCCCACGTGAAAGATGCAAGTTTTTCCCTGAAAAAAGGCGAAATTTTAGGATTTGCAGGACTGATGGGAGCCGGCAGAACAGAACTGGCAAGAGCCATTTTCGGAGCAGATAAACCGGATTCAGGAACACTGTTTTTAAAGGGAGAACGGGTGGAAATTAACTCTCCGATGGATGCTGTCAAACACGGGATCGGCTACCTGTCGGAAGACAGAAAACGCTACGGATTGGCACTGAATTTAGATGTGGCAGACAACTCGGTTCTGGCAAATTTGAAGCAGTTTTCAAATTTTGGATTTGTGAAGGAACCAACAATTTCCAAAACTGCCCGGGAATACACTCAAAAGCTGAAAACCAAAACCCCTTCCATCCATCAGGCAGTGCAAAATTTATCCGGCGGAAATCAACAAAAAGTGGTGATTGCAAAATGGCTGATTAAAAACTGCGATATCTTAATTTTCGACGAACCCACCCGCGGAATTGACGTGGGAGCCAAAAGCGAAATTTACGCCTTAATGAACGAGCTTTCCAGACAAGGAAAATCCATCATTATGATTTCTTCGGAACTCACCGAAATTCTTCGTATGAGTGACAGAATCATCGTGATGTGCGAAGGAAAAATCACAGGAGAGCTGGATATCAAAGATGCCACTCAGGAAAAAATCATGCAGTTGGCAACCAAGCGGGAAGACGTATCTTAATGCATATTTCTATCATTCGGAAAGGAGTTCTTTATGAACCAGATCATTGAAAATATCAAAACAAAAGGGATGCAAAAATTCATTGCCTTGGGTGCCCTGATTGTGCTGTACACTTTTTTCTCCGTGTTCGGAACCAATTTCTTCACCACAGATACGTTGGTCAGTATTTTTGATGCCTCCTATTACATTGGATTTTTAGCCATCGGGGTAACCTTCGTGATTATCACAGGCGGAATCGACCTATCAATCGGTACGGTAATGATGTGCTCTGCCATTGTGGGTGGTACCCTCCATAATAATCTGGGACTCCCCCTATGGATTTGTCTGATGATTACCATTCTGGTGGGAGGTTTGTTCGGTCTGGCAAACGGAATCATGGTATCCCGCCTGAAGCTACCTCCTTTTATCGCAACCCTGGGTACGATGATGGTGTCCTCAGGGGTTGGCTCCATTGTGTCTAATGTGCAATCTACCACCTTCCCCATGAGGTCCTCTCCGGAAGGTTGGTATAAGGACATTTTCCGCACTGCCGACAACTTTCCCACAGGATTTTTGGTGTTGGTTGCTTTCACGGTGTTGGCGGTGATTGTGCTCAATAAAACAGTCATCGGACGATACACCTTCGCCATCGGAAGTAACAAGGAAGCAACCCGTCTTTCCGGGGTTAATGTGCAAAAATGGGAAACCGTGGTGTACGTGATTTCAGGGATATTTGCAGGGTTAGCAGGTATCGCTTATGCTGCCACCTACACCACCATTCTTCCCGGTGCAGGACAAGGGTTTGAGTTGCAGGCCATTGCCGGGGTTGTGGTTGGCGGAACCTCCCTTTCCGGCGGTGTGGGTTCCATTATCGGAACCTTTATCGGGGTGTTTATTATGAGTGTGTTGAAAATCGGATTACCCTATGTGGATTTGCAGCCACACTACCAGACTCTCATCACCGGGATTGTGGTAATTGGTGCAGTGCTTCTGGACATTTACCGCAGTAACCGGAAAAAACGCGTTTCTATAAAATCATAAGAAAGGTTGTTACCAATATGAACAAGAAAAGATTATTTGCCGTATTCACAGTTGTGTGTCTTCTCCCCCTCTTGTTGACAGGATGTATGGGAGGAAATTCTTCTCAGAAAACTGTGGAAGTCATTGCAAAAGGCTTTCAGCACGACTTCTGGAAGGCTGTAAAACAAGGTGCCGACAAAGCCGGAAAAGAGCTTGGCGTAAAGGTGAATTTTGTGGGTCCCGAAGGAGAAGGTGCCATTGCAGCACAGGTGGAAATGCTCAACAATGCAATTAACAAAAAGCCGGATGCCATCTGTATTGCAGCATTAGACACTACTGCATCTTTGGATGCCATCAACAAGGCAAAGGCCAACAACATCCCCGTCATCGGCTTCGACTCCGGGGTTCCGGGAGCTCCCGAGGGCACCATTTTTGCCAACGCTTCAACCGATAACTACAAAGCAGGCGAGCTTGCAGCACAAAAAATGTATGATGCCATTAAAGGAAAACTCAGCACCGCTACCCCTCGCATCGGCGTGGTTTCCCAGGAGGCAAATTCTCAGTCCATCAGTATGAGAACCCAGGGATTTTTAGATAAAATGGTCAGCCTGATTGAATCCTCCGAAGGCTTTGGAAAAGGCTCCGTGGCAATCATCGGGCACACCAAATTTGCCAACGGTGTTACCGACGGCAAGGTGATTATTGACGTGGCAATTCCTGCAGAAATCAATGATACTCAGGGGCAAACCTCTGCACAAACCTTGCTCAATAAAAACGACCTGATTGCCATCTACGGCTCCAACGAATTTGCCGCAAAAGCAATTATCAATGCAGATGCCGCAATTTCCGGCGGCAGAATCGGCCCCGACAAGGTCATTGCCGTGGGTTTTGACTCCGGTGCCCTTCAGATTGATGCTATCCGCAACAAGAAATTTTTGGGTTCGGTGACACAGGATCCTGTTTCCATCGGATACCGTGCGGTGGAATTGGCTGTCCGTGCCATGAACGGTGAAACCGGCGTGGAAGACATCGACACCGGCTCCAAATGGTACGATGCAACCACGGTTGATTCCGAACAAATCAAACCATTGTTGTATCAATAAAACAAAAAGGGGACGACACAAAATTGTGCCGTCCTCTTTTTTGTTATTAAAGCCCTTTTGCCTTTTGCTTACATTCTTCGCAATAATCAAAGTATTCTTTAAACTCTTCAGGCTTGCTGTCTTTCTGCCGCTGAATCGCCAACTCATCATCAACGGAATACTTTTCACGGATGAGAGAAACAACCTTTTCTTCGTAAGGAATCACAATTTCATCCGTGGACTGTTCTTCATCAGATGTAACATAAGTTCCATTTTTTAAAATCAACATCCTATTTCACCTCCGAAACGATAATTTTTGTTCCGTTTCTAAGCATACCGTTATTCACATTGTTTAATCGAAATGCAATACTTACAATATCGGTAGCCTCGGATAAGGTTTTCCCAAAACCAAACACCTGATATGATTTTGCATTTTTGTCATTATATCGGATAACAACATTTCTCTCCGATGAAAAATAACCGCTTCCCTCTTTTTTCAGTACGGTGTTATCATACAGCATATTTCCCACATTACTTAATTCCGGCAGGTTGGTATATGCCACAATTTCTTTGGCAGAATTATTTTGAAATGCCGGGGTTCCGTTAGTGGAATGGTATGATGCAACATTCTTATCTGTTTTATACTGTGAATACACATACAGATTTGTATTTCTCGGAATCACTTCTCCCTGAACAACCATTCTGATGCTTCCCGTATTGTTGCTAATGTCAAAGACATCAAGTTGCTGTTCGTATAATGTTACCCCTGCATCCCGAAGTTCGTAACTGATACCAACAGAAATAAACTCCACGGGATAATTTTCCACCAAGGTGGCTGTTCCTGTGTTAAGATCGGGAAGTGTAAACTCTGTGGAATAAACAGTTGCATCGTCTGTGTAGGAATCCTTCAGCATAAATTGTCCGCTTGGAAGAGCATTTCCATCGGCATCTTTCAGGGTAACATAATAAAAATCATCTGTGTTGAAAGCGGAATCCATACTGCTTATAAGTCCCGGTTGAATTGTCCATCGGGGAGTGCTTACCACTTGTTCATAAAGAACGGTTTCTTCCGGTTTTTTTGATATTGAAGTTTTTACCTCACGAACTGCATTGTTCAGCATATCGGAGGTTGCAAAATTCACCTTTTCTTCAATAAAATCTCCTCTCGAAACAAATCCATTTTCTGTCTCTTCTTTGGTATAGGCATCGGTGATTCCGTAACCTGATAAGGTGGTGGATTTATCGGCTTTGGAATCTAATTTTTCATCAAGTTCCTTGCCAAGAGAAGAAAGTTGCTGCTCAGTTGCAATTCCCTGAAATTTCGTCTTTACTTCTTCTGAAAGTTTTTCGTAAGTGACCGCACCCTTCTGCAAATTTTTCTGCGAAACACCTCCCTGCTCCGTGCCACCCAAAAAGGTTGCCTCAGGGTCGAACATGGCAAAAAGATTGTCTAAATCATCCGCAATGGCACGGGGACCGTACAGTCCTGTTGCCACCTTGGATTCATCCGCAATAAAACGCCTTACGGGAAGGTGCTTTTCTTTGGAAAAAGAGTCTGTTCTCATAGATTCTCCTTTGCTCCCTTTTTTCCAACAAACTGTTACCCTTTGATTGTATCAAACAATTATGTAAAGTCAAGAAAAGTGCCGGATTTTGCATAAAATCCGGCACTTTTCTGACACAATATCCATTATGTTCCCTGCTTCCATTGAAAGAGCAACACTCCGCCAATCATCAAAGCAAGTCCCACATATTTATTCCATAAAAACGGAACCTGCTCACTGCCAAACCATCCGAAAGCGTCAATCAGCGCCGCCACCAAAAGCTGAGAAATTAAAATTACGCTGATGGCGTAGGTAGGGCTTAAATCCTTGATGGAAAGCATCACGGTTACTGTAATCACAATTCCCAAAACGCCTCCCAGCCAATACAGCTTTGGCGTGTTGGAAAGCTCCCGAAGATTCCCCTTACCAAAGAAAAACATCACCAAAAGCCCCAATAAAAACGCTGTTCCCTGCACAAATGCATTGGATTCAAACAACCCGATTTTTTCAGAAAGGCGAGTATTCCAAACTCCTTGAATACTCATTGCGGCACCTGCAATGATGCTCATCAAAAGTCCAAGCATATCAATCACCTCAGATGGATTCTGCCCGATTTTCTCAAACTTGATACAAAAAAAGGAGTGTTTCCACTCCTTTTTTTGTTTGTTTGAATCTTAAGACAAACCGAAAATTTCTTTCGCCATTGCCATTTCTTCCTCGGTGGGAACAGGCACATCGTAAAGCTGATATGGCACTCCCATTTCTTCCCACTTGTATTCTCCAAGTTTGTGGAACGGGAGCAATTCAATTTTTTCGATGCATTTAAATTGCTTTAAATATTCTGCCAGCTTTTCCATCCGTTCTTTCACCAGGGTATATCCTGGAACCAGCACGTGACGAATCCACACGGGTTTTCCGATTTCTTCGCAAAACTCCAACGTGGCAAGATTATTATCGATAGTATGTCCTGTCAGTTTGGGATATAAATCTGCATCAAAGGTTTTGATATCTAAAAGAAGCATATCCGCCTCCGCAATAATGGAACGGGATTGCTCAATGCTGATAACGCCTGAAGTATCAATGGCGGTATGCAAACCATGTTTTTTGCACTTACGAATCAACGACAGCAAAAACGACGGTTGCGCCAATGGTTCGCCACCTGAAAAGGTAACGCCGCCTCGTTTGATGAAGCTTTTGTATTCCAAAATGTCGGCAATCAGCTCAGCATCACTTTTCTTCTCCCCTTCTCCCATCTTCCAGGAATCAGGATTATGGCAGAACAGGCATCGCAGCGGACAGCCCTGGAAAAACACTACATAACGTAGACCGGGACCATCCACAGCGCCAAAAGTTTCTACCGAATGAATATATCCTTCCATGTGATATTCCTTTCAGTTACGATTAGAAACGGGTATGGAAAGTTCTGTTGATAACATCCAACTGCTGTTCTCTGGTCAGCTTAATGAAGTTTACAGCATAACCGGATACACGGATGGTCAACTGAGGATATTTTTCGGGATGATCCATTGCATCCAACAAGATTTCTTTGTTGATAACGTTTACGTTGATATGGTGACCGCTGTCGCCGAAATAGCCATCCATTAAGGATACTAAGTTTTCAATTTTTTCGTCATCGGATTTACCCAGTGCAGCAGGAATAATAGAGAAGGTGTAGGAAATACCGTCTTCAGAGTAATCATAAGGCAGTTTTGCCACAGATTTCATAGAAGCGATACAACCTTTGGAATCTCTGCCGTGCATGGGGTTCGCACCGGGAGCAAAAGGTTCTCCGCCTTTTCTGCCGTCGGGGGTGGAACCGGTTTTCTTGCCGTATACAACGTTGGAGGTAATGGTTAAGATAGACATGGTAGGTTTAGAACCACGGTAAGTGGTGTGACCTGCCAGTTTCTTCATGAAGTTTTCAACCAGCATAACAGCGATTTCGTCCGCTCTGGGATCGTTGTTACCATATTTGGGATAATCGCCTTCGATTTCGAAGTCATGAGCGATACCGTTTTCGTCACGGATTGCTTTTACTTTGGCATAACGGATTGCAGATAAGCTGTCTGCCACTACGGAAAGACCTGCCATACCACAAGCAGAGGTTCTTACGATGTTTTCATCGTGCAGAGCCATTTCCAGTTTTTCGTAGCAGTATTTATCGTGCATATAGTGAATGATATTTAAGGTGTTGATATACAGTTCTGCCAACCAGTCGGAAATTTTGTCGAATTTCTCTAAAACTTCTTCATAGTTTAAATATTCGCCGGTTAATGCGCCAACCTGGGGACCAACCTGTTCGGAATATCTTTCGTCTTTACCGTCATTGATTGCATAAAGCAGAGCTTTTGCCAGGTTTGCTCTTGCGCCGAAGAACTGCATCTGTTTACCGATTTTCATAGTGGATACACAGCAAGCAATACCGTAGTCATCACCGAATTTTTCTCTCATCAGCTCGTCATTTTCATACTGGATGGAAGAAGTTTCGATAGAGATTTTAGCACAGTATTTTTTGAATGCTTCGGGTAAGCTTTCGCTCCAGAGAACGGTCATGTTCGGTTCGGGAGCAGGACCTAAGTTGGTTAAGGTGTGTAAGAAACGGTAAGACATTTTGGAAACTAAGCTTTTGCCGTTTTCAGCCATACCGCCGATTGCTTCGGTAATCCAGGTGGGGTCACCGGAGAACAGTTCATCATAAGCAGGAGTACGTAAGAAACGAACAATTCTTAACTTCATGATGAAGTGATCTACAAATTCCTGAATTTCTTCTTCGGTGAAGGTACCTTCTGCCAGGTCTTTTTCTGCGTAGCAGTCTAAGAAGGTGGAAACTCTACCTAAGGACATTGCAGCACCGTTCTGTTCTTTTACTGCACCTAAGTAACCGAAGTATAACCACTGGATTGCTTCTTTTACGTTGGTTGCAGGTTTGGAAATATCGTAACCGTAGCTTTCAGCCATCACTTTCAGTTCTTTTAAGGAACGGATCTGTTCAGAGATTTCTTCTCTTAAACGGATGTGAGGACTATCCATAATTACAGGGTTGATTTTCTTTTTCGCAATTTCTTTCTGCTCAATTAAGAAATCCACACCGTACAATGCAACTCTACGGTAGTCACCGATAATTCTGCCACGGCCATATGCATCGGGCAGACCAGTGATGATACCGGTGTGACGTGCTTTTTTCATTTCGTCGGTATATGCATCGAATACACCGTCGTTATGGGTTTTACGGTATTTGAAAATGTTTGCAACTTCGGGATCCAGTTTTTTGCCGTAAGCATCTAAGGAAGTGTGTACCAGACGGATACCACCGAAGGGCATAATTGCTCTTTTTAAGGGTTCATCGGTCTGCACACCTACAATCTGCTCTAAAGCTTCGTCGATAAAGCCGGGTTTATGAGAAGATACGGTGGAGATGGTTTTTTCATCGATATCATAAACACCGCCGCGTTCTCTTTCCACTTTCAGACGTTCGCAGAGTTCTTCCCACAATTTAACGGTACGGTCGGTGGGACCAGCTAAAAAGCTTTCGTCACCGGTGTACTCGGTGTAGTTGTTTAAAATGAAGTTTCTGACATTGATTTCTGATTCCCAGATTCCACTTTTGAATGCCATGTTAATCATCCTCTTTTCTGTTTCTTGGCTTCGAATTGTTAAATTATTCACAAATGCTTTCACATTCGCATATTTTATCTTCCACATTATACTACACTTTTTTTATTTTGTCAACAAAAGAAATACACAACTTTACTTATTTTTTTCATTATTTTTTTGCCGTTTTGAACAGTTTTTTTAAATTTTGATTTTTCGGTAATTTTTTTTGGAAAAAAGTGGCGCCGTTTTGGTCCGCATAAAGAGCTAAAACTTCCTTCTCCGTCTTCACTTTCTGGCTTTGCAAATATCGGGTCAGCCATTTTTTGTCTTTCCCTACCCGCCGCAGATTATCTTCAAAAATTTTACCGTCAACAATCACAGCAAAATCCTGCGGAGACGACTTCGCCGTAACTCCCAGATCTTCTCTGGTAACCCCTGAAGCTTTGTTGGTTGGAATGATGCTCAGCTGACCGTTATTTTCAATAATAGCAAGATACACGTCGGAAATATTGATGTTCTTCAGCCGCAGCTCTTCGTTTAATTCTGCAATGCTCAAACGGTTTTTCAACATAGACTTTTCCAGAATTTTTCCGTTTTCTATAATCACGGTGGGTCTCCCCTGAGTAAGCGTCATAAAAAACGGCCATTTGATGCTAAGGTAAGAATACAGAATTTCCATTGCCACCAGAACAAAAATGGCAACAATATTCATCCACACAGACACATCGGGATTGCTAAGCGGTGCAGATGCCACCTCCGAAATCAGAAATGCCACAATTACCTCTGATGTGGACAGTTCTCCTACCTGACGTTTGCCCATACATCGCATAGCAATATTCACCACCACATAAATCAGTGCGGTTTTTCCGATTAACAGCCCCATTGTTTTCTCCTCGACTTTCCGGTTTCATCTCAGTTTATTCCTAATTATTATTGACAAAAACTCCCGTTCTCAGTTATAATGAACAAGAACATTTTTGAAACATTTTTTCCGGTGTTTCGTCTAAATAACAAAATCCACCAGGAAAGGAACGAATCCTATGAAAATTTTACGAAATCTGCTTTGTTACATACTCGTGCTGACCTTTTTCACAGTGTCTGCCTTCGCCTTCCCCGATGTTACCGAAAATTATGACTGGGCAAAAAATGCAATCACATCTCTGTCCGACCAAGGCTACTTAAACGGCTATCCCGACGGCACCTTTGCTCCCGGTCAAAGCATTACCCGTGCAGAATTTGCCAAATTAATCACTGTGATGTTCGGCAACAATGCTGCCATTTCCTATGAAGATGTGTCAGAAGGTGACTGGTTTTATCCCTATGTTTCTCAAAGTGGCGGATATTTTATCGCAGAAAACAACTTCTTCCCCCAAAAAAATATCACCCGTCAGGAAGTGGCATACGCTATTTTTGAGGCATTGAACCTGACTGATTCTCCCTTAGATAAATCCGTTTCCTTCCGTGATCTGGAAACGGTGGACAAAGCAGATCTTCCTGCGGTAAAAACCTTAGCAAGAGAAGGTCTTATCAACGGTTATCCCGACGGTTCCTTCGGTCCCGGAAAAGAAATCACACGGGCAGAAATTGCAACTGTATTGGAACGCGCATTAAACTACCAGCCAACCGAAAAAGAAGAACCCGAAACTTCTAAAGAAAGCACTCAACCACTCACCTATTTCTTCGTGGTGACCCATGTGTCCACCGTGTTGGATGAAAACAACGAACCCGCCACCAGAGTGGAAGGCTATCAAAACGGAAAGCTCACCACCCTTACAATCGGGGAAGATGTAACAATTGAGCAAAGTCAGCTTGCGGATGATACCGTCATTGAACACGGAGATATTCTTTCCTACTTCAGCGATATCAACGGAAAAATCCGTTATGTCAGCATCGGCATGAATGTGCATAGCTTTCCCCGCTATAACCCCTGTATAGAAATCGTTCAGGTGGGTGATACTATCAGAAGACACATCGCCGCAGGCACAGTTACAGAAATTTATAAGCAAAAGGAAATCACGCTGAGCACCTTTGTGTTAAGCACTGAGAAAACCTATCAGATCAATGATCCCGTACACGTGTACGAATTGACCGCAGGCGGAAAAATCATACTTTCTGATTTGTCAGAAATCACCGACAGCCGATACGAAACCGGGGACACGGTGATCGCCTTCAGCTACGACGATGTGCTCCGTGAAATTTTAATTGTAAGGGAGTAATTATCACAATATGGGACGTATGTTTGGTACTGATGGTGTAAGAGGAATTGCAAACCGCGAACTGACCTCCCCTTTGGCATACGCCATTGGTCGGGCAATCACACACCGACTTTCCAACAAAAAAAAGCAACCGCTGATTGCCATCGGCAAAGATTCACGCATCTCCTGTGATATGCTGGAATCTGCTCTGGTAAGCGGGATTTTATCTGCTGGCGGAAACGTGATGAAACTGGGAATGCTGCCCACTCCTGCTGTCAGTTTGCTAGTCAGAAAATATCAGTGTAATGGCGGAATTATGGTATCCGCATCCCATAATCCTATGGAATATAACGGTATCAAACTGTTTGATGAAAACGGCACCAAGTTTTCAGACGAAACAGAAGATGCCATTGAACAACTCATTCAAAACGGCTCCGAGATTGCAAACCCTGTTGGTAACGGTATCGGAGCCGTTGTACTATCTAACCAAGCCAAAGAAGATTATATCAACTGGTTGATTGATAAAGTGACTGCGGATTTTTCAGGATTGAAAATTGCCTTAGACTGTGCCAACGGTGCCACCTCCGGCATTGCCGAAGAAGTGTTCCGCCGCTTGGGTGCCGAAGTGTTTGTTACGGCAAATCAGCCTGACGGATTGAATATCAATGAATGTTGCGGGTCCACTTTTCTAGAAAACATCTGCAGATTTACCCGGGAACACAAAGCCCATATTGGCATCGCCTTTGACGGGGACGGTGACCGTGCCCTCTTTTGCGATGAGTCGGGCAACGAGGTGGACGGTGATCAGGCTCTTGCCATTTTCTCCTATGATATGAAGCAAAAAAAAGCCCTTCCAAAAAACACCGTGGTGGCAACGGTGATGAGCAATTTGGGCCTCACGCTGTTTGCAAACGAACAGGGCATCTGTGTGGTAACCACTAAAGTGGGCGACCGCTATGTGTGGGAAGAGTTGCAAAAAGGCGGTTACGCTCTTGGCGGTGAACAGTCGGGACACATTATTTTTGCCCGGGATACTCTCACGGGAGATGGCATTTTAACAGCTCTTAAGATGACAGAAATTCTTTCTGAAAGGAAAGTTGTGTTCTCGGAATTAACCCGCCTTATGACCAAACTTCCCCAAGTGCTTTACAATGTGAAGATTACGAAAGATGCGAAAGATAAAATCCCAACAGATGCTAAGCTTCTGGCAATGCTGGAAAACGCCAAAAAAATATTGGGAAAACGTGGCAGAGTGTTGCTTCGTCCCTCAGGAACTGAGCCCTTGTATCGGGTGATGTTAGAAGGTGAAGACGCCGAAATAATTTCCCAACTGGGGCAAAAAATCGTTTCTTATCTGCAAGAAAAATATGCAATCTGAAAAATAACAAAAAAATCGGGTACAGATTTTCTGTGCCCGATTGATTTTTTAAAAAAACTATGCTATAATCATTTTGCAAATAAAAAAAAGGACGTGTTATAATGGAAAAAATCATTTATATAGACGGTATGAGCTGTGCACACTGCTCCCGTCGGGTGGAAAACGCCTTAAACGAACTGGCCGGTGTTAGTGCAACCGTGAATTTAGAAGAAAAATCTGCCACTTTAACCCTCACCCAAGATGTATCTATGGATGCCATCAAAGAAGCGGTTGAAGATGCAGGATTCACATTGGTAAAATAAGTATGGAACTGATTATTACAACCTTATTCGGAATGGAAGCATTGGTTTCCAGAGAAGTGAAAAAATTAGGCTACGAAGTGACCGAAGTTGCCGATGGCAGAGTCACCTTTTTGGGAGACGAATCCGCCATTGCAAGATGCAATCTGTGGATTCGTTGCGGAGAGAGAATTCTCATCAAAATGGGAGAAAAAAAGGTTACCACCTTTGATGAGCTGTTTGATTTCACCAAAAGTCTTCCCTGGAAAAACTGGATTGGCAAAAACGATGCCTTCCCCGTGAAAGGCTACTGCTTAAAATCGAAATTATTCAGTGTGCCCGGATGTCAGTCTGTTATCAAAAAGGCGATTGTACGCTCTTTAGAAGGTGCATATCATCAGAGCTATTTCCCTGAATCCGGAGTGCTCTATCAGGTGGAATTTTCCCTGATGAAAGATGTGCTTACCTTAATGATTGACACTTCGGGACAACCCCTACATAAGCGTGGTTACCGCAGAAATTCCAATCAGGCACCCTTAAAGGAAACCATTGCCGCTGCCATCGTCACCTTAAGCCGTTTTCGTTATGACGGTGTGTTTGCAGACCCCTTTTCGGGCTCTGGCACCATTCCCATTGAAGCAGGCCTCATTGCCAAAAACATTGCTCCCGGTTTAAACCGTGATTTTTCCGCAATGTACTTTCCCCAACTATCCCAGAAAATCTGGAGAGATGCCAAAACCGAAGCAAAAAGCCTTATCCGAAACGATTCTAAGTTAAAAATCCTGGCATCGGATATTGACCCCAACGCGGTGGCTTTAACCACCCATAATGCCAAACTGTCCGGCACCTTCGATCTGATGGAAATCTCCCAAAAAGACGTGGCGGATTTCAATCCTCCATACCGGGAAGGCACCATCGTCTGCAATCCGCCCTATGGGGAACGTTTGCTGGACGAAGAAGCCTGCCGTCTTCTCTATAAACAGATGGGACAAGTCTTCCGTAAAAAACTGCCCGGCTGGTCTGCCTTCATCTTAACTCCCGAAGAAAAATTCGAGGATTATTACGGCAAATTCTCCGATAAAAAGCGAAAGCTTTATAACGGTATGATTAAATGTAATTTATTCCAGTATTTCCCCAATAAATAATAACTGTATCAAAAAAGCGGTTGCAAATGCAACCGCTTTTTTTCTATTGATATCTTGCTTCCTCCAGTTCGAAAAACCAAAACCGTGCCACTGCCACAATGGGTACGCCGAAAATCATCCCCATCACTCCCCAAAGTTCCCCGAATACCAACACGGAAAAGATCACCCAAAAGGGGCTGATTCCCACCGAATGTCCGATAATTTTAGGTTGAATCACATTGGCATCCAACTGTCCCAACAGAATTTGCAGTGCCAGAATCCATAGTGCCTTTCCAAGCCCCACAGACAAGAAACTGAAGAAAAAGATAACGCCTGCCGCCACAATAGGACCAAAAAAGGGGATCAGATTGCAAACACCTGCAAACACACCGAATAAAAAAGCGTAAGGCACCCCGAACGCAAAAAATAAAATTACCGATAATGTTCCCACAATCACAGCGTCCAAGCCCAACCCCGTGAAATAAGAATAAAATAGATTCCCAAGCTTTTTCAGATGAGAAAACACTGTGTAACGGTCTGTTCTTCGCACCATCAGAGACACCAACCGTTTCCCCACGCAAAGCAACGGTTTTCGCTCCAACAGGATATACACCGAAACCACCAGTCCCGTCAGAACGGCAAACAAAGAATTTGCCATATCTGATAAATAAGAAACATAGCGACTCACCGACTCCGCCGAAAAAAGCTGCTGCACAAACGGGTCCAACTGCTCAGAGAGATTGAAAGCAGAAAGAAATCCGTGTTCTTCCAAGAAGCTAAGTGCCTTGGCATAATAATCGGGAAAGCTTCTGGCAAGGGACTCCAGATTTAAAAAAACAGCAGGCCAGATTACCTGCACCGTGATCCATAAAACAATTGCCACCACACCGTACACCACGCCAACACCAAGACCTGTGGCATGACGACGAATCCACAAATCAGAGTGATGGGAAAACCGTTTTTCCAAAAAGGAACAGGGTTTATATAATAAAGCAGCAATCAGTGCGCCAATGAAAAACGGACGCAAAATCTTAAAAATCCTCCCGAAAAATAAGGAGATAGCATTGCCGTCGTTTAAAATTTTATGCACCAAAATCAATAACACGCCAACCAATAATAGTTGAATCCACAAGCTTTTTACCTGTTTTTTCAAAGGAATCTCCTCCCATTTCATCTTATTTGATTATATGGATTTTCCAATCAGGTTATACAATAAAAAAAGTGAGCCATTTAAGATAGCTCACTTTTTCTTATGATTCTTTAAAAAATGGTTGAAAAGCTTTGGGAATGGCATAGGTGGATGCCAATTCTTCGCGGGTAACCCATTGGTAGTCCCCTGTTTTTTGGGGAACCACTACCAGATACCCCACCATATCCCATTCAATGTGGGTAAAAATATGGCGATGTGTCCCGATTTTTTGAATTCTTTTAGCATGGGGGAATTTTGTTTTCAGTTCTTGTTCTGTGAAAAAACCCGACAAATTGATGGGTTCCCACATTCCGTGCAGAAGACCTTTTTCGGTGCGTTTGCGAATAGCAATTTCTTCTCCTGCCTGAAGGATAAACACTGTTTTCTGCTCTATTTTCCGGGAAGCTTTCTTTGATTTTACAGGGATTCTGTCTGTATCCCCCATCTCCTTGGTAACGCAAATACCGGAAAGAGGACACTCCGTGCATTTGGGTTCTCCGTTTGGCACACAAACCATAGCACCCAGCTCCATTAAGCTTTGCGTAACTTCGGAACAGTATTCCTGAGGGTACACCTGTTTTAACAGTGCGGTCATACGGAATTTGGTTTTTGGGTCTAAAATGTCGGATTCATCGTGGAACACACGGCTTAATACCCGAAGCACATTCCCATCCACAGCCGGAACGGGTTGTCCAAAGGCAATGGATAAAACAGCTCCTGCAGTGTAGTCACCGATTCCCGGTAGTTTGCGCACCGATTCCCAATCGTCGGGGAAAATGCCGCCGTGTTGTTCCATAATCTGACAAGCGGCTCTTTGCAGGTTTCTGGCACGGCTGTAGTAGCCCAAACCTTCCCATAATTTCAGCACTTGTTCTTCCTCTGCCTCTGCCAAACCAGAAACAGTGGGCAACGCCTCTAAAAAGCGACGGTAATATTCTTTCACCGCTTCCACACGGGTTTGCTGAAGCATAATTTCTGAAATCCAGATGCAATACGGATCCCGGGTTTTTCGCCAGGGTAAATCGCGGTGACTTTTCTGATACCAAAAAAGCAGTTTTTCCAAGGTGGTTTTTGCCATTGTCAGTTCTTTTTCCGAAAAGACATTCGCACAGTTCTGACTTTGTTTTTTCACCAACCGTCACCTCATTTCTATCGTTGATTCCTTCTGAAAGAAAAAATACTGTCGGATTACTCCCACAGTATTTTTTCATATACAATTTGCATTTACGGTCGTCTGTTATCTGACTCTTCTTGCGGTGTAATATCTGTCATTATAATAACCGCTATTAAGAGTTTCGATGGTGACTGTTTTACCGGGCTTGGGTGCATGAATGAAATTACCGTCGGAAACATAAATGCCAACGTGATGAACATTACTTGCACTACCGAAGAACACCAAATCTCCGGGCTGAAGCTCGGATCTTGGTACATAAGTACCTTCATGAACCTGGCTATAGCTGGTTCTTGTTAATTCTACGCCGAAATGGCTATACACATACTTTACAAAACCGGAGCAATCAAAACCGCTCGGGCTGCTTCCGCCATAAACATAGGGGACACCAATAAATTGCTTTGCATAATCAACAACAGAAGGTTCACTCACAGGTCTTTTTCCGCTACGGGAGCCTAAGCTAACCGCAGGACGACCAACAGAAAGATATTGTCTTGCAACATACCCTTCGCAATCGCCAATGGCAATTTTAACCCAATTTTCATTGGTAATCTCTAAAAGCTCCAGTTCGTCGCCTAAAACAACCTGGCCAATTACTTTACAATCGGTGTTGGGAGCACTTCTGACATTTAACACGCTACAAGCAACATAACGAGATTCTGCAAATACAGAAATCGTGCAAATCAGTAACAATACAAGGACCCCTACGAATGTTACGAAACTTTTACGCAATCCAGCATTCCCTCCTTTCTTTTACTGCACAAAACATCAACCGACATGACAGAAAAACAGATTTTCAGATTTCTAAAAATCCCACAAACAAATCGCTTTTTTATAAAAAACTGATTGGTTCAAAACAAGGTTGACGCTTCGTACGAAAACATACGACCATAGATATTGTAACATAATTGTAACAAAATGTCAAGGAAAAACCGAAAAAAATCAGGATTCCAAACCTCAAAAAAGGCGAAACCTCAGTGATTCCAACGGATTGCACCAGCAAAAAAAAGGAGCTGAAAACAGCTCCTTTTTTTATTATTTCCACAGTTTTTCAGGATAAGCACCGTCATCCACCATTTTACGAATGGCTGCCATAACAGGTTCTTTATCTTCTTTATAGGTAACACCATACCATTTTTCGCTGCAGGGTAACACTTTAACATCTGCTTTGTTTTCACGGATTAATTCATCCACAACGGAAGGCAGGAAATATTCCGCTTTCAAAATGTTGTCCTGGTTATCTTCTAAGAATTTAGGAAGTCTTTTTTCCAGTTCGTCAAAGATGCTGGGAGTAAAGCCCCAGGTATTCATAGAAACAAAGCTTCCCTGAGGAATGGTAGTCCAGTTGCCGTCTTCTTCAAATTTGGTTTCATCACCGAATTTCTGAATTTTGGTGCGTTCGGTAATGGTTTTTAACAAACCGTCTTCGGAAACTTCACAGATACCTCTTGCCACAGAACCGTTATCGGTTAATGTGTTTTCCAGAACAAAGCCCATCATTGCATACTGGTAACGGTCATTATCGGAAACGTTTTCCAAAAATTTCTGCAAACCGCTAAAGGTGGAGCTTCCGTAAAAATCGTCTGCATTAATTACTGCAAAAGGAGTATCCACATAGGGTTTTGCAGCCAACACTGCATGGCCGGTACCCCAGGGTTTTTCTCTGCCGTATGTATTTCCGCCGGGAATATCGTTTACATCCTGGAACGCATAAGCCACTTCAATGGTGCCTTCCAGTTTATCGCCGATTACTTCTTTAAAAATTTCTTCGTTTTCTTTTTTGATGATAAACACTACTTTAGAAAAGCCTGCTTTTACCGCATCAAAAACGGAATAATCAATAATAATTTCTCCGCTGGGACCAATGGGATCAATCTGTTTTAATCCACCGTAACGGCTGCCGAGACCTGCTGCCATTACTACTAAAGTTGTAGGGTTCATTTGATTACCTCCAAAATACAAATAATTTTTCATTATTATCAGTATAGCTTATCCGATTCCTTTTGTATTTGCAAATTCGGACAAACAATTTGTTTTTTTAGTTGTTTTTTTACCTTCCGTTTGACATTATATGATAAGAATTTAATATTGGTACCGTTTCCGATTTTTCATAAAAAAGCCAATACTCAGAAGAATGGCTAAAAATTCTGCACCGATCACAGCTCCCCAGAGCCCGTCTAACCCTAATAACATCGGAAGAATCCAAACGCAAATCACAGGGAATATCAATGAACGGAAGAAAGACAAAACGGCCGATACTGCTCCGTTATTCAACGCAGTGAAAAAGGCAGAAGCAAAAATATTATATCCCGACAATAAGAAGGACACGGAATAAATCATAAATCCGCGGCAGGTCATCTGATAAAGAGCTTCATCAAATCCCACAAACATCCAGGAAAGCGGTGCACTCAGAAGCTCCGCCGACACCACCATCGTCACCGAACAAACCGTGAGCACCACGGTGCTTTTTTTGAACAGATTCTGAAGTTCCCAAGTGTTTTTTGCTCCAAAATGATAGCTCACTACGGGTGCCACCCCCATGGAATATCCCAAAAAGGCAGACACAAACACAAAGTTGATATACATCATTACTCCATAAGCAGAAAGACCGTCTTCCCCCGCTAATGCAAGAAACTGAAAATTATATAAGATGTTCACCAAAGAAAGAGAAATATTGGAAAGCATCTCAGAGGAACCGTTGATGCAGGATTTGCCGAGTTCTTTGGGATACCATCCGAATTTCCCCAGGCGAAGAACACCTTTTTTGTTAAACAAAAACCAACATAGCGGAATCACACATCCCACCACCTGAGAAAATACAGTTGCCAAAGCGGCACCAAACAGCCCCCATCCTAACACGCCAATCAGAATATAATCCAGAACAATGTTGGTTACACCTGCCGCAACGGTTACCCAAAGCCCCATCTTCGGCTTTTCTGCCACCACCAGAAGAGATTGAAATTCATTCTGCAAAATAAAGGTGACTACCGCAATAAACAACACACTGCCATAAAGCACAGTGTCTTCAGCCAACTGCCCCTGAGCACCCAACGCAGACACAATGGGACGGATGAACAAAACCCCAAGAATACTTAACACAAGCCCCAACAAAGCAGAAGTATATACAATCGCAGAAAACACCCGATTGGCATACTTTTTATCCTGTTCTCCCAGAATTTTGGCAACCAGAGCACTTCCGCCCGTGCCGAACATAAAGCCGAGAGAACCTAAAATCATCACCACGGGCCAGATTAAATTGATGGCAGCAAATGCCGTTTTCCCTGCATAGTTGGACACAAAAACACCATCCACCACGCCGTAAAGGGATGTGAATATCATCATCACAACAGAAGGCAGGGTGAACTTCAGAAGTTTTTGATAGGTAAAATGATCAGATAACTGAATCCGTTTTTTTAGTTCCATAAAAGTTTTCTCCTTGTTTTAACCTAAACATTATAATATAACAGTTTCTTTTTTGCAAGTCTTTCAATTATTTTTATTTTTTTCATTTTTTTTGGAACTTTTTGAAAAATCCCTCGTCTTAGAAAATGTAAATCGCAAAAAGCGATACATACCAAGCTTCAATACAGCATAAAAAAAATTAAAATATATGGAGGAAACCCCATGAAAAAAACTTTCAAAACCTTAATCGCAGGACTTTTAGTCTTCGCAACCTTAACCACCGGTGCAGTGTTTGCAGAATACATTCACGACGGCACCGAAACCATTCAGGGTGACATTATGACCATCTCAGCTCCCGTAGAAGATGCAGAAGCAACTCCCGTATTCAACCCCGGTATGATGGTAAAACCCATTTTCAAAATCATCGTAAATGGTGAAGTATTAAATGCCGACACCTATGTTGACGGTGACAACGTTATGCTTCCCTTAAGAGCACTTTGCGAAACCTTAGGCTACGAAGTGGGCTATGATGCACAGACCACTATGATCACCTTAACCAAAGGCGTTCATTATATCACCATGTACCCCACCAAAGATGAATACACCTTCTCCAAAATGGCTCCCATGAGCTTAGGAATTGCTCCTCAGCTGGTGGATGACAGAACCTACGTTCCCGTTAGCTTTGTGGAAAATATTCTTCAGGGTGTTGGCTGCGAAGTGCTGCAAAACGGCGAAATTCTGATCTCTGATCCCGAAAAAGCAGAAAATAATTACAGAGTTGCAACCGCTATCGAAGTTTTAGACGAAACCACCTTACTGGTAATGGATGAAATCTTAGGCGAAGTTGAAGTAACCTTTACCGAAGAAACCATTTTCCAGGGTATCGGTTTAGCAGAAATCGAAGTTGGCACCGAATTTATGGTGGAATACGTGGATAACGCAGTAACTATGAGCTTACCTGCTCAGGCAGTTGCAAAAACTGTAATGAGCGTGGAACTGTATGAAGAAGCGTTCCCCGTTGAAATCGCAAACGTTGCATTCGCGGGCACCATCGCAGAAGTTGGCGAAGATTTCGTGCTGGTTGAAACCGAAAACGGTGAAATCAGATTAAACGTTTCCGAAGAAACCAACATTCATCACGCAATGAACAGAAGATTATACAGAATTAACGATTTAGAAGCTGGTATGAAAATCTCCGGTACCCATTCCGAAGCTGCTACCTTCAGCCTGCCTCCCCAGAGCGCAGCAATCGAAATCGTAATCGAAGGCTAATCACAATCTCAAATAAAAAACCGAGAGCAAATTGCTCTCGGTTTTTTTTAAACTTTTTTTATTTTGCAAAATCTACTACGCGGGTTTCACGAATCAGATTAACTTTAATCTGACCGGGATATTCCATTTCGCTTTCAATCTTCTTAGCAATTTCTCTACCCACTAATACCATTGCTTCATCGTTGATATCGTCGGGTTTTACCATAACACGTACTTCACGACCGGCGGAAATAGCAAATGCACGTTCCACACCGTTGAAGGAAGTTGCCAGCTCTTCCAGCTTCTGCAGACGTTTGATATAGTTTTCAATATTTTCACGTCTTGCACCCGGTCTTGCAGCGGAAATGGCATCAGCAGCCGCTACGATACAAGCGATGGTGCTTTCGGGTTCCACGTCACCGTGATGAGCCATAATTGCATTTAAGATGATAGCATCTTCTTTGTATTTCTTAGCCACATCTGCACCAATCTGAATGTGGGAACCTTCCACTTCGTGGTCGATGGATTTTCCAATATCGTGCAACAAACCGGCACGTTTTGCCAAGGTTACGTCAATGCCCAATTCTCCGGCAATTAAGCCTGCAATCTGAGCAACTTCAATGGAGTGCTGCAGCACATTCTGACCATAACTGGTTCTGTATTTCAAACGACCCAACAGACGAACCAGCTCGGGATGAATGTTATGCACGCCAACATCGAAGGTAGCGCCTTCCCCTGCTTTTTTGATGGTCTGTTCCACTTCTTTATGGGATTTATGGAACATTTCTTCAATTCTTGCAGGATGGATACGACCGTCCTGAATCAGTTTTTCCAAGGTTAAGCGGGCAACTTCACGGCGAACCGGGTCAAATCCGCTTAAGATAACTGCTTCGGGAGTATCATCAATAATAAAGTCAATCCCGGTCATCTGTTCTAAGGAGCGGATATTTCTGCCTTCACGACCGATGATTCTGCCCTTCATGTCTTCGCTGGGCAACGCCACAACAGACACAGTAACATCACAAACATGATCGGATGCACATCTCTGGATGGCACCGGTGATGATTTCTCTTGCTTTTTCGTCGCAAGTTTCTTTGGTGTGCTCTTCGATTTCTTTAATCTTCAGAGCAGCTTCCACGCGAACCTCATCTTCGATATTCTTAATGAGGTATTCTTTTGCTTCTTCTTTGGTCAGACCGGAAATTTTTTCCAGGATTTCCAGCTGGCGCTTCTGAATTTCATTGGTGGCTTCGGTTTTTTCTTCCAGTTGTTTTTCTCTTAATTTTAAGTTTTCTTCT
>JAZOQZ010000096.1:0-10008 GCA_045656345.1 Clostridia bacterium
CAATGGGGAACACGTCAATATAGACCCCCTGATTCATATCCAGGTCCTTGTATTTGCGTTCTTTATAAACAGTATCTTTTTTTCTGATCTTAGCAAAATTCAAAGGATAATTCGGTTCCGTTTCCGCTGATTGCCAGAGATACCCTTCGGGAAGCTCTGTTTTGCAAACTTCCATCAGTTTTTCGTAATCCTCACGAAGCATGGCAATATCCAGATCGTCATCCCAGGGGATGAATCCGCCGTGACGAACTGCTCCCAACATAGAACCACCGTCTAAAATATACTTAATGCCGTGCTTTTGGCAAAGCTCATCCACCACGGTTAAAATCTCCAGCATAACCGCCTGAACTTCTTTGATATCATATTCACCGATTTTATAGGTTTGCATAATCCTCATCCTTTGTACCAATTATTTTTGATGATGGGAGCCGGACTCATTGGGCCGGTTTTTACGTGGGGAATTTCTCCCTTAGTCAGAAGCAGCATAGCCCCCACCAGAAAGCGATTGACCGCAACGTCAACATTCCATTCCAGCCGCAGAGTTTCATACGCCTGCTGCCCCATTTCTTCCCAGCGTTGGGGATGGTCAAGCAGAAATTTCACCTTCTGATAAAAATCAGAAATACCGCTGTATAAAAGTCCGTTTTTGCCATCCTCCACCAAATACGGTGCCGAACCGATGACACTGTTTGCCACACAAACACAACCGCTGTTCATCGCTTCGTTGAGCACAGCGCCCCACCCCTCACGCTTGGTGGAGGTGAAGAGGAAGATGTTCGCCTCTTCCATATAGTTACGCACCTTTTCGGGGGGCATTGCTCCCAAAAAGGTAACACAGTTTTCCAATTTATTTTTCTTTGTATAAGCTTTCAGCTTATCCTCCAGCACACCTGTGCCGATAATATCCAATTGAAACTGATAGCCTTGCTTTTGCAATTTTTTTGCAACCTTTAAAGCGTCTATGGTTCGCTTCCAGTCTATCATTCTGCCAACCCAGAGAAGCCTTGGAATATCGTGCTTCTTTTTAGCACACAGCGCTCCCTCCTCATAGGTTAAAAATTCGGGAAAATACCCCCAGCGGTAACATTTTTCCGAAAAACAGTTTAGCAAACTCAAATCATAGGGCGTGAAAGCGCTGGCAGACAACATATAAAAATTGGAGTTCTTGCCGGGCATCTGATAACGCACCTTCAGATTATTGCGGATATCAGGACGAAGCAGAGAAAATCTGCCCCGTTTGAATAAACGTTCCGTATACAGGAAGGTCAGCTTATTTTGGGCAACCCGCTGTGCCAACAAATCAGGATGCCCCGAACCAAAAATCACCACATCGCTATCTGTGGCAAGCTGTTTTGCCAAATCGTAATTCTCTTTGGAGCGACTCACGTTAATAAGATAAGGAATGGTTTCTCCCTCATAGGTGGAATAGCCCAGTTTCTTTCGTTCTTCCTTGATATTTTTCATAACCACAAACCGAAAGTCATCTCCTAGTTTATGATACATTTCTTCACAAAAAGGTTTCTGATGATGAGACATTACATTACTGAAAAATGTCAGTTTCATTTGCTATTCCTCCTTTCCAGATTACTGTTTTAATACCTTCCCGTAAATATCACAAAGGATTCTGCCATAGTCGTGATCAGCATACTTTTCTTTTAAAAATTGAGATGCACGCTGTCCCATTTCCACGGCAAATTTGGTATCGTTGAATAATGTCTTAATAAAATATGCTAAATGTTCGTATTCTTCGTAGCGATACAAAAGACCTGTTTCTTTATGCACAACCACTTCGTAAATATCCCCTGCAAAGGCTGCCACTGCAGGCATACCCATCGTCATTGCTTCTCTTAGCGTAGTGGACTCATTTTCAATCACAGAAGGCATAATAAACACCTGGCTTTTTAGCATATACTCCGCCATTTGCTCGGAAGATAATGCCCCTAAAAATTCCACATTTTTTTCTAACCCATATTTCTCAATTAACTTTCTTAAGTAGGTAATATAGGTGGGTTCAAACAACCACTTGGGATTTCGGGATGCAATGCTGCCGGGAATCCGAAGCAGAATGTCAGGAAATTCCTCCTTTAAAAGCGCAACCGCCTCAATGGCCTGGTGTAGTCCTTTGTAAGCAGTACGTCCTGCCAGACAGAATAAACTGTGTGGCGTTGCCTTGTCAAGCTCCCAAGCGTTTTCAAAAAAAACGTTACGAATCGGAAGCTGGTCAAAATAAACTGGAAGTTTTGGCATTTTTATATGATATTGCATCAATGCCCATTCGTTATCCGCAAAAATGGCAGCAGATTCTGAAATCATAGAAAGTTCCATCTCTGCCTGCTTTTCCATAAAACGAGCATCTTTTTTATATTTATTGGCTTTTAAACGTTCCAGTAAGGAAAGTTCTTTTTTCATTATCCGAACCGGTAAATTTCCGTTGGGATATTTACTGATGGAATTAATGGCTCCCTGAATACGGTACACAATAGGGATTTCCTTGATTTCTTTTGCCAAATCATAACCGATGGAATATTCGGTCCCCCAAATATGAATTAAATCAGGATTGATTCGTCTGATTTCGGAAACCCAGGTCTTTAATTTGGATTTGGAAGTGCTCTTACCTCGGGGACATCTGCCTACATTTAAACATACATACTCCACCCTGCCCTCGGTCTGTCTGCGAATTTCTTTGATGGTGGTAGTAGTCAGAATGGCTAACTCTGCAGTTTCATCTGCTTCCTGCAAAGAACGCATTGCCTCATCAATCCAGGTACCACTTTGGGCACGACTTAATTTTAATACATCGGAGATTCTCCCAATGGGAGAATTTAAAATCCACATAACCTTCATGGTAGTTCTCCTTTACGAACCATATACTTGCCAGAAGAAATAGTAGGGTGCAATCCCCAAACTCATAGATTTAAAGAACATATAGCCCGGCAAAAGGATTGCAAATGCCGATGCGACATAACGGGTGTTTCTATCTTCAATATCGGTGATAATATTTCCCAATAGGATTACGTTGAAGATGTAGAAATACTGATTCATTCGTCCAATCATATTGGACGATAAGGACAACACCTGAATAATCGCATATAAAAATGAACCTGAATAACAAAGGGAATAAAATTTGTCTTCTTTTTCATCCTTGATTTTGCGTCGTTCCCAAAAGAACAAGCAAAACATGGGAATCAATAATGCAATGAGAACTACCAACGGATTGACCTGATGTCTGTCACTTGCCAAGCCGTAAATTTCGTATTTTGCAGGCATAAAGTAGGATAACATAGGTACCAGAATCGGGCGCAGAAACAAACACGCCACAGAAAATCCTGCCAAAAACCAACCACTGATCTTTTTAATTTTCACATAACGGGCAAAATAGAATACCACAAAGAAAATTGCCGACTGGTGGAAGGTGGCTGCCAAAAGCACCATCAGCACAAATTTCACAGGCTTTTTCTCCAGAATATAATCAATTGCCAGCCAGCAGATACAGCAGGCGATTGCCTGACGCATCCCCGACATTGACATAGTGAAAAGACCGATAGTGGTGTTTAAATAAAATCCCCAAAAAGGATTCTTGCTGTATTTATACACCAGTTTGGAGATGCAAAAGGCGATAAAGAATCCATACAGCATCAGATAAACCGTGTCCGAAATATGAAGGTCATACAGAATCTTTCCAACCAGAGTAAAGCCGTATTCCTTCTCCAGCCACAAATCCCATTGGGTAAACATATTCCAATCATAATAGGCGGATGCATGGTATCTGCTTAAATATCGGGGAGTATCAATCCCCACGTTATGATTTCGGAAGCCCATAATCACAAACAGTGTGACGCCGGAAAGCCAGACAAAAGCTTTTCTCCGTTTTTCCATGCCTTCTTCCGAAATACCTTCATTCCGGTATAAAAGGTAATAAAACAGGATTACCCATGCCAGAATCATAAATACATAAGGAGTCATAAATTACCTCTTCTTATTGCTTTTCAATGTTCATAAAATTCGGATTTTTTTCCGGTAACCATTAACCGATAACTACGCCCCGTAGAAATCCCGATACCATTTGGCAAATTCCATTAAACCGGTTTCCAAGGAAGTGCCGGGTTTAAAATCGAAATCACGCATTAAATCGGTCACGTCAGCATATGTGCAAGGCACGTCTCCGGGTTGCATCGGTAAAAATTTCTTCTCGGAAACCAGTTCTTTTTCGTAAACAGTGCTTAAACATTTTTCCAGACATACGATAAAATCCAAAAGATTCTCCGGCTGATTATTGCCGATGTTGTATACCTTATATGGAACACCGTCTGCATTGGGAGCAGGAGGATTGCAAAGCATATGCACAATTCCTGTTACAATATCATCCACATAGGTAAAATCACGGCGCATATTTCCGTGATTAAACACCGAAATCGCTTCTCCTTTTAAGATTTTCTGAGTAAAGGAGAAATATGCCATATCGGGACGTCCCATAGGACCATACACTGTAAAAAAGCGAAGTCCTGTTGCCGGAATGTTATAGAGCTTGGAATAACAATGTGCCATCAGTTCGTTTGATTTTTTAGTTGCCGCATACAAGCTCACAGGATGGTCTACCTGATCTTCCACAGAAAATGGGATTTTTTTATTAGCACCATACACAGAGCTTGAAGAAGCATACAGAAGATGCTCCACAGGATAATGCCGACAAGCTTCTAAAATGTTGAAAAACCCAATCATATTGGATTGCATATACACATCCGGATGGTCAATACTGTATCGAACTCCTGCCTGAGCTGCTAAATTTACCACAATTTCGGGGCGGTGGGTTGAAAAAACCTCTTCCACATCTGCCTTCACGGAAATATCTTTCCGGTAAAAAGTGAAGTTCTCAAAGCCGGATAAAATTTCCAGTCTTGCTTCTTTCAATTTCACGTCATAATAGTCATTCACATTGTCAATACCGATTACGATTGCTCCCTGTTCCAACAGTCTTTTGGACAAAAAGAAACCAATAAAGCCTGCAGCTCCGGTAATCAGATATTTTTTATTTAAATTTAGTGCCTGCATAGCGATTCCCCTTACCTGCCGATGGAATAATATTCCACACCGGCCTGCTTCATATCATCAAGATTGTACAGATTTCTGCCGTCATACACCAACGGTGTCTGCATCAGTTTGCAATAGGTTTCCGGCAAAATTTCCTTGATTTCACCCCATTCGGTAAAGATAAAGCACACATTTGCATCTCGTAGCGCTTCTTCCGGAGTGGAAACATAAGTAATTTCATCAGGATAATGCTTTTTGAAATTGTCTGCCCCAACGGGATCATAGGCATAAATATTGGCTTTTCCCGCTAAAAGCAGCGGAATATTTTCTAAAGAAGGCGCCTCTCTTAAGTCATCGGTACCGGGTTTGAAGGTCAGACCTAACACAGCAACTTTCAAACCGCTAAAAGTAATCAAACGATTAGAAGCCTTACGGAACAATGCTGTTTTCTGTGTTTTATTCACATCAATTGCCGCCTGCACCGTCTTTAATTCGTAACCGTTTTGCTTAGCCAGATAGGAAAGCGCTTTGGTATCCTTCGGGAAGCAGGAGCCACCGTATCCGATCCCTGCGTTTAAGAATCTGTCTCCGATTCTTCTGTCATACGCCATAGCTTTTGCAACATCCTCGATATTTGCTCCCACAATTTCACAAAGGTTGGCAATATCGTTCATATAGGAAATCTTCAATGCTAAGAAATCATTACACGCATACTTAATCATTTCTGCGGTTCTACGGTTAACAGAAACAATAGGTAATCCAAAGGGTTCATAAATCTTCATCAAAAGTGCTTCCGCTTCTTTGGATTCAGTACCGATAACAATTCTTGCTGCCTGCAAAGTATCACGAACGGCAGTTCCCTGCGCTAAAAACTCAGGATTGGAAGCAACTTCGATTTTTACATTATTTTTTTTGAAATCTTTGATGAACTGTTCTACCTTATCGTTGGTTCCCACAGGGACAGTGGATTTCACCACTACCAAGCAATCTTTTTCCACGTTCTCCGCAATTTGTCTTGCAACTGTTGCAATGTAAGATAAGTTTGCAGAGCCATCCGGCTGCTCAGGCGTACCAACGCCAATAAATACTGCATCGGCATCTTTGTATGCCGAACGATAATCGGTGGTATAATGCAGTCTGCCGGAAGCATTGTTTTTCTTCATCAGTTCTTCCAGGCCATCCTCATAAATGGGGGATACGCCGGATTCCATCAATTTTACTTTCTTTTCGTCAATATCAACACAGATTACATCGTGACCTTTTTCTGCAAAACAAACCCCAGCTACCAGTCCAACATATCCTGTTCCTGCAACTGCAATTTTCATAGGTTACCTCCTGTGCACCTCCGGATTTCCTCCAGATATGCTTCTATCACAATTTCTCGGTCAAATTCACGCTCTACTTTTTTGCGAGCACAAAGACCCATCTCTCTTTTCTCATCATAGGATGCAGCTAAAAACTGTTCGATTTTTTGAATCAGGTCTTTAGCATCCTGCTGACGGACAATAAATCCGTTTTTTCCATCCTCCACAATTTCGCGACAACCGCTTCGGTCCGTGGTAATCATCGGTCTGGCACTGGCTGCACTTTCCAGCAACACATTGGACATTCCTTCCGGATAATAGGTGGGATGAATAATACAGTGTACCTGCTTTAAAATTTCCCTGACATCCTGCACTACTCCGTGATACTCAACTATATTTTCACCGGTAAGCACCGCCATACGATCTTCGTATTCTTTTTCACAGAACCCACATACATGAAATACCGTATTGGGATATCTTTCACGGATTTCTTTTGCCGCCTCCAGATATTGGTCAATTCCTTTTTCTTTCATCAAGCGGGAAATAAACACAAATTCTGTTTTATCTGCACCCGGATATTCTAAAGGCGCAAACCGCGTTAAACTGACGCCGGAACCAGGAATCAAGCGATGACGCCCCAGCAGCAACTTGTGTGTTTCAAAAAATTTCTTGTTTTCTTCGTTCTGGAAGAAAATACAACTAATTCTGCGAAGAGCTCTTTTATACAGAAAGCACGTTACTTTTTGCAAAATTCCACCATTCTCTAAAGCAGAACCCAAGCCTGTAATGTTGGAAAGGTAAGGCACCTTTGCCATACGGCAGGCAAGTCCGCCATAAATATTAGGTTTTATGGTGTAGGTTAACACCACATCAGGTTTTACCTGCTTTAAAATCTTGCGATATTTAAAAAACAGTTTTAAATCCGCAATGGGATTCATTCCCCGTCTGTCCACGGGCGTTTCTATAAACTTGCATCCCATCTCTTCCATATCTTTTACTCTGGGACCCATCGGCAAGGAAATATGCACCTCATAGCCTTCCTTCAGCAAGCGTTCCAGAAGCTCCTTGCGAAAGTTATAAAGCCCCATATCCAGATTAGCAAGAATCAGAATTTTTTTCATAGGTTATTTCACCTTTCTTGCGGGAACTCCGATATAGGTTCCCTCCTCGGTAATATTTGTTACCACCACGGCACCTGCACCCACAACGACGTTGGCGCAAATATCCGTGTTATTTTTTACCTTAGCACCGATTCCGATGTGAGTTCTCTCTCCCACCGTCACCGTACCTGCCAGTGCCGCCACCGGAGAAATATGCACATAATCCGAAAGCACATTATCATGCTCCACCACGGCAGCTGTATTTACAATACAGTGTTTTCCGATGGTTGCATCCGCATTTACCACTGCATTTGCCATTACACAACTACCTTCTCCTACAGTAACACCCTCGGCAATCACCGCTGTGGGATGAATGGCAGTGTAAAAAGTAACACCTTGCATTTGTTCGGCAATCCTTTGGCGAATGATATTGTTGCCGATGGCAATGATAAATTCTTTCTCCGCATATTCGCCGTAAGTATCGGTCTTTCCTAAAATAAAGCCATCAAAAAAATCACTTCCGGCTTGTTTGGAATCATCTAAGAAACCAACCAGGTTATCCCCGGATTTTCTTACAATATCGGCAATCACTTTGGCGTGACCGCCTGCACCGATAATAATCACATCTTTATGCATCTTGTTTACTTCCTTTAAAAGGCTCCATAGTAGCAGAGCCGTCCTGATTGATACCTTCCTGTTTTGCGAAGGCTTTCCATACTGTTTGGAAAATGATTTTCACATCACCCCAAAAGGTTACGTGATTCACATATTCCACATCCAACTTGAACTTTTCTTCCCAGGTAATAGCGTTTCTGCCGTTCACCTGCGCCAATCCCGAAAGACCTGGACGCACATCGTGACGGTGCTTCTGTTCTTCGTTGTAAAGAGGAAGATACTGCACCAAAAGCGGTCTTGGCCCGATAATGGACATATCCCCTTTTAAGATGTTAATCGCTTCGGGGAGTTCGTCTAAACTGGTGGCACGTAAGAACTTACCAAATTTAGTAAGACGCACGTCATCAGGCAAAAGATTGCCGTTCTCGTCCCGCTTGTCCGTCATGGTGCGGAATTTATAGAGTTTGAAAATTTTCTCGTTTTTACCGGGACGCTCTTGCTTAAACAGAATCGGTCTTCCCAAAAAGATTGCCACCAAAAGTGCAATGATGAGATACAGCCAGGAAAATACAATAAGCGCCAACAGAGAACAGAAAATATCTAAAAAACGTTTTCCGAATTTACGGTACATACAGATTGCTCCTTTTTAAAATTGAGCTTTGATAATTTGGGTCACACGGTTTTGCTGTTCTTTAGTCATCTTAGTGTCTGAGGGTAAACAGATACCGGTTTCAAAAATGCCTTTGGAAACATCGCCATCGTGCATAAAGTAATCACACTCTTTGTAGAAAGGTTGCAGATGCATGGGTTTCCATATGGGACGGGATTCAATGTTTTCCGCTTCCAATGCTTCCATCAGTTTTACAGGGTCAGTGCCACGGACTGTCATACAGGAAAGCCAGAAGTTCGGCACACCATAATCACAAACAGGCATCATATCTACGGGAATATCAGAAAAGGCTTCCCGATAAGTATTATAAATTTCTGTTTTCTTCGCTACCCGTTCGTCCAAAGCGGTCAGCTGACCACGTCCGATTCCTGCGCAAATATTAGACATTCTGTAGTTAAAGCCAAGCTCGGTGTGCTGATAGTGGCGAGCAGGGTCACGGGACTGGGTAATCCATTTCACAATTTTATCTTTTTCTTCTTTGGTTTTGCAAAGCAGCATGCCGCCGCCGGAAGTGGTGATAATTTTGTTACCGTTAAAAGACAAAACACCAAAATCACCGATGGTGCCTGTCATGCGTCCTTTATAAGTAGCACCTAAACTTTCCGCCGCATCTTCCACCACGGGAACATGATGTTCTTTTGCCAACTTTAAGATTTCGTCATAGTCAGCAGACTGCCCGTATAAATTCACCACCACAATTACTTTAGGATTGGGATACTTTTCGAATGCTTTTTTCAATGCCACGGGAGACATATTCCAGCTTCTCGGTTCGCTGTCGATAAACACGGGAGTGCCACCCTCGTAAACAATGGGATTACAGCTTGCCGCAAAGGTCATAGATGTGCAAAATACCACATCGCCTCTGCCAACACCTAAGTAACGCAGCGCCATATGTAATGCTGCAGTTCCTGCAGACATGGCAATTGCCTCGGGAGAACCTGTTTTTTTGCACATTTCGTTTTCAAATTCAGTCACATTTTTTCCCAAAGGAGCAATCCAGTTGGTTTCAAATGCTTCATTGATATATGCCATTTCTTTGCCGCACATATGAGGGGATGATAAGAAAATTCTTTCTCCCATAGAAAAGCGCACCTCCAAGAGCTTAAAAAAAGCTATACTTTAATTACAATATTATAACACACCAATCCCGAATTGGCAATAGTTTTTAGCATTTTTCTACTGATTTTTCGTTGGAAAATGCCCAATTTTATCAAATTCCACCAAAAAAAGAGAGAAGATTTATCTCTTCTCTCTTTTTTATAAATCATCTTTGATATTTTGCTAAAGTCGG
>JAZOQZ010000097.1:0-2811 GCA_045656345.1 Clostridia bacterium
TAGAAGATAAATTTGAAGTTGCCGTAATCGGAGCAGGCCATGCCGGTTGCGAAGCGGCATTTGCCTCGGCAAGACTGGGGCACAAAACGGTGCTCTTTTCCATCAATCTGGATGCAGTTGCCAATATGCCCTGTAACCCCAGTATCGGAGGAACAGGGAAAGGTCACTTGGTTCGTGAGATTGATGCTTTGGGCGGCGAAATGGGAAAATTAGCAGATGACACTTTTTTGCAGTCCCGTGTGTTGAATCGCGGGAAGGGACCTGCTGTGTATTCTCTTCGTGTGCAGGAAGATCGCCGTGCCTATCAGGAGGAAATGAAGAAGCGGATTGAAAATCAGCCCAATCTTTCCTTAAAACAGGCAGAAATTGTAAAATTGGATATTGAGGATAAAAAGGTAAAAGGTGTGATTGATGCGCTGGGCAACTACTATAAGGTGGATGCCGCCATCATTGCAACCGGTACATATCTTCGCGGAAAAATTATCGTGGGTACTTATTTTGAGCCCGGCGGACCCGACGGAATGTTTGCGGCAAACAAACTTTCCGAGAGCTTGGAAGAAAACGGCGTCCGTATGATGCGTTTTAAAACCGGCACTCCTGCCAGAGTGCATCGGGATTCCATTGATTTTTCCAAAATGGAAGTGCAGTACGGTGATGATGAAATTACACCTTTTTCTTTCACCACGAAGCGGGAGCTTACCAATCAGGTGGAATGTTATCTGACCTATTCCACCGAAAAAACCAAGCAGATTGTGTTGGATAATATCCATCTTTCTCCCTTATACAGCGGAATGATTGAGGGCATCGGTCCCAGATACTGCCCTTCCTTTGAAGATAAAATTATGCGGTTCCCTGATAAGGAACGCCATCAGCTGTTCATTGAACCTATGGGGATGAACACCAAGGAAATGTATGTGCAGGGGATGTCTTCCTCACTTCCTTATGAGGTTCAGGTGCAGATGTACCGTTCGGTAATCGGATTGGAGAATGTGGAACTGATGCGTCCGGCATACGCTATTGAATATGACTGTGTGGATCCCACCGAATTGACTTTGGGACTTGCATTCAAGAATATCAAAGGGTTATACGGTGCAGGTCAGTTCAACGGCACCTCAGGTTACGAAGAGGCGGCTGCACAAGGCTTGATCGCGGGAATCAATGCCGCAAGATATTTAGACGGCAAGGAAGAATTCCATTTAACCCGTGATAATTCCTATATCGGCGTGTTAATTGACGATATTGTGACCAAAGGCACCAACGAACCCTACCGCATTATGACCTCCCGCAGTGAATACCGACTGCTTCTTCGTCAGGACAATGCAGACCAGCGTCTCACTCCTTTAGGCTACGAAATCGGCTTGATTTCCGAAGAACGTTATCAGGATTTCTTAGCAAAGCAGAAGTGGGTGGAAGAAGAAATCAAGTATTTGGAATCGGTGATTGTGCCTCCCTCAGACCACGTGGTTGCCACGTTGGAAAAATATGAAAGCACTCCCATCAAAACGGGAATCCGATTGACAGATTTACTCCGAAGACCGGAAATTACTTATAAAATGCTTCAAGAAATTTCCGACAAAGTGCATGAGCTTCCCCGTGATATTGAGGAAGAAGTCACTGTGACCATTAAATATTCCGGCTATATCAAACGGCAGATGTCGCAGGTAAACCAGTTTAAAAAGCTGGAACAGAAAAAGTTGCCGGAAGACATCAACTATGATGATATTTACGGTCTTCGTATTGAAGCCCGCCAGAAGCTTTCCAAATTCCGTCCCGAATCAATCGGACAAGCATCCCGTATTTCCGGGGTGTCGCCGGCGGATATTTCGGTGCTTCTCATTTATTTAGATACCAGACGGGAGACCCCGCCAAAAGAATAAAGCTCGGGAAAGGAGCGTGCCACTATGGCAGAACGACTGATTCTCATCGTGGATGACGAGAAACCTATCGTAGACATTTTAAAATTCAACTTACAGAAAGAGGGCTTTGATACCATTGAAGCGTATGACGGGGCAACCGGTCTTCAGCTTGCCATGGAGAAGAATCCCGATTTGATTTTATTGGATGTAATGCTTCCCCAAATGGACGGATTTACTGTTTGTAAAGAAATCCGTGTGAAATCTCAGGTACCCATTATTCTCTTAACCGCCCGTGAAGAAGAGGTGGACAAGGTGCTGGGATTAGAACTGGGAGCAGATGATTACATCACCAAACCATACAGTGTGAGAGAGCTTCTGGCAAGAATCAAAGCAAACTTACGCCGTACCAAAAAAACACAACCCGTTGTTACCACTGATAATTCGGATTTACTAACCTTTGGCAGACTGACCATTGATACCGAACGTTTTGAAGTGCAAAAAGACGGCAAGCCCGTGGAAATCACTGTCCGTGAATTTGAGTTACTCAAATTCTTAGCATCTCAGCCGGATAAAATTTTCTCCCGTGAAAAGCTGTTGGAAAAAGTTTGGAAATACGAATACTATGGCGATTTAAGAACCGTTGACGTAACGGTGCGCCGTCTTCGTGAAAAACTGGAAGATAATCCGGGCGAACCCGATTTCGTGGTAACCAAACGAGGCATCGGTTACTATTTCAACAAAAACTGTAAGTAAGATTTCACACCTGTAACATCTGAGGAATGATATGTTTAAGAGTATTCAAACAAAACTGGTACTGTTATTTATCCTTGTTATTTTGTCGGTAATGCTGACGGTTGGCACCTTCATCATCACCAATGTAACACGGTTTTATTATACTGACTTTATGTCGCAGATTAGTACCGCAGTGTTCACTGAAGAATTTGTTCCTCAGTTG
>JAZOQZ010000098.1:0-5657 GCA_045656345.1 Clostridia bacterium
CGGCCAATCCAGTTTTTCTGCTGAGCTTTTACTCTATCGATGTAATCCACTTCGTCTAAATCGTCAATCAGACGCTGTGCATACTCGGTGATTTTAAGCATCCACTGAGATTTTACTTTACGAACAACTTCGCTACCGCAACGTTCACAAGCTCCCTGCACCACTTCTTCGTTTGCCAACACAACTTTACAGGAAGTACACCAGTTTACAGCCATTTCCTTTTTGTATGCTAAGCCTTTTTTGAAAAGCTGCAGGAAAATCCACTGTGTCCATTTATAGTAGTTAGGATCGGTGGTGTCAATTTCACGGGACCAGTCAAAAGAGAAGCCCAAAGATTTCAACTGACGTTTAAAGTTTGCGATGTTATTTTTGGTAACAGTTTTGGGATGAATTTTATTTTTGATGGCAAAGTTTTCGGTGGGCAGACCGAATGCGTCCCACCCCATAGGATAGAGCACATTGTATCCATCCAGTCTTCTTTTACGAGCAACGATATCCAAAGCGGTGTAAGAGCGGGGATGTCCCACGTGCAAACCCTGACCGGAGGGATACGGAAATTCTACCAACGCCATAAATTTGGGCTTGGTAAAATCGTTGGTTGCTTTAAAAGTCTGGTTATCGTCCCAGATTTTTTGCCATTTTTGTTCGATTTCGGTAAAGTTATACATTGCTTACGCCTCCTCTTTCCAAGTAATCTGCTCTGCATCCTGCCACAGACGTTCCAAGCTGTAGAACATTCTGGAATCTTTCTGGAAGATGTTTACGTTAACGTCGTTATAATCCATCAGCACCCATTCTGCAGACACATAACCCTCAATATGAAGCGGTGCTTCGATACCTTTCATTTTTTCTTCCACTTCACCTGCCAAGGCTTTAATGTGAGTATTGGAAGTACCTGATGCGATAACAAAATACTCCCACACAGAAGAGGTTTCTGCTACCTTCAACACGGTAACATCCTCTGCTTTTTTATCGTCTAAAATTTTCGCTAAGTGAATCGCTTTTTCCAATGCTTCCATAGTTAGCGTCCTTTCTGCTCCCGCTCTAAAAGGTCGTTTCGCACTTCCAACAGCACGGGAGATATTTTTAAATGTTCTTCCACCAAGGATAAAATGGTGGTATCAATTCCTTTGATAATGGCTTCGTCTAAGTTTTTAAATGTGGCTTCCCGAAGCTCTTCCACACCGTCAAAATCACGGCAAGGTTCAATATAATCTGCCATATAAATGAGCTTATCGAAGGTGGTCATATCACGATGCCCCATCGTGTGATAACGGATGGCGGACAGTAACTTTTTATCCTTGATGCCATACGTTTTCTTCACAAAGCCTGCACCTGCAGGGGCATGAAGCATTTTGGGATATAAAACCTCATCGGGATGAAGCTCAATTTTTTTGCAAAGCTCCAGCTGTTTATCCAGGGGCATACGTTTTGCAATATCGTGGAGTAACCCTGCAAAATATGCCAATTTCGGATCTTCATTGTATCGGATTGCCATACGGTACGCCGTCACCGCAACACCGATGCTGTGAAGAAACCGTTTTTCTTCAATATAATCTTTTAAATCGTCCTCGAAAGAATCATATTCTCCCACGCTTTGGCAACCATACAATCCATTTCGGATAATATACTGATATACCAAAAAGGGCAGCTTATGAAAAATGTAGGTGCCCTTCCCCAATTCCTCACGGATTTCGGTGGAAGACACAACCCAATCAAAAGCAATGAGGATAGGCTCCACGCCAAACTGCTCCCGAATGGCTTTTACTCCTTCTTCCGTGTGTTCGTAACCGTCACGGCCGAAGAATACCAGATTTGCTAAACTACAAATGATTTCGGGATGTTTCCACTTTGGAAAATAGCTTAAATTATCCATCCCCATTAAGAAATAAATCTCATCATCGGGATGCTCTTTCTGAAAGTCCGTCAAAGTTTCATAAGTGTAGGAAGGTTCTTCCTTTTTGATTTCGTAATCGGAAATTTTCACCTTGGGAATGTTGGAAAAAGCAAGTTCCACCATTGTAAGACGGTGCTTTTTATCCCATTCCTTTTCCTTATGAGGAGGATTGCCGTTTGGCATCACATAAAGAATGTCTAACCCCAACTTACAAATAGCGGTTTTGCAAAGTTCAATATGCCCTTGATGCACCGGGTCAAATGTGCCCCCAAATACCCCGATTTTCATAGTATCACTCGCCTATTTCAGTTCAATTTTAACATTTTTTGGATTGGAAGAACGGCGGTAAATCACCACTTTGGAGCCAACGGCAGACACCGCTTCGCAACCAAGTTCTTCACATAATTCTGCCATTGCTTCTTTGGTGGTGTAAAAAGAGTTTTTTAAAACCGAAATTTTTACTAATTCTTTTGCTTCCAGCGCTTCTTCCATCTGTGCTAAAAATTCAGCAGTAATGCCGTTTTTGCCAATCTGATAGAGTGCGGGCAAATCATTTGCCTGACTTCTTAACTGTGCTCTTTGTTTGGTTGTAATCATATTCTTTGATTCCTTCTTCTAAAATCGTTTTGATATGGTTTAAGTATTTAATATCATCTTTGGTAAATTCTGTCTGCAAAAACAAATCTTCCCGCTTGGCTAACGTTGCCATCAGGCTTTGTTCCCTACGGTATTTTAAAATATTTTTATGGTGACCCGACAGTAACACATCAGGCACTTTACCATACTTGGTTTCTGCTGGACGGGTGTACTGAGGATATTCCAGCAAGTCTCCCTGATGAGTTTCCATAAGTGAAGAGTCATCCTCTGCCAACACACCGGGAACCAATCTTAAAATCGCATCAGACATCACTGCCGCTGCAAGTTCTCCGCCTGTTAACACAAAATCGCCTAAGGATAATTCCAAATCACAAATGGTTTCATTGACCCGTTCGTCAATTCCCTCATAGTGACCGCAAACAATGCAAATGTTTTCTTTTTTTGCCAGTTCATTGGCAATCTTTTGAGTAAACGGAACCCCTTTGGGAGACATCATAATGCAAAACGGTTTTTCTTCTCCCTCTTTGGTTAAGCTGTCGTAAGCACGAATAACAGGTTCGTGCTTAAAAAGCATTCCTAAATCTCCTCCAAAAGGATAATCATCCACACGATTATGCTTGTCCTCGGAAAAATCACGGATATTCACCGCAGAAACTTCGATAATGCCTTTATCTCTGGCACGCTTAATTATGCTTTCTCCCAAAAAGTTTTCAATCATTTCGGGAAAAATGGTTAAAATACTCAATTTCATTCTGAATACCCCAACCTCTATAACAGCCCGTCAATGGGCGTAATGGTCATTTTCTTGTCGGTGACGGAAATGAAAGGAATAAATTCTTTCACTCTGGGAATCATCACTTCCCCACCGTCTTCTTTGGTTAATACAAAAATGTCTGTGGGACCGTTCTGGAGCACATCACGCACTTCTCCCACATAGCTGCCATCTTCCAAGTATGCCTTCACACCGATTAAATCAGCAATGTAGAACACACCTTCAGGAAGGGGCGGTAAATCTTCTTTTTCGGCATAAACCTTTTGATTCTTCAAAGTTTCTGCCATTTCAACGGTATCAACTCCCACCAGTTTTAAAATCACCTGGTCTTTATAGTATTTGATACCTTCGATTTTATATTCGGTGTTTTTCACAATTACCGAATCCAGCTCTTCAAAAAATTCTTTGTAGTCGCAATAATGGATTACTTTGATTTCCCCCCGTAATCCTCTTACATTATTCACATAGCCGAGTTCCATTAAAGTAGCCATTATCTGCACCTCTCATCTGTTTGGAAAATGGCAAGTATTCCAAACGGAACACTTGCCACTTTAGTTGTTTTCCCAAAAAAATTACACAATATCCACGATGGTTTTTTTGCGATCTCTGGGAGTTGCCGCTTTGGCAATGCTTCTGATAGACTGAGCAATTCTGCCCTGTTTACCGATGACTCTGCCCATATCTTCGGGAGCAACGCTGATTTTATAAATAAAAGCGTTTTCTCCTTCGTGTTCTTCAATCACAACGGCATCTTCGTTTTCCACGATAGACTTTACCAGAAAGGTTAATAAATCTTTCATTTCAGAGTTCCTCTCTTAGCCGTTATTATTTAATTACGTCGATTTTTTTCAGTAATACTTTAACGGTATCGGTGGGCTGAGCGCTGTTTGCTTACCATTTTTTAGCCAGTTCAGCATCAATGTTGATGGTGTTGGGGTTGGTCATAGGATTGTAGGTACCGATTTCTTCGATGAATCTACCATCTCTGGGATATCTGGAATCTGCAACTACAACTCTGTAGAAGGGTGCTCTTTTTGCGCCAAGTCTTTTTAATCTGATTTTTACTGCCATTTTTTTCTCCTCTTTCGCCTGATTTCAGGCATCTTTCTATAAAAATAATTTTTTTAATCTTTTTGATATGGCAAGCTGTGCTTGCTTTTTGATGTTTTAACGATACTTTTTCGAATCGGAACCTGGTTTATTATTCCTGAATTCCCATTTTGCCCATCATACCTTTCATCTTACGGGCAAATTTTTTGTTATTCTTGAATTCCTTCATCATTTTATTCATCATTTCAAGCTCTTTGGTTAAAGAGTTGATATCCTGAATCGTAGTACCGCTACCTGCAGCAATACGTTTCTTTCTGGAGAAGGACATCAGCTTCGGATTCGCACGTTCTTCTTCGGTCATAGACTGAATGATGGCACGGGAACGAACAAATTTTCTTTCATCAATGTTGGCTTCGTCAATTGCCTTTTTATTGATACCGGGTAAGAAGCCGAGCAAATCCTTGATGGAGCCCATCTTCTGAATCTGCTGGAGCTGCATCAGATAATCGGAATAATCCATTCCTTTGTTTTCTCTCAGCTTTTCTTCTAATTCCAGTGCTTTTTTCTCGTCCACTTCCTGAGTTACTTTCTCAATTAAGGAAAGCACGTCCCCCATTCCCAGAATTCTGGAAACCATACGTTCGGGATAGAAGGGTTCTAAGTCGGTGGGCTTTTCGCCAACCGCTGCAAATTTTACGGGTTTTCCCACAACTGCTCTGACAGACAATGCTGCACCGCCACGGGAATCACCATCTAATTTGGTTAAAATCAAACCGTCAATCGCCAACGCCTCGTCAAATGCTTTTGCAGAATTCACCGCATCCTGACCGGACAGGGCATCAATCACCAACAGAATTTCAGTGGGATTCACGGTAGCGCTGATGCGCTTAATCTCATCCATCATATCGTCATCAATATGCAAACGACCTGCGGTATCGATGATGACAATATCATTTAAGTTACGGACTGCAAAATCCAAAGAGTCTTTTGCAATTTTTACCGCATCACGGGAACCGTCAATGGTAAAGACGGGAATATTTAACCCTGCGCCCAGAGTTTTTAACTGGTCAATCGCTGCAGGACGGTAAACGTCACAAGCAGTTAACAAAGGTTTTTTGCCCTGTTTTCTTAAATGAAGCGCCAGTTTTGCAGCAGTGGTGGTTTTCCCAGCCCCTTGCAAACCTGCAAGCAGAATTACCGTGGGAGGACGGTCAGCAATTTTGATTTTCTCACTGCCACTGCCCATTAAAGCAATCAGTTCTTCATTTACGATTTTGATTACCATCTGTGCAGGAGTCAAAGATTCCAGCACTTCTGCACCAACAGCACGCTCGCTGATTT
>JAZOQZ010000099.1:0-4376 GCA_045656345.1 Clostridia bacterium
CCGCCTGATAACCTGTCCACAGGAGTGGATAAATCTCTGCCCAAAAATCCCATCCCGTTTAACACGGTGTTGATTTTAATATCAATATGATAGCCGTCTTTTTGTTCGTAAAGAGTCTGCAACCGAGCATATTCTTTGTGATTTTCGTCGGTATTGCCTTCGGGAGTGGATAACTGCTGATACAGATGTTCCAGTTTTTCTCCCATACGGATTACATCGGAAAACACACTTCTCATTTCTTCTAAAATGGAATTGCCACCCGAAAGGCCCGCATTCTGATGCAGATAACCGATACGCTTCTTCTGGAAAATGATTTCTCCCTCGGTGGGTTCAGATTCCCCGGAAAGCATATTAAGCAAAGTGGACTTCCCTGCTCCGTTGGCACCGATTAACCCGATGCGGTCAGTATCTTCAATTTTTAGTGTGATGTCTGTGAGGATTTCTTCGGCTCCGAAGAATTTAGACACCTTCTCTAATGCTACTATCATATCGCTTACCTATGCTATAACTATCGTTACCTATGTTACAACAGCCACGGGAGAATGAACCCCCATGGCTGATTTTTTGGTGTTTTATCCTTATGCTTTTTTCGCTAAGGCAGCTTTCAAAGCATCTACCTTATCGGTTTTTTCCCATAATACGCCTAAATCTTCTCTACCCATATGTCCGTATGCAGCCAGTTTCTTGTAAATGGGTTTTCTTAAGTCCAGATCAGCAATGATTGCTGCAGGACGAAGATCAAACACTTCGTTTACCACTTCTGCAATCACATCGTCAGAAACAGTGCCTGTGCCAAAAGTATCCACCATAACGGATACAGGTTTTGCCACACCGATGGCATACGCCAACTGAATTTCACAGCGTTTTGCCAAGCCTGCCGCTACAATATTTTTCGCAACCCAACGGGAAGCATAAGCAGCACTTCTGTCCACTTTCGTGGGGTCTTTTCCGGAGAATGCACCGCCACCGTGACGAGCATAGCCACCGTAGGTATCCACGATGATTTTTCTGCCGGTTAAACCGCTATCTCCCTGAGGTCCGCCCACAACGAAACGGCCTGTGGGATTCACATAAATTTTAGTATTCTCATCCATCATAGATGCATCAATGATGGGAGCAATCACGTGTTTTTTCATATCTTCACGAATGGTGCAAAGCTCCACTTCGTTGGAATGTTGGGTAGAAATTACGATGGTATCAATTCGTTTGGGAATATCGTTTTCGTATTCTACTGTTACCTGGGTTTTGCCGTCGGGACGAAGATAAGAAAGAGTGCCGTCTTTTCTCACGTCGGTCAAACGTTTGGACAATTTATGTGCCAAAGAAATAGGCAAAGGCATCAGTTCAGCAGTTTCGTCACAAGCATAACCAAACATCATACCCTGGTCCCCTGCACCGGTGGATTTATCATCCTCAGAGGAATCTACCCCCTGCGCAATATCGGGAGACTGTTCGTCAATGGAAGTGATAACCGCACAGGTAGTGCCGTCAAAACCGTATTTTGCACGGTCGTAACCGATTTCCAACACAGTTTCTCTTGCAATTTTAGGAATATCCACATAACCGGTGGTGGTGATTTCACCCATTACGGACACCATCCCTGTGGTACAGGTGGTTTCACAAGCCACACGGGCAGTGGGATCCTGTTTTAAAATCTCATCTAAAATAGCATCGGAAATCTGGTCACAGATTTTATCGGGATGTCCTTCTGTTACAGATTCGGAAGTAAATAATTTTCTCATATTCTAACACCCTTTCTTATTTGGTTGCAAGACGCAAAAGCATCTTGATATCTTCTTTGGAAAAGTGATATTTTTTATTGCAATAGTGGCAGGAAACCTCGGTGGTGTCTTCCTCCTCTATCATTTTTTCAAGTTCTTTTTTTCCCAAGCTGATGAGTGCTGTTTCCACACGGTAACGGCTGCAATCACAACGGTAGGAAGGTTCCTTTTTGGATAAAATCTGATAATCAAATCCTGTTAATAACATTCCTAAAATTTCGGTGGCGTTTTTACCGTCTGCAATTAATGCGGAAATGGATTTGGGAAGTGCTTTTACATTTGCTTCCACCTGATCCACAATACTGTCGGGAGCGCCGGGTAATAACTGAATCATAAATCCGCCTGCAGATAAAATGGCAAAATTTTGCGCTACCAGTACACCAAGGCCCAACACAGTGGGAATCTGCTCCGACTGCATATAGTAATAGGAAATATCTTCTGCAATTTCGCCGGAAATCAGCTCCACAGTGCCCACATAAGGTTCCTTCATACCAATGTCTCTCACAATGGTCAAGCTACCTTTATGTCCTAATGCACCGCCAACATCCAGCTTGCCGTCTTCTCTTAAAGGAAGCACCACATCGGGATTGGACACAAATCCTTTTACCTGATTTTGTCCGTTTGCTTCTGCCACCACGTTACCGATAGGGCCTTCGCTTCGAAACTGCACCGACACACGATCGGTTTCATTTTTCATATCATTTGCTAAAATCAGTGCGGCAGTTAATGCTCTGCCTAATGCCGCAGATGCCACCTTTCCTGTCTGATGCAAGCCTTGAGCATCACGAATGGTTTCGGTGGAGTTGATTACATATGCTTTCAGATATCCGTCACTGGTGATGGCTCTGATAATTTCATCCATATCGGTTCCTCGCTTTTTTAGTTCTTTTGGTTCTTTTATTCCGACTCGGTTTCGGTTAACATTTCTGTTTCTTCCGACGCTTTGTCTTCATTAGCTTTATCGGATTCCTCACTGTGGCTACGGAAACTTTTTTCCACGGGCAGAGTAATCACCACTTCGGTCCCCTCGTTTAATTTGGAGTTTAAAGTGATTTCTCCTGCGTGAGCATTGATAATTTCTTTGGCAATGGCAAGACCGAGTCCTGTGCCGCCCTGCTCACGGGAGCGTGCTTTATCCACACGGTAGAAACGCTCGAAAATCCGTTTCACATCCTTTTCAGGAATCCCCATCCCATTATCCACAACGCGGATAATCGCATTGTCAGACACATAGCTGGAATAAATTTTCACTGCACCGTAGTTGGCAGTGTATTTAATTGCATTGGACACAATGTTGATAATCACCTGCTGCATTCTGTCGTAATCCAACGCAAGTTCAGGAATTTCGTTAATCATGGTGTAAGTAAGCACCTGATGTTTTTTCTTGGCCTCAAACTGCATCTTTTCCGAAATATCACGAAGAATCGGTTCAATATGCATATGGGAAAGATTTAATTTCACCCCGTTATCCAATCGGGATAAAATCAGAAGGTCAGACACCAATCGGGTCATACGGTCGGTTTCTCTGTGAATGGTGTCTAAGAATTTTTCCTGCATTTCTCCATCCACTGCTCCGCTTTCCAATGTTTCGATATATGCCTTTACGGTGGTTAAGGGAGTTCTCAGTTCGTGGGACACATTGGCAACGAACTCTCTGCGGGATAACTCCAGTTTTCTGGATTCGGTCACGTTCTGAACATCCACAATCACACCGCCGATGGTGTCGTCGGAATATTTGAAACTGCCGAAATAGAATCTCAGGTAATAGTTGTTGTAATCCCCTTCTTTGATGATTTGCTTATCAGGATTTAAGTATAAGAAATTTCCCAAAGAAACATCCGAGAAAATGGGGGTGAAAAATTCATCAAAACGAACGGTGTCATCCTCTCCGATGGAAAGATACTTTCTGGCGGATGGATTGATATGCAGAAGCTCCCCTTCAGTGTCAAACGCTACGATACCGTCGGTGGAGTATTCCATAATTTTTTCTAATTTGGTATTCTGGGAAGCAACTTCCTGCACGGTTTCGGAAAGACGCTGACCCATGGTCCTAAACGTGTTGGTCAACACCCCAATCTCATCCTTAGACGTTGAGGCTTCTCCCACCTCAAATTCCCCATCTGCTATTTTTTCAGCACGGGAAGTCAGATTCTTAATGGGCGTGGTAATGGTTTTGGATAACAGATAACCCAGCACCACAGAGATGAGAAGTGCAACCAGAAGTGCCTGCAGAATTACCAAAAACATACTTTTAGAAAAGCTGTTCAGTTCTTCCTTGGTTTCATAAATATAGATGATAAAAGTGGCATCATCCTCCACCATAACAGGATAGGCATATTCCATATAGGTACCGTTTTCCGCCACAGCGTCTCCCACTCTGCCCGACATAGCAGCCAGGATGTTATCGGAAATCTCCACCTGCGCGAGCAGTTCGTCGGAGGAATCAATCAGTCTGCCGTCTTTGGCATCTAAAATGGCATAGTTGCGGTATGAATCCACACCGATACGGCCTGATGCTGCTTCTAAAAGATCGGAAAGCCTTTGTGCTCCGTCTTCGGAGGTGGCTGCCTCTGTCAAGTCGGAGGCCAAGCGGTC
>JAZOQZ010000100.1:0-5540 GCA_045656345.1 Clostridia bacterium
TTGTCTTTTTTCATCTGTTTGGAAAACACGTCAAACAGATTATGCACGATAGAACCTGTTCTTCGCATATCGTAGCTGACGTCTTCACGTTCGCTTACACCCAACATATAGTTGATAAAATACATATATCTGCATTTCTGATAGGTTTCAAAACGGGAAACAGTGGCTCCAAGTTGTTTCTGATATTTTGCATCCATCATTTTCTTGGGCAACTTTTTATCAGGATTATAATAATCGTTTTCCCGCATGGATTCTATTTGTTCCCAGGTTTTTAGTAACGGTTTTTTGTTAGGATTTTCCCAGAAATTATCAGGAATTTTTTTGTCAGCTAATTTTTGTTTGTAGGGATTCTGATAGGTCATCAACGCTTTTTCAGAGTATTCGGCGATATTCACATATGGCGCAGAAAAATCAGAAGCATCTATGAATTTTTCCAAACGGTTCCACAAATAGCAGGGCATTCGTTTGACCTGCTCTGATTCTGCACTGTTGCAACTCAGATAGAGATATGTTTTTGCTGTAAGAAACGCACGATAGAGCGCCAGATTGGAATCACAGTTCTGAAGCAGGGAAGTGGGAAGTTCAATTCCTGTTAATTCAGAGATAGTTTCTCGTTCCACATCGGACAAATAGGAGTGATTAAAATTCGCTTTTGGAGTAACGTTTTCATTCATTCCTAAAATAAACACATAGGGGGCAGATAACAGTCTTCCACGTTCTGTGTCGGAAACCGTAACGGTATCTAATGTGTCGGGAACATCGCCGGACTCATAAAGCTCCAGAGATTGTTTTAATACCATATGATAATCCATCAGCGAGATTGTTTCGTCACCAAATAAAACATCGATATTTTTAATCGCTTTTAAGATGGTGTTGTATGCAGTGACGGTTTCTTGACGCATAGATGCTTCTGTCTGTTCTAGATACCGTTGCACTGCTTTTTCTAAGTGAATATCCTGTGCATACAAAACAAACGCCTGACGATAGTTTGCATGTTTTGTAAAATGAGAAAACACCGGCACTAAGAAGCGGTTATAAATATTGTTTACTTTTGAGAGCTGAATGGTAAAAAAACTCTTGTGCTGTTTTAAGAATTCACATTTTTGATTCCATTTTGAAGTGTCATACAGTTCGTTTTTCTGAATATGGAAGCGTTCCATCAATTCTTCAAAAATGCAAACTTCTTCATGGATATCATATAAAGCACAAAGGCTTTTTAAATAAGCGAGAACATCCTCTTTTTTGTAGTTTGACAAAACCATTGCAAAGAGATTTAAAAAAACTTTGGAAACCGGATTTTCAGTTAACGGCGTTTTTTTATCCAGGAAACAGGGAATTCCCGTTTTAGAAAAAATTTCCTCGATTTCGTTTTCGTAAATAGAGAGATCTCCTGTTAAAATGGCAATGTCAGAATAAGAAGCTCCCTTTGCAACCAGTTTTAAAATGGTATCTGCCACATACCGCACTTCATCCCGCGGATTTTTTGCCCGAATCATAGAGCAGGAAATGGCAGGAGCGTTTTTTGGCTGAGCGTCAAATAATTGAGCAAATGCGTTATCTTGCTCTGTTTCGGCACAGACGGTTGTAACGCTTTTACCTGCCTTTTTTGCAAGAGCGTGCAGATGGTGACAGGTTTTATAGGTAGGATAAAATAATTCTCCCGGAACTTTCGGATTGGTGTTGTCCAAAAGAAGTGTTACCGTGATATGTTTTGCATTTTTTAAAAGAGCTGAAATTACCAGATATTCAGCAGGAGAAAACTGGTTGAAATGATCAATATATACCGAATAACCCTGATATAATTTTTCTGATTCAATATATCCTGCCAGCGTTTGGAAGCTGTCTTCAAAATCACGGAATTTTTCGGAGATTGCTTTTTGGTATTCTGTCAGAATGAAATCCAGATCGCAGATTTTCTGATGTAAAAACGAGCCTGCTTCCAGCTTTTCTTTCATTTCATGAAAAACGGTGTGGTCAATTAAATATCCTTTACATTCGGATAAAATGTTTTTAAAAACTGCCACAGAATCCGGGCTTTGATTTCTGTTTTTGATTGTGGTAAGCTTCTCAGAATGAGCACGTAAAATCTGATAAAGAATCAGATTTTTGATTTCTTCATCAATGTAGTCTAATTGATTGGGTTGGTATTTTTTATTTACAGCGGTAGCAAGACGCTTAAAGTTTACGGTTTCGGCAAGATGAGAATAAGCCTCTCCCAAAGAATCCAGAAGCGTTTTTTCCGCATTAAAAGAAAACTGCTCCGGTACAATATAGAGCACGTTTTCCTTGCAATCTATAGCATTTTTCATTTTCTCGAAAAGAAGTTGACTCTTTTTGGACAGTTCTGTTCCGTAAAGAATTTCTAAAGCCATGGAAATTCTCCTTTTTTATATTCTGACGAATTCAATCGAAATTTCTCCTAATTATTATAACATTTTTTTAATAAAATTGCAACAGTAAAATATTCAAAAAATGCTCTAAAAAACTTGTCAATAAAAAGATAGTGTGATATGATAATAAAAAAGATAAATGAAGTTTTAATCCTGACTTGACACGAGTGTAGATTTTATAGAAGGATTTATATCTAGCAGAAAAAAGGAGGAAGAACATTATGAAAACAGTCCATAAAATTACATATTCAGCTTTATTTATGGCGTTAGGGCTGATTCTTCCGTTTTTTACAGGGCAGTTGCAACAGTTTGGGAATATGCTTTTGCCGATGCATTTACCTGTTCTGATTTGCAGTTTTATTTGTGGTTGGAAATACGGCCTTTTCGTTGGGTTGGTTCTTCCGATTTTTCGTTCTCTGTTATTTTCCATGCCTGCTATGTATCCTGTGGCAATTGCAATGGCTGTGGAACTTGGCGCTTACGGATTTGTGGCAGGGTTTCTTTATGAAAAACGTCCGTGGAAATGTTTGAAATCGCTTTACATTTCTTTAATTTCTGCAATGATTATGGGAAGAGTTATTTGGGGATTTGCACAGTGGATACTTTTGGAGTTTGTTGGCAAAACCTTTACCTGGCAGTTATTTTTAGCCGGAGCCGTAACCAATGCTGTTCCCGGTATCATTTTGCAGTTGATTTTAATTCCTGCATTGATGTTATCGCTTGGAAAAACCAAATTTGTTACCATCCATAAGAAGGGAAATGGCGCAAATGAAACCAAATGATTATCCTAATATTATCATAAAAATCAGAGAATTGCTATGCCAAAAAGATTGTGTGATGATCGCCATTGACGGACGCTGTGCATCCGGGAAGACCACTTTAGCAAAACAGCTACAACAAGAACTTTGTTGCAATGTGATTCATATGGATGATTTTTATTTACCGCTTGATAAAAGAGATGCCAACTGGCAACACACTCCTGCAAAAAATATAGATTTTCAAAAACTGATTGATGTGTTTGGTAACATCAAGGCGCAATCAGAATATCAATTTTCTCCTTACTGCTGTCAAAGAGGTTCATACGGAGAAGTATTGACGTTTTCTACGAATCCGATTTTCATTATCGAAGGCTCTTATTCCTGCCATCCAGACTTATATGACCATTATGATGTTCGGATATTTATGGATATTACATCCGATGAGCAGAAGAAACGCTTACTCATCAGAAATGGGGAAGAGGGATATGCTAGATTTCAGCAGTTATGGATTCCGCTGGAAGAAGCATATTTTAAAAAATATGATGTACGCAATCAATGTGATTTTGTGCTGAATAATGAATAAAAAAATACCGTCTGTCCAAAAGAGGCAGACGGTATTTTTTATTCTGTTAACAGTTCAATTGCTTTTTCAAATTGGGTATCGTGATAGAATACAACATCCAACAGTTTTTGTTTGATATGTTGTTGGGTGGTAAAATCACAAACGCCATAGGGATATAATTCAGATGTTTTTTGGAAGGATTTTACAGCATTGAAGGTATCCTGGTCAAAAATATCGGTGTCATCCAAGGAATAATTCAGCAGTTTCAAAGCGTCCTTCATATTTTTGACATCTTCACCGGAATCTCCCATACGCATCACTCTCATAAACGGAAAATGGGGTATTTCTTCTTCGGTAAGCTTATAATTTTCATTATATACCGTGAGGTTAGGAGAAACGCCTTTGTTATTGATTTCCACGCCGTTGGGTGCTAAATATTCTGCAACGGTAAACTTAAAATATCCACCATAAAGCGGTAAGGAGAACAAATGCTGAACGGTTCCTTTTCCGTATGTTCTTTCGCCAACCACTGTGGCACGTTTGTGTTCTTTTAATGCACCGGTAACCACTTCCGAAGCACTTGCCGTATACTCGTTTACCAGAATCAGCACTTCTCCGTCAAACATTTTTCCGGAAGCGTAAAACACTTCATTGCTTGCCTCATCACGAGGTTCTACCGTTAAAATTTCTTGTCCTTCGTCTAAAAAGAGTCCTGCAACTTCCAGAGCCCCTTCTAATACACCGCCACCGTTGTAGCGAAGGTCTAAAATCAGCTTGGTCACTCCTTGTGCAGTTAAATCTTCAATGGCTTTTCTTAATTCTTCACCTGTGGTTAAAGAAAAATTGGTGATTTCGATATAACCAATTTCGGGATAGTCAGTCAAGGCGAAATAATTCACCGATGCAATTTCGATAATATCACGAACCAGAATCATATCATACTGTTTTCCCATCGGGTCTTCAAACGTGATAATAACTTCAGTTCCCGCTTCACCACGGATAAAAAGCAGTGCCTCATCTAAGGACATACCATATAAGTCGATACCATTTGCTTTGACGATGGAATGACCGACCTGCACACCTGCTTTATCAGAAGGGGAGCCTACCAGCACATTCACCACGTAAATTTTACCATTTCTCATTTCAACAGTGGAACCGATACCGCCGGATTGTCCTGTTAAATCGGTATCCATTGCAGATACTTCTTCCGGGGGAATGTAGTCGCCATATTCGTCAATGGACTGAGTGAAATATTTTAAAATCTGTTCGTAGGTTTCGTCATCATCTTTGGCAATTTTCATTAATGTATCCAAAAATAAATCCATGGTGTCGATTTCTTCTTTGGAGGTTCCTAAGGCATTCAGATAAATGTACCGAATTAATTCCCGTTTGTTATTCTGGCTGACACCCTCGGCAAAAACAGGGAGTGTGAAGCAGAACACAACAAGCAAAATCAAAGCTAAAATTTTCTGTTTCATAATAAGTACTCCTTACATGGAATCGGGTGCTTCTACTCCTAAAATGGTCAGCGTGTTTTTAATCACGTTTTTGGTAAGGATAATTAAACCGATTCTTGCCTGCATCAATGCTTCATCTTCAATTTTTACACGACAAGCGTTGTAGAAAGAATGGAAATCAGCAGACACATCCAGCACAAACTTGGTGATTCTGGAAGGATCGTAACTTACAACTGCCGCTTCGATTTCTTCAGGCAACTGAATCAGTTTTTCCATCAGAGTTTTTTCTTCTTTTTCCTTTAATAATGTGAAGTCTGCCTGATTGTTATAGGCAATATTTTCTTCTTTTAATACTCTTAAAATACTGGAAATT
>JAZOQZ010000101.1:0-5999 GCA_045656345.1 Clostridia bacterium
ATATGGTAGCAGACGGAATCCAAGCGGCTGCTGAAGGTTTAGCCAATATCGGCGCAGAAGCATTCACGATGGCAAATGACATCGATTCGGCAACGAATACGTTCATTGCTAAAACGGGCGAAAGCGTTGGCTCTGCTGAACAGTTCGAAGACGTGATGTCCAACATCTATACGAACAACTATGGCGAGAGCTTTGATGACATTGCAGAATCAATGGCAACCGTCAAGACTGCATTAGGCGATATTGGCAACGACGAACTTGAAAGAGTCACCACAGATGCTGTGGTGCTTCGTGACACCTTTGATATGGATGTGAACGAATCCATAAGGGCTGTCAATTCCATGATGGATCAGTTTGGTATCACAGCAGATGACGCATACAATCTGATTGCACAGGGCGCACAAAACGGCCTGAATCAGAATGGCGATTTGCTTGATACGGTCAACGAATATTCCGTTCAGTTCAAAAACGCTGGCTATAGCGCAGAAGACATGTTCAACATGCTTGCCAACGGTGTTGACAACGGTACATGGTCGGTTGACAAGTTGGGTGATGCTGTCAAGGAATTCAACATCCGGGCAAGTGACGGAACTGTTGGTGATGCCATCAAGGAAAACGCAAAGGCTTTCGGCATGACCAAGACGGAAGCGGAAGCGTTGGCTTCTCAGGTTGAAAACGGCAGTGTTGGAGCATATCAAAAATTGGCTGACCAGCTTCGTGCCGTAGATGATGACACGCAAAGATATCAGCTGGGCGTTGAAATGTTCGGCACGATGTGGGAAGACCTTGGTGAAGATGCCGTTTTCGCTTTGCTTGACACGCAAGGTCAAATTTCTACCACAACGGATGCAATGGGTCAGCTAAATGCTGTCAAGTATGATGACCTTGGAAGCGCAATTGAAGGCATCAAGCGAAATCTTCAAGTGTCCGTTGCAGAACCGATCAAGAATGAAGTTATGCCAGCGGTCAACGAATTCGTTCAGGATGTTGACTGGGAAGGCGTAGGACAGACAATCGGTGAAGTCATGGGCGTTGCCATTGATGCGTTTTTCGCTTTCGTTGATGGCGTAAAACAAGCAGTTCAGTGGATGAGTGAGCATAAAACACTTTGCGGATTGATTGCAACTGCAATCGGCGTTGTGGCAGCAGCAATTGGTGCGTACAATGTCGTTCAAGGAATAAAGGCGGCTATGGATGCGGCGCAAGTTACGACGATTTGGGCTTTGGTGGCGGCTCATGTAGCACAAGCAGCGGCGGCAGTTGCGGCGGTTGCGCCTTATGTGCTGATTGTGGCAGCAATTGCGGCGGTCATTGCAATTATCGTCCTGTGCATCAAGCATTGGGATGATATTAAAGCCGCTTGTTCTAAAGCTTGGGAGTACATCAAAAACGCTACTTCTAAAGCATGGGAGAACATCAAAAGCGCACTTTCTTCGGCTTGGAACAGTATCAAAACGGCAGTGTCTAACGGTATTGCCGCCGCAAAAAATGTTATTTCTAACGGTTGGAACGCAGTAAAATCGGCAACCTCTACGGCGTGGAACGCTGTCAAATCTGCTATTTCTACGGTTTGGAATAGTATCAAATCGGCGGTGACTTCTGCTATCAATACCGTGAAAGAGAAGATTCAAAGCGTTTGGAACAGCGTGAAATCCGTTACTTCTACCGCATGGAACGCCGTGAAAACTACCGTTTCTAATGTTTGGAATGGTATCAAATCCAGCGTTTCTAATGCAATTAGCAATGTGAAATCCACGATTTCTTCCGGGTTGAATGCGGCAAAGAGTACCATTTCCAATGTTCTGAATTCTATCAAATCGAAGTTCACTAGCATTTGGGATAACTGTAAGTCTATCGTTTCCAATGCAATCAATAAAATCAAAAGCTTCTTCAATTTTAGTTGGTCGCTGCCTAAGATTAAATTGCCACACTTCAGCATTTCGGGCAAGTTCAGTTTGAATCCTCCCAGCATCCCGAAATTTAGTGTTTCGTGGTACAAGGATGGTGCAATCTTCACGAAGCCTACGCTGTTCAATACTCCTTATGGTATGAAGGGTGTGGGTGAAGCAGGAGCGGAAGCGGTTCTTCCTATTGAGAAACTGGAAGACTATATTTCCGGGGCAATTGAGAGAACGCAGAATGTTGCAAACCTGAATGCTTTGGCAAATGCAATCGAAGACCTTGTAAACAGACCTATCAACCTTTATGCCAACGGCAGACAGATCGCCGTTGCTATGGCTGGTGACAGTGACAGCGTGAACGGATTCCGAAGCACCTTGCAAGGTCGTGGACTGACATTATAACAATTAAGGGGTTGAGAAATCAGCCCCTTTCCCATGCAATAAAGGGGAGTTTATGAAAGTACAAAAATTTATTGAAGTTCGCTTGCTTAAGAAGCGAATTATCCCGGTCATTGATGCGGTTCAGTATGACACGGGTATTCAACTTGTATTTTCTCTGGTTGATTTTGATATTCCTTCCGGAACGACTGCGACACTGTATGTTCAGAAGAGGTCTGGAAATTTTGTATATCAGGAAGACGGGATCACCATTTCCGGTAATAACATCACAATCAACCTTGAAAATCAGGCATTGACCGAACACGGCGAAACGAAGTATCAGATCATGCTGAAAAACGGCACTGACACGGTAACGACATTCGCTGGCATTCTTCGCATTGAAAAAAACATTGCCGATTCTGAACCCATGACCGCAGCAAACGAATCAAGAACTGTTATCAGGCCATTTGATGAAGCTGTTGAAGAGTATGCGGCAGAGTTCCAGGCTAGAGCGGAACAGATTGTTCAGGCTTGCATTGCAACGATTCCTGATGACTATACCGTGATGGAAGCAAAGGTCAACGAACTTGCAAATGCGGTCAAAGGCAATCTGTCCGGGGCTGTGGTTGTTGCTGATGATGTTTCGTCGGTGGGACACGAATTAGCTGTAAAGGTTTCTGGTGTAGATAACCCGTCCACGGTCAAGGTGACACGGTGCGGCAAGAATCTGCTGAATATCAGAACAGAGAACGAACAAACGGTGTCAGGTGTTACATTTACCTTTGATAAAGAAGGCAAATGCACTGTTTCGGGAACAAACAATGAAGCAAATATAATTCATGTTTACGCAACAACATCAGCTAGTAGCATCGTTATAAAGAAGGGAACAACGGTGACTATTTCCGGGCTTCCCGATAATCGCAAATGTTGCTTAAGAGTGTTCACTAACACAACAACGGGCAACACGGTTGGTGGGTTGCAAGGTGACTTTTACGAAACGCAGACTATCACATTGACTGAAGATACTGTCATCCAGAATATTCTTGTCAGAGTTTCATCCGGCGCAACTGTTGATGTTGTCTTTGAACCGATGTTGGAAATCGGTGACACCGCAACAGAGTATGAAAGATTCAAAGAACCTATAACATACACGCCTGCAACAGATGGCACAGTTTCCGGTCTGACTTCTGTTTCTCCGAACATGACCATTCTGACAGACACGGAAGGTGCTATTGTGGAATGTGAGTACAACCGTGACACTAACAAAGTCATTGAAAAGCTGACGAATGCAATCATTGCCCTCGGAGGCGCAGTTTAACGAAAGGGGGAATCGAAATGGCGCATAAACATCCGGTATACGATACCGACAAACATTTTGTCATTGACCATATCACTAAAAAGATTTCAACGGAATGCCCCAAAGTGGCTTTAGCACAGCATTCTCATAGATCAGAGCGGTTCACTTTCGAGATTCCTAAAGAAGTCGAGGGACATGACATGTCCCTTTGTAATGTGGTAGAAATCCACTTCCAGAATATCGAAGCCGCCAACAAGTCAAACAAGAATATTGGCGTTTACAAAGTTGTTGATTTGACAGCAGAGGGCGAAACCGTCTTCGGTTCTTGGCTGATTGATGGCGAAGCAACATATTATGTCGGTGGATTGATTTTCGCTTTGCATTTTGCATGCGTGGCAGATGATGGCACGGTTGAATATAACTTGCCTACGCTGAGTTATTCTGGCATTACAATCGGGGAAACTGTCTGGAATTCCGAAACGATTGCAAAAGAACATCCTGATATCATTGCACAGTTTGAAGCCCGTATTCAGGCACTTGAAAAGGGTGTCACAACTGAAAAGATTGCCAATGCTGTTGCAAAGTATCTGAGCGAACATCCAATTGACACAGGCTCTAAGGCAACCATCGGCGTTGCCGAACTGCTTGCTGATAAATGGGCGGGTAGCAACAATCTGTATTCTCAGATCGTAACCATTGACGGCGTTACGGAAAATAGTCAGGTGGACTTAACTCCATCTGTGGAACAGCTGGTTGTTTTCTACGAGAAGGATTTGACTTTCGTAACGGAGAATGAAGACGGAACTGTAACCGTGTATGCCATCGGGCAGAAGCCCACTAACGACTACACGATTCAGGTTACCATTACGGAGGTGACGGTATGAGCAGAAAAATTGTAGGTGTAACTGTTGGAACTTCAATTAGCCCGGAAGCACTGAAAAAGAAACTGGATATTGGTTCTGATTCTGGTGGAATTTCCACAATCGAAATTTTTCCAGAAACCCGCTTTGAAACCGAACGTGGAGATGGTTTTGAATGGAACAACGGCGAAAATGCACTGTTCTTCAATCTCAACTACCCCGTTACGGAAGGAACAACCTATCTTGTTACGGTTAATGGTGTTGTCCACAGTGTAACCGCTGAAACGAAATATTGGGGTGGCTATCCCTACATATTTCTTACGGTTCCAGATACCTTTGACATCTTTTATGCGGAATCTGGTTTTATCGTGGATTTTGAAGGTTACAAAGCGGCATATATGCCGAATGAATGGATAGCGGGCGGCGAAGATGACTTTGCTGTTTTCACACCCGTAACCATCGGCATTCGGGAAGAAGTTGTCTATGCCACAGAAAAATGGGTTAAAGAAAAGCTGGCAGAACATTCTGCAGGGGATGTTGATTTTACTGGCTACGCCGAACTACTCCCGGAATCAAACTACCCGGTATCCGAAGAAACGGAAACTGTGGTACTTGATAGGAAACTGACTTTTATTGCCGGGAAAACTTATCTCGTCAAATGGAACGGTGTCCAATATGTGTGCGTTGCATACGAATCTGACGGTGTTGTGCTTCTGGATGGAACTGGTTACCCGTTTGCTGCGGAGTACTTTGGTGATTCTGTAGATATGTATGCACTGGACGGTTCCACAAGTGTTACTCTAGCCATTTACGAGAAAATCGCCTATGCCACTGAAGAATGGGTCGAGCAAAAACTCAAGGAACATTCTGGTGGGAATGCGGAAAACGGTGAGGACGGTTTTTCTCCCATTGCGACCGTAACTCAGACCGATTCTGGTGCGGTCATCTCCATTACCGACAAGGACGGAACTACCACCGCAACCATCACCAACGGTAAAGATGGTAAGGATGGTGCTGACGGTCAGCCGGGTAAAGATGGTGCTGATGGTGCGCCAGGTGAAAAGGGAGATAAGGGCGATAAAGGCGACCCCGGTGAACCCGGACAGAAGGGCGAACAGGGTATCCAAGGCATTCCCGGTGAAAAAGGTGAAAAGGGTGACACTGGTTCGCCCGGTGCTGATGGTGCGAAGGGTGACAAGGGTGATACTGGTGAACAGGGTGAACCCGGTAAGGATGGTGCAAACGGCAAGGACGGCACATCTGCAACCCATAGTTGGAACGGCACTGTTCTAACCATCACTTCTGCATCTGGCACTTCTTCTGCTGATCTTAAAGGCGAGAAGGGTGAAAAAGGTGACAAGGGTGAACAGGGCATCCAAGGCATTCAGGGTATTCAGGGTATTCAGGGTGAACCCGGAGCAAAGGGCGATACTGGTGCAAAGGGTGACAAAGGCGATAAGGGTGACAAAGGTGACACTGGTGCGGCTGGTAAAGACGGTAGTGACGGTTCACCCGGTGCGGATGGCCCTCCCGGTCAGGACGGTTACAACCCTGTGCGTGGCA
>JAZOQZ010000102.1:0-8061 GCA_045656345.1 Clostridia bacterium
TCAGAAACGCTGTGATAAAAATAATCTTCACAGGCGTAGTTAAATACTTTCGGAATCCTAACAGTACAAAAAACAACAGGAAATAAACAAAGGATGCAATTTTTCCGTATATGTTTGCTCCTAACACAATTTTTTCATGATACAACAGGACAACGCCAACCAGCATCAGGATTTCTTTCACAAACAGGAAAATGGGAACAATTATGAAAATCGGATCCACAAATGCAACACATAACGATACTAAAAACTGCAATAGCTTATCAGCTAAGGGGTCAACGATTTTACCAAAATTACTGATCGCAGAGAATTTTCTGGCAAGGTATCCATCCAGAATATCTGTGATGGATGCAATCGTGTACAGAGAGAGTGACCAGGTGCCGTTAAGGCCGTTATGTAATTCGTAAAAGAAAACCGGAACAAATGCCAGTGACATAAGCAGTCTTAGCATTGTCAAGATATTCGGTAACTTGCGCATCATGTTTTTTCACCTGTTTCCAATGTGTCTTAGTAGGTAAGGATATCAGCTAATTCTGCTAAAGGATTGTCGAATTCTTTTTTTGTAGCCAATGCTTCCACGATATCAAAGTCGACAATATCTGCTTTTTTATACACAACTACACGGTCAGCAACGCCATCAATTAACAGCTGAACAGCTTTTAATCCCATTTTAGAAGCAATTACCCTATCTTTTACTGTAGGAGCACCGCCTCGCTGGATATAGCCTAAATCAGAGGGTCTGGTTTCAACGCCTGTCTGTTTTTCCACGTTGTCTGCGATAAATTCGATTCCGCCAACACCTTCTGCAACAACAACAATAAAATGAGTTTTGCCTTTTTCGGTGGTTTCTTTGATTTTGTCCATAATATCGCTTAAATCAAATTTCTTTTCAGGAATCAAGCAAACTTCTGCACCTGTTGCAACAGCTACGTTAACAGCTAAATAGCCGGAATGTCTTCCCATTACTTCTACAACGCTGCATCGGTCGTGGGAAGAACAGGTATCTCTGATTTTATCAATTGCTTCACAAGCAGTATTCAACGCAGTATCAAAACCAATTGTATAGTCAGAGCATCCGATATCGTTATCAATCGTACAAGGGATACCAATTACAGGGAAACCTCGTTTTGATAACTCTAAAGCACCTCTGAAGCTACCGTCACCACCTAAGATAACCAGCGCATCAATTCCGAAAGCACGAGCATTGTCTGCAGCTTTCTGGATTCCTTCAGAAGTTAAAAACTCTTTACATCTTGCAGTTTTTAACACAGTACCGCCACGGTTAATAATCCCGGAAACATCACGATATGTCAATTCTTTCATATCGTTTTCCAAAAGACCTTTATAACCGTTATAAATACCAATCATACGTTTTCCGTAATGTAAACCTGCTCTGACAACTGCACGTAATGCAGCATTCATACCGGGTGCATCACCACCACTTGTCAGTACACCGATTGTATTAATTTCTTTTGCCATAATCATTGTCCTCACTATTTTGCTAGAATTTTATCGTATATTCTCCTATTATATACAAAAACTTCTAAAAAATCAACACTTTTTTACATTTTTTTGAAAAAAAGAATATTTTTTTGCTATTTTATAAAACTTCCAGAAATTGAACATTGATGTTATAAGAATTCAAGAAGTATTTTACTGCATAGGAATCGGTCATACCTGCCATAAACTCCAGGATTTCTTCATCTGTTTTCCGAGCCTTCTTTTCCTCTTCATAGATGTGATAAAAAATCTTTTTTACAGTTTCATCTTTTTTTGTTACTTTTTCATTAAAGTATAATCTTTCGAACATAAACTGTCGAAGCTTTTTGAAATTTTCATCAATTTCTTCAGACATTTTTATATTATTTTGTCCTTGGCTGGTAAGAATCATGTCTTTGATCATGGTATCAAGTCTGTCGTTTGATGTTTTGCCTAAAACCTCACGGATAGAGGAGGGGATATCTTCTTCAGTGATTAGTCCAAGACGAATTCCGTCGTCTAAATCAGAATTCAAATAGGCGAATTTATCGGCGTATTTAACAATTCTGCCTTCCAGTGTGCAAGCTTCTTCTCCGGTTTCGATGTTGCTGTGTTTTAAAATACCATCAACCACTTCTTTGGACAAATTCATTTTTTTTGCCAGATAAGCACTGTGCTTATTGTGAGAAAAACCGGAAAAAATTTCATTTAAAACGGTTTCTCCGGCGTGAGAAAATGCACAGTGACCAATATCATGTCCCAATGCAATTGCTTCTGTTAAATCTTCGTTCAGGCGCAAAGCTTTGGCAATGGTTCTTGCAACTTGACTCACTTCTAACGTATGGGTTAAACGTGTGCGAATATGGTCATTGTATTCAAAACTGGAAAAAACTTGTGTCTTATGCTTCAAGCGACGAAATTCCTTACTGTGAATCACACGGTCACGGTCTCTTTGGAAACAAGTTCGGATACCATCTTCTTTCATCAGCTCAAACCGTCCTTGAGATTCTGAGCTGAGGCAAGCATAAGGACTCATCATTTTTTTCTCATTTTCTTCTGTCATTTTTCGGATATTTAAATCTGATTTCATATTCAATTCCTCATAAGATCTTCTTTTTTGCCAATTCGTATATTTCGTTACAAAACAGTTCTTTTTGCAATTGTGGATGTGAAAAAATATCTTTTTTGGTAATTCTGCTGAAAATCTGGATTTTTGAATTTTGCTTGATATTCCGAAGCAATTTCTGACCGGTTTCGTTATAAGCTAGTACCCGGGTATAGGAAGGAAGTTCTTCAGATTTTTTTATATTTAAAAGTATTGAATAAAGAGCGCGTCTGATTCTGGTTTCGGGATAGCGTTTACATTTTACCTTAGCAATCAAATCTGAAAATGAATCGGCATTCCGGTTGGCCAGGATACGATTTTCAATCCCTTCACTAATGTTGTTGATACCAGACAATTCTTCTTTAGTTCCCATAATCAGGCGATACTGCAACAGGGGGTAAATCGATTCTTCGAAAGCCGGAGATGAAGCCGGAAGCGCGGGAACAAAATCAGCAACTTCATTTCCGTTGTACAATTGCTTGCGAATCCAGGATGCTGAGGCAAAATGATCTGCCGGGTTCTGCGCTGCATGTTCGACAGCTTTCCGTTTTAATGTGAAAGGTATGATGTCTGACTTTAATTTTTTAAGAGCATGGAGATATTCAATTCCAAGAATATTATTCGGGGTCTGAGAGACGATAGACTCCGAAACTGCCTTTTTATAGGAGATCCCTGATTTCATCTGTGCTTTTACAGTATCCGAATCCGGTTTTTTGTGATTTTGAAGTTCGGATAAATCACCACACTCAGATCCGAACGAGAGATAGTCCACCACGCCTAACTGATTCAGTATATATACGCCATAATAAGCATAATACTCCGCAGAGTTTAATACAAACTGTGGAGGAATTTCCAGCACTAAATCCACACCGTTTTTCACTGCAACTTCTGCACGTGCATGCATATCAAATAAGGCAATTTCACCTCTTTGGGTAAAATTACCGCTCATCATTGCAATCACACCGTCCGCGTTCAGTTGTTTTTTGCTTTCAGAAGCGTGATATCGGTGTCCATTATGAAAGGGGTTGTATTCAGATACAATACCAACCGTTTTCATAAAACAAGTCCTCCGCTTATTTTAGAGAAATCAGTTTCCGATTTAAAATTAAGTATTCCAAACCGGAATAAACAGTAAAAGCTAACATAACCCAACTAAAAATCATTCCGTAGGGAAGGGGGAATACCAGGCACAACAAATCTTCCAGCAAAATAGCGATTACACAAATGATTTGGGTAACTGTTTTTAATTTTCCGCTCATACTTGCTGCGATAACGGTTCCTTTGCCGGACGCTATCAAACGAATAGATGTAACCAGAAATTCTCTGGTGATTACAGCGATTGTGACAATGGGACTCAATCTGCCCTGGGCAACGAAAAGCACAAACGCAGAAATAACCAGAATTTTATCTGCAAGCGGGTCTAAAAATTTTCCAAAATCTGTGATTTGATTGTATTTTCTGGCAATGTAGCCATCCAGAAAATCGGTCAAAGAAATCACAAGAAAAACAGATGCTGCGATGATATCTTTATTCATATCAGGAATTCCTGATGCAAAAACGACATAAACAGGAACCAACAGAATTCGGGCAATGGTGATCATATTTGCGAGGGTCATATAAATTTTCCTTTCTTGTCTTTGATGATAAATAGTGACAGGGAATTACTGATTTCCGATGTCTCTGGACATCTGCTCAATCAAACGATTGTTTAACTCTTCTGCTGCATTGTAACCCATCTTTTTCTGACGGTTATTCATCGCTGCTACTTCCACAACAACTGCTAAGTTTCTACCGGGTTTTACGGGAATATTCAAGCTCGGGATATTATTTCCGAGCAGTTCAGTATATTCGGTGATCAACCCTAATCTATCATACTGCTTTTTGGGATCCCATGCTTCCAACTTGATGATTAAATCAATTTTTTCGGTTTCTTTAATGGAACCCATACCAAAAATACGTCTTACATCAATAATCCCAATTCCGCGGATTTCGATGAAATGACGAATATTTTCGGGGGCGGTTCCTACCAGGGATTTGTCGGAAACTTTTTTCACTTCCACAGCATCATCCGCCACTAAACGGTGTCCACGTTTTACAAGTTCGATTGCAGTTTCGCTTTTCCCAACGCCGCTTTCCCCCATAATCAGAACGCCTTCACCATATACTTCGCACAAAACACCATGCAAGGTAACACGTTCTGCGAGTTCTACATTTAAGTAGGCAATCAGACGTGCCATAAATTTAGAAGTGGTTTGAGTTGTTCTGAAAATTGGGATATTGTATTCTTTTGCAGCAGTAAGAAATTCGGGGAATATATCTTGATTTCTGGAAACAATAATCGCCGGGATTTCGCGCTTGCAAAGTTCGCTGATGCAGTGAAGTCGTCCTTCAGAAGTTTTTTGTTCTAAGAAAGTTTGCTCAACTTTCCCGAAAATCTGAATTCGATTTTTGTCAAAATAATCGAAAAAATCGAAAAATTGAAGACCGGGACGGCTGACATCTGAAGTTGTTATTTTTACTTCGTTTAAATCTTTATTTGCGTAAATAATTTCTAAATTGCATTCATTCACAATTTGCTGTAATGTAACTGAAAAAGCATTCATATCAGATAGACCTCACTTTTCTTAGGATATAATCCATTTTATTATACAATACTTTCTGATTTTTTGCAACTTTTTTTCGCATTTTTTATAAATTAATTTCGATGCGAATATAAGAAGATATTCTTGACTTTCCTTTGCTTTAGATTTATGATTTAAAAAAAGAGTATCAAATTGTTATTGCGAATGAAGAGGGGAAATAGAATAATCACTCATTTGGTGGATACTAATAACAATCATATGGAAAACTACTCTATAAAAAAATTTGTTGATTGTCAACTAACTAAGTGACACACAAATAGTTGTGCGAACACAAGGCGGCTGTATTTCTCATCTTAGGTATAAAGATTAAATAAAAAAGACGACATTATTTTTGATGTCGTCTTTTTTTATCGGGGTTTTCACTATTACAGCAAATGATATTTGAATTTTTCAAACTATACAAATATGACATTTTTTTATTTTTTTGGTATCGTTTTAGAAATCTGTTGACAATAGTGTGCAAAATTGATATAATAAACTTAAAATAAATGCTGCTAACAACTTTTGAAAAGATATACTCAAGGAGCAAATACTAATGAAAAAAATATTCACACTTGTTTTGACATTCATTTTAGTTTTTGGATGTACTCCTGCATTTGCCTATAAAATTCCCAGTGCTTTTTGGGCGCTTGACAGACAGTATCAGGCAGCAGTTTCCCAGCAGAATTATACCACGGTTATCGAATATGCAAAAAGGGAAATCGATTTGATGATAAATGAGCCGGAAAATGAACAGGTTCTTCAGATTCTTGGTTCCCGTACCGAGATGGTGGCAAAAGCTTATGAAGCTTTACAAGATTATCCGAATGCTGCAAACTATTTTGAAAAGTATATTGATTATGCTGAAAAATTGGATTGGCAGGATGCTGTTAAAATTGCAAAAGCTAAAGTGTTGCATTATCGTCCTCGCTTGGAAATTTACGAACAGACCAATCAGGAAACTGTTTTTTTTGATGCAATCAACGAACCTCATAAAGGGGTGATATTCGGAGCAACGTCTGATGGCGGAATTCGAGATTATTTGGAAAATGAATCCGCAGTCCTGCTTTATCATGAAGTGGGCAATACAAATTTTGGTTGGTTAAACCATATATTTAAACAAGCTGACGAAAAAGATATCCGAATTGTGTTTGCATTAAATGTAGGATATGAAGGTAGCGATATCAAAAATATCACAGCATATAATACTTTTTTTGATGCATTGTTTACCGAATTAGAAAAATATCCTAATGTTCCGGTCTTTTTCCGTTTCGCTGCAGAAGTAAATATCTGGACAAATCCGTGTACCCCTGAAGAATTTATTGCTGCTTTTCGCTATGTTGCAAACAGAGTTCACAATGAATTGCCTAATGCAGCAATGGTATGGAGCGTCAATCAGACTTCCGCTTGGAATATCAATATGCATGATTATTATCCCGGAGATGAATATGTAGATTGGGTTGGCGTAGCCTCCTATCTTGCAAAATATTTCTTAGGCAGAAATGACTGGTCACCGGAAGAACAGTTTAATGACAATGTGTTCTTTGCGGGCGACAGTGCGGATGCTGTATTGGCATTGGAAGAAATCGTGACCACTTATGGGGATCGAAAACCCATTATGTTATCAGAGTCGGGTGTGGCGCACTATATCAATTCATTAAGTAAAGATGAAACTGAATGGGCAATCGATCATTTGCATCAGCAGTATGAGTTTTTACCGAGGGTATATCCGCAAATCAAAGCAATTCTTTATTTTGACAAACGGATGGGCAATGAAGTGAACGACTATGCACTTTCCGATAACAATCAACTTGCATCGGAGTATTTGGAAGAAATCAAACATCCGTATTTTATTCACGGTTCTGAAGATAATGCACAAGTAACCTATCGCAAAGTTGATGATAAAATCATTGTGAAAGACGATGAGTTGACGTTTGGCGTATATCCGCATGTGTATAAAAATACAACACCGAAAGTGGATGTTTATTTTGACGGCTATTATATCACATCTTTAACAACACCGCATTACCAGACAACGTTGGATTTTTCCAATGAAACTGAAGGAGTGCATCAATTACAGGTTGTGATAGATGGTGTGATAGAAAAAACATATTCTATAGAGCTTATACGTCCGATTCAGTTATTTTTAAATGGAGAAAAGCTTCAGTCTGATGTAGATCCCGTAATCATCGATGGAAGGACTTTGGTACCTGTCCGTATTATTACCGAAAATTTAGGTGCAACCGTAGAATGGTTTGGTGAGAGACGAGAAGTTTTAGTATCTCGGGACGATATTTCAGTTTTAATGGGCATTGACTATTCAAATGTAATTGTCAACGGAGCAACAGAATCCATCGATGTTGCTCCTACCATTATAGATGGAAGAACAATGGTTCCGATTCGTTTTTTGGCAGAAAAATTTGATTTAAATGTTTTTTGGAATGGTGAAACCCGTTCTGTTTTGCTCAATCAAAAATAATTGTGTTATAAACACGTTGAAATTTTTAAACTACAGCGAAAAGAAAGGTAAGGTTTGTTGTAATGCTTGAAAAAGAACAATTAAGACAACATGCGGCAAATATCCGCGCAAACATTATCCGTGGGACACACCACGCAGCTTCCGGTCATCCGGGCGGTTCATTATCTATTGCAGATATTATGACCGTGTTATATTTTGAAGAAATGAATGTGGATCCCAAAAATCCCAAAATGGAGGATAGAGACCGTTTTGTGTTATCTAAAGGTCACACTGCTCCTGCGTTATATGCAACATTAGCAGAAAAAGGTTTCTTCTCCGAAGACGAAATTATAAATCTTCGTAAATTAGGTCATATTCTCCAGGGACATCCCGATATGAAG
>JAZOQZ010000103.1:0-18048 GCA_045656345.1 Clostridia bacterium
CAAGCTTTTTCAAAGAAATAGAACAAATAACCAAGATTATATTCGTCTTTTTTCTCCATAGAAATCACGATATTGGGAACTCCACCATCATAATGAGCCATCAAGGTTCCCAAAAACGCTTTTTTATTTACAAAATCAACGGTTTTTCCAGCTAAGAAATTAAGACCATCAACGTTATCAGGATCTTCGGAAATGATAATATCGGTAGTGGGGTTTTCCACGGTGATAATGGTTTCAAACAGATTTCTTAAACCTTCCTGCACGTATTGACCTAAAGAATGTAAATCGGTAGAGAAATTCATAGAAGTGGGCAGAATACCTTTCTGCTCCTTCCCTTCACTTTCGCCGAATAACTGTTTATACCATTCTGAGAACATCACCATTGCGGGTTCATAGGAAACCAAAGTTTCCACGTTTTTGCCTTTTCTGTATAACAAATTGCGGGCAACCGCATATTTTAAACAATCATTTTCATTGATGTTGGTACTCTTATAATCATTCATTGCATCATAAGCACCCTGCATCAAAGCATCCAAATCAGCACCTGCACAAGCAATGGGAAGCAAACCTACTGCAGTTAATACCGAAAATCTTCCGCCCACTACATCAGGCACCACAAAGGTTTCATATCCTTCTTCTCTTGCTAAATTTAACAAAGTTCCTTTGTTGGCATCAGTGGTAACATAGATACGTTCTTTAGCACCTTCCTTGCCGTATTTTTTTTCCATAAGTTCTTTAAACAGACGGAACGCTAAAGCAGGTTCAGTGGTGGTACCGGATTTAGAAATTACGTTAATAGAAAAATCTTTTTCTTCCATCAGCTGAAGTAAATCGTTGTGATATTCAGAGCTGATAGTGTTTCCAGCAAAGAAAATCTGAGGAAATTCTTTGGTTTTTACATTATATAACGGACCGTTTAAAAATTCAATTGCTGCTCTTGCACCTAAGTAGGAACCGCCAATACCAATAGTAATCAACGCATCAGACTGCTCTTTGATTTTTTTGGCAGCTGCTTTGATACGAGCGAATTCTTCTTTATCATAGGTTTCGGGTAAGTCTAACCAACCTAAGAAATCGTTTCCCGGACCTTTTTTTTCATGCAATAAATCGATTGCCGCTTTTGCCTGATAAGAAATCTTATCAAATTCGGTGGCATCTACAAAACCTTTTGTTTTGGAAAAATCTACTGTTAGTTTGCTCATTGTGTCTCAATTTCCTTCCGTTTGTTTTCGTTTATCAATAAACAGTATGTACTGTTAATTTTAATAAGAACTGCTGCCTAAAGTATCATCATTATAAATCCACTCTCTTACGTGAACTGTGGTGAATTCATCCTTGGTGTTTCTGACAATAACCCATTCAATGCCTGCGTTGATGATAAGACGTTTGCACATCGCACAAGGATTTGCATTGGCTACATAACTTCCGTCAGACATTTCTTTTCCCACTAAATAAAGTGTTCCGCCAATCATATCTGAGCGTTTAGCGCTGATAATGCAATTTGCTTCTGCGTGAACTGAACGGCAAAGTTCGTAACGCTGTCCTCTGGGAACGTTCAGATTTTCTCTCACACAGCTACCTAAATCTGCACAGTTTTTTCTGCCTCTGGGAGCACCGGTATATCCCGTGGAAATAATTTCATCATTCTTCACGATAATGGCACCGAAGTTACGTCTTAAACAAGTTCCTCTTGTTACAACCGCTTCTGCAATATCAAGATAATAGTTCTGCTTATCTTTTCTTTCCATAAATATACCTCCCTGATTTTAATTTAAATTCTATTATACTATAACTTAATATCTTTGGCAAGATAAAAATTAAAATTAATCAAATTTTTTTATGCTGCTTTTTACATAAGACAGTAAAGCACTTGTTTCATTGGGGATTTCACCGTCAATAACCATATCCAGTAATTTTTTTAAAAAATCGCCAATGCATTTTCCTTTTGGTATACCAAGCGAAATCAAATCGTCTCCCGATACTGCTAAATCTTTCAAAGAAAAACAAGCTTTTTTTTCTAAAACATTTAAATACAAACATCTGATTTTTTGGATTTTCTCCAGTTTCTCCTCAAAATGGACAGTGGTTTTTGCGTCTGCCTCTTTTACCAAAAGCAACCATTCCAATTGTTCATGTCCAATTTTATTAAGCCACCGTTTCACTGATTGTTCGGTTACATCAATCTGAGCATCGTGATATTTTACCAATTGTGTCACCACATCAACAGTATTGCCTTCAAACTTCATTCGTTTTAAAATATTTTTGGCAATCTCTGCACCAACTGTGGCATGATAATAAAAGTGCCCTACTCCATCTTCATCCAGCATAAATGTTTTCGGCTTTCCAATATCGTGAAACAACACTGCCAAACGAACTACAAAATTTTTTTCAGATAAACCAACACTTTTTACGGTATGCGTCCACACATCATACTGATGATGGAGACTTTTTTGATATAAATCAAACATCGGTATCAGTTCCGGAATAATTTGACCAAAAATCTCGCGATAATTTAGCAGAACCGTTTCGCAAAATTCTCCCAAAAGTAATTTCTTTAATTCCACAACAATCCGTTCTGCGGCAATTTTACCAAGCAACTGTTTGGTTTCAAACATTGCTTTTTGGGTTTCGATTTCAATTTCAAAACCGTAAGTTGCAGCAAAACGAAGGCCTCTCATAATCCGCAAAGCATCTTCTGTAAACCGTTTTTGGCTATTTCCTACGCATCGCAGTTTCCGATTTTTTAAATCCCTTTGTCCACCGTATAAATCAATAAGACCTTCCACAGGATGATATGCCATTGCATTTACCGTGAAATCCCGACGAGCAAGGTCTTCCTTGATATCCGACACAAACGTCACCATTTCGGGGTGACGGCAGTCTATGTAATCACCATCTGTGCGGAATGTGGTGATTTCATAGGATTGATGATTGAGACGAACCGTCAGAGTTCCGTGTTTTAATCCTGTTTCAATCACGTGATATCCCAAAAAACATTCTTTCATTTGTTCGGGTAAGGCAGATGTACAAATATCCCAATCATCAGGGGTTAGTCCCAAAAGGCTGTCACGAACACATCCACCTACAATGTAAGCAGAATGTCCGGCTTTATTTAATTGGTCCAATAAGAATAAAACCTCTGTGGGAATTGTTATCATATAAGACTCCTATAAAATGCTGTATTCTTTCATTACGGTATATAAGGCACCTGCCCAGATTCGACAACCCTCTTCGTTGGGATGTCCTTCGTAAATACACATCCAGGGTTCGTCTGATTTTCCGAGTATAGGAACCACATCAAACATAAGATCCACTTTTTCTTTTAACTCGGTTTTGATAAATTGGTTGATTTCAAGCCACCGCTCTCTGATAATTCCTTGATAATCAAATGGTGGTAACGTTTGTAAAACCACTGTTTTTCCGAGTTGTTTGAATGTTTCCACCACATAAGTCAAATCGTTTTTCACCTGCTCTGCCGTATGACCCTGTAAAATATCATTTACTCCCATACAAACAAAGGCGACATCACAATTTTTTGCTTTATAAAACCAAGCGTTGTCGGTTGCTGCATCACTGGCTCTGGCATAACCGATTCCTAAATTCCAATAGGAATAGTTATCTCCCAATTTTTCGGATAAACGTGCATTCCAATGAAGATAAGAATTAGGTTTCGGACCGATTCCTTGGGTAATAGAATCTCCAAAATATACAATCCGTTGCTTTACTTCCCTGTCACACCCAATCATTCCTGCAAAAGGCATACACCTATTGTATTCCCATCCGTTTTCGGTTTTTACATACACAGGAAGCACACTTTCTTCGTGATACGGAATTTTGGTGCCGGAAAATGTAAGTTCCAAACAAAGGTAGTCATTTTTTTCAAATTCAAAATCTAAAGGATCGGAATAAAAGAATTCACCGGGCATTACTTTTTTGGTCTTTGTTCCACCGAAAGAAAGTTCCGTAAATTCCGAAACAATGATGTCTTCATCCATTTTCAATTCTTCTAATTCTCTATCTGCAGGAATACTTTTACAACGACCGATTTTGGCACTGTGAATCTGCCATTCATCACAGATCAGATTTCTGCGGCTGATATTACCGTTATCATACGTAGTGTCTATAATATTAGAAAATAAAATGGAATAACGGTATTTTCCGCCAACCGAAATTTTATAGAATACACGCCCTGTGCGAATCTCGTTCTCTTCCATCGTAAAAAAGAACTGATTCCCACTTCCTGCTACCGTGTTGGAAACAAAGTGATTGAAATAATTGCAAATACTCATACAACCCTCATTAGCCAAAAATTACGGAAGAGTGTGCCCTGCCGCGCGGTAAATCTGATACCATTCCGAACGAGATAATGTTACGTCTGCTCCCTTGCAGATTTCAGCTAAACGGGACGGATTCATTGTGCCTGCAATCAGCTGCATATTGGCAGGATGGCGAAGAATCCAGGCTGCAGCAACTCCTGTTTTAGTAATACCGTATTGTTCACCGATTTCTGCCAGTTTTTTATTTAATTCGGGAAAATCTTCATTATCAATATAACTGCCACCGAAAAATCCGTGCTGGAAGGGAGACCACGCCTGAATGGTAATATTTTTGATACGACTGTATTCTAAGAAAGAACCATCGTGCATTACCGATTCCGCATTTTTCATATTCACATTCATTCCGGAAGTCACAAGACCTGCCTCGGTCACAGAAAATTGCAACTGATTGATGATAAGTGGCTGTTTTACCGCAGTTTTTAACAGTTCCATCTGCATCATATTCTGATTGGAAACGCCAAAATGTTTTACTTTGCCGGATGCTTCCAACTGATTGAATGCTTCTGCTACCTCTTCCGGTTCCATCAAGGTATCGGGACGATGCAGTAACAACACATCCAGATAATCCACTCCCAAACGGGACAGGATTCCATCTACTGATTTTAAAATATGTTCTTTGGAAAAATCAAACTGACCGTCGTGAATAGAACATTTACTCTGAATCAGAATTTTTTCACGAACACCGGGATTTCTTTTTAAATAATTCCCAAAAAAGCGTTCCGAATTTCCGCCACCGTAAATGTCAGCGTGATCAAAGAAATTCACACCGCACTCCAATGCAGTATCCATAATAGCATCCACACGTTTTTCATCTAAGTCGCTCATTCTCATACATCCTAGCGATACCGCTGATGCATTCAACTGATTTGCAATATTAATATATTTCATAGGTTTGCTCCTTTTATAGTTGTTTTATTAGACTCGTATCAAGTCAAAACGAAAAATTATTTCTATTGTTAATCACAATTTTTTCATTCAATTCTGATACATGATATTTTGTTTCTTTTGCAAAGGATAACTGATAAGTTCGTATCCTTCCAAATTTTCTTTGTGCATATCTATAGCACAGATTTGGCTGTTATCATAAGTGGTATAGTAGTAGATACCACAGTTGGTATTACAGCAAGAACTGTAACGGGTGAATTCATAATTTTCTTTACCAATCTGCACACATCCTCGTGGCATTTCCACAGATTTTAAAATATGAAAAAACTGGCTGACACTTTCTTCCTCGCCGGTTTCCGATAAAGAATTTGCTTTCACAAAAGCTGCTTTTACAAATCTGGACATTGAAGAAAAATCACCTGGTAATCCTAAGGCTCCCATCCCACGGGAATATGGGTTTAATTGAAGCTTATGATTTGCTCCCAAAAACAAATTTTTCGGGTCTCCTTTGGTGAGATTCATATAATTATTCAGATTAAATAAATGGTAATCAAAGGTAGGATTATTGGTCAGCACACCAATAGGATTCTCATAAACCTTGATACCTGTTTCCACTGATTCTAAGGTGATGGAGCGTTCTTTATCAGAAATCATCCAGTGAAGAGGCGATAAAGGAAGTTCCTCGCTGAAATTTTCATCCAGAAGATTGATTCTTCTGATGAACTTCTCGGCATCTGCCACAGTTGCACATTGGCCCAACAACCATGGAATCAGCTCAAAGGGAGCTACATTGTCCTTTCCTTCACAATATGGTTTATAATCTGCATTGTCGGGAAAATTAAGTCCTGCTATGCACAGTCCTTTTTCGTTAATGGCATCATAGTATAGCGGATAATCTCCCGAAACATACGCCATACCAATGATAGCATAATGACTTTGTATTTTTCCCATTTTCCGAAAATGGAACACATAATTTCTCGGTGTAACTGTAACAGTTTCCTGATAAGAATATTCCAAATCTAAATTTCTACCAAAATAATGGTCTTTGGTTTGATAGGTAACAGCTGTGCACATGTCCGATACGCTCCTCACTACAGAATTAGTTTTAGTATCGGCAGACAGCCAAATTTCTATTATCATTTTATCATAATAATTCTCTAATGTCAAACAATGAAACAAAAAAAGCAGATTCTTCTTTTTTGGGGAAAAATCTGCTTTTTCTATTACGGTTTACGGATAAACAAATTTAAAATCAGTGCCACAAATGTCAAAGCAAGAAGCATCAGAAAAGTGGCGTTATAACCGCCTGTTAATTCCAACACTGTATTGGATGCGGTGGCAATCAAAGAACCAACCATGACGGTAAAAGTCATAATCGCCATATTGTTGGGAAAATGTTTCATACCATAGAAGGAAGAAGTGCACGCGGCAGTAATGGTGGGACAGGCACCGTATGAAATCCCAGTCAGACAAAGACCGATAATACAAAGCCACAGATTGCCTGAAGATACTGCAAAAAGCGTAACAGCTGCTGCACCGATGGTTAAAATATTGGCGCAAATCATTGTTTTTCTGCGGCCAATCACATCAAAGATTGCACCTGTAAGGATTCGTCCGATTCCATTGCATACAGACAACACTCCTACCAGAGAAACTGCCAAGGATTCAGGAGCTTGAACGGAAAGTGCCAAGTCTTTTGCAAAACTAATCACAGAACTACCCACTGCAGCCAGGAAGGAAATGGTAATAAATGCCATCCAAAAAGACGGTCTTTCTAACATCTGTAAGGAGGTGTAATCCTGTTTTTCAAACGTTTCAGCTTGTGTGTTTTTATGAACTTTAGGCGTGGGTAAAACGGCATCCGCAGATGGTTTCTTCAGTAAAAGTCCTGCCAAAGCTAAAACAACAAAAATGGAACAACCTAACACCACATAAGTCATACGCCAACCGACAGCACTTTTAAACATCCCATCAGCCACATTGCCCAGTATCAATGCAGAGGCGCCAAATCCCATCATCAGACAACCTGAGCAAAGTCCTTTTTTGTCAGGGAACCAGGCACTTACTGTGGCAATCGATACATTATAGGCAATTCCGATGCCAAGACCTGCCAATACACCGTATGTAAGATATAGTACTACAACAGACACATTCTGTAAAGCAGCAGTCAGACAAAATCCTGCAGCAGACAAAACTCCTGCCGTAATCAAGGCAACTCTGTGCCCTGCCCGTTCTGAAAGACGTGCGCCAATCAGACCGCCGACACAAAAAAAGGTCATGGCCAGGGTAAAGCAAAGAGCAAGATCGGATGCACCCCATCCGAATTCTACGGATAAGGGGGATTTTAAAATAGACCAGGCGTAAAGCACTCCTGCAAAAAGCATCGCAATTACGCCAATGATCATATATATCCAACGAATCGAAAGATTCTGTTTTGGTTGATTGGTTTGGTTCATCGAAATCACTCCTACAGAATATTGTTTCTAAAAATTACGTATTATTTTAGCACACAAAATGAGAAATGTCAAATTATGTTATTAAAAAAACACAGAATTTTTTAAGAATTCTGTGTTTTTTATCATTAGTCACCGAAGCAGGTTCCGATTGCTTTTGCTGCTTGTACCAGCTCACCATTGGGGTCTACTGCTTTGTTGGCACCGATCACATCTTCTAAGGATGCATAGGTCATCTGATTGTCTTTTAAAGCAACCATATTACCGAATTTACCTGCCATAGCAAGTTCTACTGCAGCCACACCGTAACGAGTGGATAAAATTCGGTCAGCAGAAGAAGGTGTTCCACCTCTCTGAATGTGCCCTAAAATGGTAGCACGAGCTTCCAGACCAACCATCTGCTCTAAATCTTCTGCCACTTTCTGTGCAATACCGCCTAAGCGAACAGGATCGGGGCTATTTTCAATCACTTTTTGAATCACCACTTCACCGGTCACAGATTTTGCACCTTCGGAAACAGCCACAACAGAAAATTCTTTGCCTTGCGCAATACGTTTTTTGATATGTTCTGCAACTTTATTGATATCATAAGGAATTTCGGGAATCAAAATAACATCTGCGCCCCCTGCAATCCCTGCGGATAAGCCAAGAAAACCTGCATATCTTCCCATAATTTCCACGGTGATAATTCTGTGGTGGGATTCAGCAGTGGTATGAATTCTGTCAATCGCTTCTGTTGCAACACCCACTGCAGTATCAAAACCGAAAGTAGTATCGGTGGAAGATAAGTCATTATCAATAGTTTTTGGTACACCGATTACGGGAACGCCTAAACGAGCAAAATCACGTCCACTTGTCAGGGTACCGTCACCACCGATGATAATCATCGCATCAATATTGTTCTTTTTGATGTTTTCCACACCAACATGAGAAACATTTCTCTTTACCATATTCCCGTTTTCATCGGGAACTAAGTAATCAAATAAATTATCTTTATTGGAACTAAAAAGAATAGTACCACCTCTGTGTAAAATACCCGAGGTGTTTTCTAAAGTCAGTTCTACGGTCTGGTTTTCATATAATCCTTTATAACCATTTTTAAAACCGACAACACTCATACCATACTTTTCGATTGCTGTTTTAACTACCGCACGAATAACAGGGTTTAAACCGGGACAGTCTCCGCCGCCCGTTAAAATTCCAAGACGTTTCATAGGAACTCCTTTGGTTGTGTCGTATCAGTTTGAGATACACATTATATTTTTTACTTCCTTATTTTACATTATTTTTTATAAAAAATCAATAGTTTTTAAGAAAATGTTACAGGATGTCTTGTTTGATGATTGTTATTAAAATATTCTGTCTGTATTTCCTTGACATTAGATAAAAAATCAGGTAAAATAAAAAGCAAGATTGTTGTAAGGAGTCCTAGATTATGAACATCATTCAAATGTTATCACAAGAATTTTCCATCCAGGAAAAATACATACACAATATTGTCAATTTGATTGACGAAAAAAACACTATTCCCTTTATCGCACGTTACCGTAAGGAATTAACCAATTCCTGCGATGACCAGGTGTTAAGAGAAATTTTTGACAGACTCACCTATCTTCGTAATTTGGAAGAAAGAAAACAGGAAATCATAAACTCCATCACCGAGCAGGATAAAATGACCGACGAAATCTTAAAAGATATCGAAGCGGCTACCACCTTAGCAAGAGTGGAAGATATTTACCGTCCCTTTAAGCAGAAAAAGAAAACCCGTGCATCTGTGGCGAAAGAACGTGGCTTAACTCCCCTCTATGAAAGAATGATTGCGCAGGAAGATAAAGCAGGTGATATTTTGGAAATTTCCAAAGAATTTATCACCGAAGATGTGCCCACGTCGGAAGATGCTCTGCAGGGTGCTATGGACATTTTAGCAGAAGATGTAAGTGATAATCCTTCCTGCCGTGATAAAATCCGTAAGCTTTATAATAAATCTGCGCTGATTAACACTGCGGCAAAAGAAGACGATGCAGAGTCAGTTTATCAGATGTATTATGAATATTCCGAACCTGTTCATAAAATTCCCTCTCACCGTATTCTTGCCATTAACCGTGGTGAAAAAGAAGACATGCTGAAAGTGGCAGTTGCTATTGATGAGGCAAGCTGTATCCGTGTGTTGGAAAATGAATATTTAAAAACAGAATGTATCTGGACAAATTGTGTAAAAGACGCCATTGCAGATGGGTATAAACGTTTGATCCATCCTTCTTTGGAACGGGAAGTTCGTTCTCTGTTAACTGATATGGCATCCGAGCAAGCTATTAAAATTTTTGGTCTGAATTTAAAGGCGCTGTTAATGCAACCGCCTATCAAAGGAAAAGTGGTGTTGGCGGTTGACCCTGCATACCGTACGGGTTGTAAGATTGCAGTTTGTGACCAGACAGGTAAAGTGTTGGATACAACAGTCATCTACCCCACTCCTCCCCAGAATAAAATCGCAGAAGCAAAAGTTACTTTAAAGAAACTGATTGAAAAACATCAGGTTGAAATTATTTCCATAGGAAACGGTACTGCCTCCAAAGAATCCGAATTATTTATTGCAGAACTGATTTCTGAAATGGAACGTCCCTTATCCTATATGGTGGTATCTGAAGCAGGTGCTTCTGTATATTCTGCATCTAAATTGGGGGCTCAGGAATTTCCTGAATTTGATGTTTCTCTTAGAAGTGCAGTTTCTATCGGAAGACGTTTACAAGATCCTCTTTCCGAATTGGTAAAAATCGACCCAAAAGCAATTGGTGTTGGACAGTATCAACATGATATGCCTCAGAAACGGCTATCCGAAGCGTTACTTGGTGTAGTAGAAGATTGTGTAAACAAGGTTGGTGTAGATTTAAACACTGCGTCTCCGTCTTTATTGGAATATGTTGCAGGTCTTAGCGCATCTGTTGCTGGAAACATTGTAAAATACCGTGAAGAAAACGGAGCATTCAAGGCTCGTTCTCAGCTTTTAAAAGTGCCGAAGCTTGGTCCGAAAGCATACACTCAGTGTGCAGGTTTTTTACGAATTCCCGACGGCAAAAACGTGTTGGATAACACAGGTGTGCATCCTGAAACCTACGATGCCTGCAAAGAAATTTTAAACCGTTTCTCCTACGATTTAACCGATGTAGCAAAAGGAAATATGGGAGAACTCTCTGTGAAAATTGACGGTTATGGCGCAAAAACATTGGCAGAAGAATTAAATATTGGTCTTCCCACCTTACAGGATATCGTAAAAGAACTCACCAAACCCGGACGTGATATTCGTGATGAACTGCCTCCTCCCCTTCTCAGAAAAGATATTTTGGATATCAAAGATTTAAAAGAAGGTATGGAGGTAACCGGTACCGTTCGTAACGTTGTGGATTTTGGTGCATTTATTGATTTAGGTGTGCATCACGACGGATTGGTACACATTTCTCAGATTTCGGATAAATTCATTCGTCACCCCTCCGAAATGCTTTCAGTAGGACAAGTTGTAACAGCCACAGTATTATCTGTGGATTTATCCAAAAACAGAATTGCTCTTACCTTAAAAAAGAAACCTTTATAACGGAAAGGAACTCTAAGTTATATGAATCCTTATCAGTCTTATTCTTCCCTGACACTTGCCTATGTGGGGGATGCGATATACGAAGTGTTTATCCGCACAAAGTTAACGGAACACGGCGATAAAAAAGTAAATCGTTTACATAAAGAAGCCAAAAATTTTGTCAGTGCAAAAGCACAAAGTCAGATTGTAGAAGCATTACTGGATACTTTCACCCCTGATGAAACTGATATTTTCAAACGAGGTCGCAACACAAAGGTAAATACCAAGGCCAAGAATGCAGATTTTAAGGAATATCACAATGCTACAGGTTTAGAAGCGCTGTTTGGTTATCTGTATCTTTCCGGCAATCAAGAACGTCTTACCGAATTGATGGAAGCGTCCTACAAAGTTGCAAAAGAACTGATGGGAGAAGCATAATGGAAAAAGAATATACACTGCTGGTATTCAATAACGGAACCTTAGTTTATGCAAAAAGTCCTACCCGTTGCTTATTTGATACTGCCCTTCCGGCTTTACCCGGAAAACGGATGGAAGAAATATTTCTAAGAGAATCCCTTGAGCAAATAGGAAAATTGGAGCCCAACAAGAAATCATCAGTGAATTTATGTGCCAAAAGTACAGGTTCCCTGTTTGGCGCACGAATTGTCAGAACAAAATTTCAAAAAACAGAAACCGTGGTTATTTATACCGATGAAAATCTCAATTTCACCAATTCAGACTTGGCTCCGATCCGAAAAGAATCCGTAATGGAATCCATTCTTTCAGAGGATAGCCGTGACATCTATCAGATGATTGAAGAATTAAAAACCACCAGAAATTTGACTCAGATCAAACAACTAAAAAGAGCGTTCTCCGATTTATACCGAAAAATGGATGACTGTATTGCACAAATTACCGAAAGTGATCCGAAAGAAAAATATCATCAAGAATCCTTTAATTTTTCGCTGGCAGTGAAAAGCTATTTGGAAACTCTTGAATCAAAATATTCTGATAAACTTTGGGTAACCTATCACGAATTCAAATCTGCGTTTGTGCTTGGTAGTCGGGAAAAACTGATAAATTTGCTGGATTCCTTCTTTCAAACTTTTCAAAATCATCCTGACACGAAAATTATTGCTCGTCTGACACAGGAAAATGACGTTGCAAGTGCAGATTTTACGATACTATCCGCTGATGATAAAACCGAGTTTTCCAAAGAACTTACCGATTTTTCCCGGGATAGCAAAAAGCTTTTGGCAAAGCATGCCGGTTGCGAAGTGAAAACTTATTTTCTGCCGGGCCAAGGCTACAAAATGACAATTTCTTACGATAGTTATTCCGGTTACAAACTGTATGAGCCTGAAAATAACACAGAAAGGATTGCACCTTATGAGAAAAATGCTCAGCTACTTACGACGAGCGATTGATGATTATCATATGATTGCAGAAAACGATGTGATTGCCGTTGGTATCTCCGGCGGAAAAGACTCTATCGTTTTATTTCAGGCAATGATTGCATTAAAACGGTTTTATCCCATTCCTTTTAATCTAATGGGAATCACAGTGGATTTAGGATTTGATACTCCTTTAGAAACCACCAAAATCAAAAAACTGGCAGAAGAAAATGATATTCCCTATCACGTGATTAAAACACAAATCAAAGAAATTGTATTTGATATCCGAAAAGAAGAAAATCCTTGTTCCTTGTGTGCAAAGCTTCGAAAAGGCGCCTTAATGGATTATGCAAAACAATTAGGGTGCAATAAAGTTGCCTTGGGACATCACTACGACGATGTGGTGGAAACTTTCTTTATGAAGCTCTTTTACGAAGGTAATATCGGTTGTTTTTCCCCTGTTACCTACTTAAGCAGAAGAGATATTACGCAAATTCGTCCACTAATTTTTGCCCCTGAGGCGGAAATTAAGTCCACCGCTGAACGCCTGGAACTTCCTGTGTTTAAAAATCCTTGCCCAAACGACGGAGAAAGCAAACGACAGGAAATCAAAGACTTAATTTATGATTTGCGAAGAGACTATCCCGATTTAAAAGAAAAGGTATTCGGAGGACTTTGCCGAGCAAAATTATCGGGCTTTACCGACGAAAGAACCCCACGAAAAAAATCGGAATAAAAAAATTGAAAATACTAAAAAATACTAAAAAACCCTCTCACCGCTCTTGATATCAAACATAGAATGGTAAGGGGGATTTTTTATATGGAAAGCAAAGAAGGAATCTCTATGAAATCTTCTCAATATATTGCAGTGTTTCAGTCGTTATCGTATGCAGGTCAAATCCGAAACCAATTTTGGTCTGCAAATAAACCCGAAATCGTCAAAACACCCAAAAGTATTATGGGCGGTTGCTCCTACTCACTGATTTTTTCCAAACAGCAACTTAACGAAATGATTCGGCTGTTGGAAAAACGAAAAAAAGGATTCGTCGGCATTTTTAAAGAAACGTCCAACGGACGTTATGAGGAAATCACCAATGATTTATCTGGATAACGCCGCCACAAGCAATCACAAACCTTTTGCTGTGAAAAAAGCGGTATGGGACGGATTATCTCATCCTGTGAATGTGGGCAGAAATTCATCCAAACAGGCTTTTTATTATGCGGATAAGATTCTGTCTGTTCGGGAGGATATCGGTAAACTGATTGGTATTTCTGATTATGAAAATATTGTTTTTACAATGAATGCCAGCCACGCTTTGAATTTCGCTATCAAAGGATTTCTGCCTGATGGCGGAAAAATTGTCACCACTGTAACGGAGCATAATTCCGTGTTGCGACAGATACTTTCCGATGACAAATATCAGGTGAGTGTCCTCCCTTCTAAAAAAGATCACACGCCTGATTTTAGGGAATTACCGAAATGCGAAATTCCCTATCAAGGATTACTGATTGTGAATGTGGCATCCAATGTGACAGGGCGGATACTTCCCTATCAGGAAATTTATCAGAAAGCCAACCAATCGGGTTGGACGGTGCTATTTGATTTTTCTCAGGCAATCGGCAATATCGATATCAATTTAACTCAAATGAACCACACGATGGCAGTATTCAGCGGACATAAATCCTTGCTGGGACCTCAGGGAACAGGAGTTTTGTATGTTTCGGAGGATATTTCCCTTTTTTCTGTGTTAGAAGGCGGAACAGGCAGCTTGTCCAACAGTTTTGTGCAGCCTGATTTTCTACCCGACCAATTTGAAGTGGGCACCTTAAATACACCCGGTATTTTAGGACTTGGTGAAGGAGTGCGTTTTGTTATCAAACAAACACCTTCTGCATTACTCCATCATAAGCGGGAATTATGCCAAACGGCATACGAAGCACTCAAAGAAATGAAAGATATTTCGCTTTATCATAACGGTGACTTTCAGAATCATGTGGGAATTTTGTCTTTTAATATTAAAGATTACTATTCTGAAGAAATAGCAAATCTGTTGTCTAAATGGTATGGCATCAGCACCCGAGGCGGTTTTCACTGTGCTCCCCTCATGCATCTGGAATTAGGTACCGATAGCCAGGGAACTATCCGAATCAGCCCGGGATACCGTACAACAAAAAAAGAAATCAAAAAATTGATTGATGCGATTTATGCTATCACAAAAACAGACGGGTTAACCTAACCCGTCTGTTTTTCTCTTTTGTCAGAACCCGCGAGATTATTAGATTTTCTCGCTCCGATAGTATATGTAAATATAATAAATCGGCAGACTAATGTATTAAATTTTATATAAATATTAAGAGTCTCCTGGGTGCGTTTCATAATAATACCAACCATCCCCTAAATCAGTTACTTTATTTCCGTATGGATGACTTGTCGGATTTCCTCTAATACAATAAAGTATCCCTGTAACATTTCCTAAAGATGCTTGCTTGGTAAAATCAATATATTCAGCATCAAATGTATCACGGTATCCTATATCTTTAAATCCTAATCCTTTAAGAACATATTTTATAGACTCTTCCTTTTCAGTTGTTTTTTCTCATAATATCTAATTGGTCAAAGTTTTCTTGACGCCTGATACCTAAATAAAGATCGCCTTTTATAGCACAAGTTTTCCACCCACTACCTATTTCTCTGTTTTTGCATATATTCCAATCATAACTAAAATCAGACATAGTATTTTTGATGTTTTCGAAATGCTCTTTATTTATCTCGAAAATCTCAACAATTTCATCTTGTTCCAACATATTATGATTATCAATAAAATTATTAATCCAATACCATGAGATAGTTAAACATGAAATGACTACTAAAATCACAAGTGCAATTACCATGAGTTTTTTGTTTTCATATTACATCTCCTTTCGCAATTTTGGACAAAGTTCGTGTCAAGTCAGGAGAACAGTGAATAATAGGACCTACTACTTTTTCCTGATTTTTTCACTAGATTTTCCTTAACCACTTTTCCTTAGAACCCGCGAGAATACTGGATTTTCTCGCTCCCGATAGTATATGTAAATATTTAAAATCGGCAAACTAATCTTTTAAATTGTATGGACTTGACACGAGTAAATGCAATACCCACTGTGTTTTATATTTTATGCAACTTGTATTGTTATTCCAAGCAATGGTGCAAGTATCAAATAGATAGTAATAACACTCAAAATTGGCGTAAGAATAATTGCACTATATATTATAAATTTTTTAAACTTTTCTTCCATTTTAATAAATGCAAAAATATGTAATGCAAGATAGATTATAAAACTAATTCCACATCCAAAAAAAACAAATGCACCATCACCGCCCCAAAACCACATAAACATAAAATATTCAAATAACGCAAATACAACTAACGGTATATGTAGTAAAAACATAATGGCTCTTTTCATTTTTCCACCTCTTCCAACAGCAAATGCGGTATATAAGATTTAGATGCCTTAAAAATGTGCTTCATAATAATAAAAATTATCTCTTATTTTTTCTGTGTAATAATAATTATCATCATTAGAATTTTTAATTGCAAACCCTTTACCTTCAGGAATCAATTCATCTGGTGTTCGTCCGAAATTACTGCCACACCAAGCATCCCTAGGTAAATCATCTGCTGAATAATAAAATCCATAGTAACTGGTTGCAGAGCCAATGCCTGTTCCACCACAATAAACATCAATAACATCTGTATTAGAATAAACTTCTTTTACACCTTTAATTTTTTCTGTATCAGTAAAATCGTTTTCACTAACATCTTCTATAATTATAGAGTAATTTTCATTTACTAACTCAAAAATTTCTTTTTTTGATAAGTTATCGCTTATCATACTATCAAACCAAATTATGAAAGATATAAAAGCAATTATTAAAATTAACACAATTGTTCCGCAACCAATTGCAATCTTTTTCTTCATATTTTCACACCTTTCAACATAGTTATTCAGCATTCGACATAATTTTTACTCGTGTCAAGACAGGAGAACAGTGAATAATAAGAACCATCACGAAATATAACGAAATCAAAGATTTCTATATTTCGGAGAACCTTGTTATGCTAAAGCATAATATGGACCTACTATTTTCAGCCTATTTTTTTACTGTTTTTCCTTTAGCACTTTCCCTTAGAACCCGCGAGAATACTGGATTTTCTCGCATCCCGATAGTATATGTAAATATCAAAATCGGCAAACTAATCTTTTAAATTGTATAGACTTGACACAAGTAAATTCTCAATCCTTTATGTAATTATAACGTATATTAACATCATCAATTTTTGTTTCCTGTTTGAATATATTCACTGATGCAAGATTATTAACATTCAATGTATTATCATCAATCCACTCCACATCAAACTCTGTATAAGTTATAAATGTATTACCAACATCTCCTGCTTTGAGTTTTTTACCATTCTTCAATATTGATAATCTATATGTAAATTTTGATGTTGCTCCTCCGTTTGCTTCAAAAACATACGCAATATATTTTCCGTTAGGCGAAACAACCTCTTGGATAACATTAGGTTCTCCCATCAAAAAAGCCCTAAATGAATTAAGTGCAATATTACCTGAAACAATTAATCCAATTATTACCGTCAAGGCAACTGCAATTATTACAATAGCTTTTTTCATAATCTTTATCCTTTCAATATTTCCTAATTTATAAAGACTTTATAATCTAAATGTCAATGTTGACGTTTAGTTAAAACAAAAAATTATGGTAAATTATTCTCTGTTTTAATTTTCTCTATATATTCATATATCGTATCATAATCAGCCTTGCTTCTCATACATACCCAATCCGATTTTAATTGTTTAACGTCATTTTCTTCAACATAAGGGGCAATTTTTACTAGATCAAGCTCAAACTCATTTGATAGGCTCATTGGAGCGGTTATAAAGAATATAATAAACAAGTATGTAAATGCAGTTACTATAATAAATTGAATAACACTTTTACCTGCTTTTTTCCCTTTTTGAACAAGTTCAGGAATAGTTTCAATTTTATTAGACTTTTTCTCGCATTCTAATTCTGCATTAGCTTGTTCGCTTATTTCATTCAATTTGTCATCAGAAAACTTTTTACTTTTTTTTTCAAGACGAAGAGCGGTTTTATATATCTTTAAGCCATCAGTAATTGTTTTTGTAGATAAACCGACCAAAGCACTAAAACCACTCAACAAGATAATTCTTAAAATTATATTGTCTGAATATGTCGCTGCAGACGAATATAATATATTTGATATTGTTTCAAATACTGATGTTCCAATTGTTGGTAGTACTTTTACAAACCAATCCCCAAGTTTTATAATAGCGGCTGTTATCAACGAAACGATAACACCAATCCAAATTTCTCTTTTATACTTATC